>JAXGRZ010000123.1:0-8028 GCA_040765305.1 Hyphomicrobiaceae bacterium | reverse complement strand
TGATCGCTGCCATCATTTTGCATGTCGTGGGGGCGATCAAGCACGAGGCCATCGACAAGGATGGCACCATGGCGCGTATGGCTGGCCGGCAGGTGCGCCAGCGCAAAGAGGCTTGAGAGGCGCGTGCCGGCGCGTCGTGGGAAGTGTCCCGGCGTAAGCATCCCGGCGTGAGTGCCCTGGCGCTCGTATTTTCCGACGAGGTGGTCGCCGTAGTCGCCGCTTCGTCGGAAGACGCTTCTGCCCGCGTGCACTCGTGAGCACAATCCACGCAGCCCCTCATTTTTCTAGCGACCGTAAGACCCTCAAGAGCCTGATTACTTCGTCTGCGCAATCGGGCAGTCCTGCTTTTCGCAGGTCTGCGGCGTAGGCATCGGCGGTCAGTGGAGGTGATCGATAGTGCTTGAGATCGGCCCTTACTGCCGCAATGAAGGATTCCGGTTGAAGGTCAGCAAGATCGAGCAGGAATTGATCAGGGTGCTCGGTATGCAGGCCCAAGGGGTTCAAGACCTCATCAGGGAAGTGCTTCTCGTTGAGTGCTTCTCGTTGAATGTCACGATCACACTTGCTCGTGCAGCGTGGGCCGCCGCTACAATGTGCCGATCATCGGGATCTGGAAGTGTGATTGAAGAGATGAACTGCTCGTAGCATGAGACGAGTGCGTTCGGCACGGCAAGGTCCATTTGCAGCCGATAGCTATTGAGCTTTTCAAGATCGATGCCGGGTCGTCTTCTCCTGACCGAAGAGATCCATTCTTGATGAACACGTTCGCTCCACCGAGCTCGAAACATGCCCGACTGCGCCATCTCGATAATGAGGCTGCGCAATCGGGCCCCATGGAAAACGTTCGAATCGATGAAGGCAGTGAAGGTCGAAATCATGGATCAGTCGAGGTCAAGTTCTCGAGAAAGCCGGGCCATTTCATCTATCGCTGCTCTTTGCTCGCCAGCAGCCTTACGCTCAAATTCGTGAAGGTCGGCATATCTTACTCTGCGATGACGACCGACTTTTCGGTGAGGTATTTGCCCCTCCTCCAGAAGCTTGATGAGATAGGGGCGAGAGACATTGAGAAAATCGGCAGCCTGCTGGGTCGTGAGTTGAGCATCATGCGGGATGAGTGTCATCGGTAGCCGATCCCCCATGGCTTCCAGAATCTGGAACATCAGATCAACAGCTACGGCCGGAAGCGGAACCACAATATTCGGTTCGTTCTCAATGACGATGTTTACGTCGCATTTTGCCTTAGCAAGCGCACGAAGCCGCTCTGCGGCAGTCCGTGCGACCGCAGCCTCTTCTTCCGAAGCCACCAGAGGTGCGGGTGTCTGATCGAGTAACGCAAGCATCTCCTTCTCCACTCATTTCAAAGTGCATGTCGGTCCATCTAGACCCAAACGAAATATGCGCATCAAACGAAATAATCGCAAGACGGTCTTAAATTATGTCTTAATGACAAGGCACAACCGAGTTCCAACGGGCACAATCTGTACTCGGAACAGGCTTGGAGGTGGACATGTTGATACGCTGTTTGGACACGGTCGCAGCCATGGCGCTCGGGTTTGTGATGTTAACGAGCACCTACGTCGCCGACGATCCATGGATGAACGAGGCTGACCTGGCCGCCACGTTCACCGGTGCCACGCTTGAGGGGAAGTATGGCAGCGGCCGGTCCTTCAGCGAGGTTTATCTCAAAGACGGCAGCCTGGAATACCGCGAAGCCGCTGCCACCATTGCTGGCAAATGGACACTTGAGGCGGGCGCATTCTGCACCATCTATGACAATGATTCGAGCGGCGGCTGCTATCGGGTCAAGAAGGTCGCCGACAACTGCTACGAATTCCATTTCGTCGCCCGCACTAAGCAGCAGGCGCACGCCAGACCTGAGCGCCCATCCTGGACTGCGCGCGGCTCTATCGTCGGCAAGCCGGGAAACTGTACCGAGCAGCATAATGTGTGAGCTGTACCGATGAGGTGAGGCGCGGCGCCACCCAATGAGGCGTCAGAGCCCGAACACAAGCACAAGCATGGGTCCAAGCCCGCTCAATCCAACACCCGCGCGAACATCCAGGCCATTACTTCGACAATCCGGCCTTCTACGATTTCGCCCGTGACGATGTCGGGGTCTGCAACGAGGTCATAAGTGGCCGCAATGCTCTCCACGCTGAGCCAGTGGAACGAGCGCCCCGTCGCCTCGTTCTCCAGCAGCCGATGCGCCCGCACAATCCCCGTGAGCCATGCGGTCGGCTCAGGCACGCCCGTCGCCGTCGGCGCCTCATCCTCGTCGGCATCGTTGAACAACCCGATCGGAATGAGCGCTTGTGGGGCCAGCCGCTGGCCTTCGCCGACGTCCGGGAGCGTACTTGCATCCATATGCACATTGAGGTTGCGGCAAAAGCCAGTGACGCGGCAGGTCCAGGTCGCCGGTAAGGCGCGCGTGGCATGCGCGGCAAAGTCGATCGCATCGAATGCGAGCGGGTAGGCTCCCGCCCCGCTGCCGTCTGGCGCTACCCAGCCGTGCAGGAGGCCCTCAAGCGGTGAATCGTCCGGCCGCTTGTGGACCTGCGTGACCAATACGGAAACGCTCGACTGGCCCTCGAAAAATGGGGCCAACCCAAGGATCGTCGCCTGCTCGTCGGCGTCCTCGCTTGGAGCCAGGTGAAACCAGACCTCAGCCCCGGTGCGCGAGCGCCAGATAGCATATTCGCCATCCTCGCACGAAAGCCTCTCGCGCGTTTCCTCGGCGAGCACCAGCATGCGCGCGTGAAAATCTTCCGCGTCGCGGAAGACGAAGCCAATGCTGGAAAGATTGCTCGCCATTGTCAGATCGTGCGCCCAATCAGGCCGCCATCGTCTCCATTTCCTTGAGGATCGCGCCACCCATTTCGGACGTGCCGACCTTGGTCATGCCCGGCTGCATGATATCGCCGGTGCGCAGACCCTTCTCCAGAACCTTGGCAATGGCGCCTTCTACCAGGTCCGCTTCCTTGCCCAGATCGAAGGAATAGCGCAGTGCCATGGCGAATGAGGAGATCATGGCGATGGGGTTGGCCAGCCCCTGGCCTGAGATATCGGGAGCCGAACCATGCACGGGCTCGTACAAGGCGCGGCGCTTTCCAGTTTTCTCATCGACGCCACCAAGCGAGGCGGACGGCAGCATGCCCAGCGAACCGGTCATCATCGCGGCCTCATCGGACAGGATATCACCGAACAGGTTGTCGGTGATGACGACATCGAACTGCTTGGGGTTGCGAATGAGCTGCATGGCGCAATTGTCGGCGAGGATCTCGTGATACGCGACGTCCGAGGCATAGCTCTTATGGACGGCCGCGGCGACCTGACGCCACAACACGCCTGAACGCATCACATTCCACTTGGCCGCCATATGCACCTTGTTGCGCCGCTTGCGGGCAAGATCAAAGCCCATGCGCACGATGCGATCCACCTCGTGGGTTGAGTAGACTGTGGTGTCGACCGCGCGCTTCTCACCATTCTCCAGCGTCACGATTTCCTTGGGCTCGCCAAAGTAGGTCCCACCCGTCAGCTCGCGCAAAATGAGAATGTCGAGCCCTTCGACCAGTTCGCGCTTCAGCGCCGAGGCATCGGCCAGCGCGCCATAGCAGATCGCCGGGCGCAGGTTGGCGTAAAGGTCGAGATCCTTCCTGAGGCGCAACAGGCCAGCCTCGGGGCGGTGCTCATAGGGGATGTCATCCCATTTGGGTCCACCCACCGCACCGAAGATAATGGCGTCCGCCGCCATCGCCTTGCCCATCGCATCTTCCGTGATCGACACGCCGTGTGCGTCATAGGCGGCGCCGCCGACCAGATCCGAGGTCGTTTCGAATTTCGCGGCGTTGGAACGCGCGTTGAGGAAGGCGATGATGCGCTCGACCTCAGCCATGATTTCGACGCCGATGCCGTCGCCGGGAAGAAGGAGTAGGGAATGAGTGGACATGCGTTGTCGGGTCCGTCGTTCGTTCGGGTTTTTCTGGGGTGATGGGTCAGGATAAAGGCAAGCACTCCGGAACTTTCAGCCGGGAGCTTTCTGCTAGCTGTTCGCACGTGATCGCGCAACCAGGAAAGGAAAAAATTCCGGCAGCGGATTTTACGCGCCTGCCATGTGGCCAACCATCTGGGTTGCGGAAATTCTGAAGTCCTGATGGACTAACCCTTCCGGCCGCCGTTCCACTTGGCGGTGAAGGTTGAGGGAACTCAAGGGCAAGTCGTGACGACCGGATCTTCCGCGCCCGCATTGTCAACCACGCCAAGCCTGATACGACCCTAACAGACAGTACTGCTAGAAAATCAAACTTGGAGGAAGCCCCGTATGTCACGAGCAATTGCACTCATCGCCACAATCGTGGCACTCGTCTCGTTTCTGGTACCGCACCCGGCACAGGCTAACGATCGCTACGGCAAACAGAAGGTCGTCTACCACATCAATTACGATGGCGGCGAGAACGACAAGGCCTACCTGAAGGCCTTGAAGAACGTCCAGAACCACCTCAACGCGGTCGGCAAAGACAACATCACGCTGCGGGTCGTGCTGCACGGTGACGGCGTCAACCTGCTGCGCGATGCGCTCAAAAACCTCAAGCTTCAGGGCGAAGTGAGCAACCTGAAGACGCAGAACGTTATTTTCAATGTCTGCAACAACACGCTGAAGGGACGCAAGATCGACCCCGATAACGATCTCTTCGAGGTCTTCAAGGAGGATATTGTACCCTCCGGCGTCGCCGAACTGGCCTACTTGCAAGGTCAGGGCTATGCCTACATCAAACCCTGATAGGCAAGCGATCACGTAACCAGTGTGCCGTGCGATAGCCGCGTGATGAGACGTTGCGTGTAACGCCGAAAGTGACGAGGTGACGTGCGGTGAGACGCCAACCGCAACCGCGGTCCAGGCCAGCAGCTATTGTGCGGGTTCTGCTTGCCGCCGCTGTTGGCTTGGCACCGGCAGCGGCAATTCCGCCTGCCGCAGCAGCTGACAAGCCGGCATCCACAAACGCCTCGTCGGCAACGGCAAGCGCGCCAAAGCTGTCATTGCCGATCACCTGTGTCCCTGGTGAGACCTGCTTCATCCAAAGCCATGTCGATCTCGATCCTGGCCCAGGCGCATGCGACTTTCGATGTGGATCGGCAACCTATGACGGGCACAAGGGCGTGGATTTCCGCTTGCGCTCGGCCGCTGCCGCACGCGAGGGTGTTGCCGTGCGCGCCGCCGCTGATGGAACGGTCAAACGCATGCGCGATGGCATGGACGATGTTTTCGTGACGCCCGCCACTCGCTCTGCGGTGATGCGCCGCGGCTGCGGCAATAGCGTTCTCCTCGATCACGGTGGCGGTTGGCGCACGATCTACTGTCATCTGCTGAAGGGTTCGCTCACCGTTCGGCCTGGCGATGCGGTGCATCGTGGCCAGCGCCTTGGCGCCGTTGGCTATTCTGGTCTGGCAGAGTTCGCGCACGTGCATGTGATGGTGATGCACCAGGGTGCCATCGTCGATCCTGAAAGCGGCCTGCGTGTCGGCGATGCCTGCTTGCCGGCCGATACGGCAAGCCAGCCCGGGTCATTGGGGCCCGGCACATTGTGGGACGAGCCGGCGGCCAAGGCATTCGCCTATCACAATGGCGAATTCATCGGAGCTGGTTTCGCAGCCCGCAAGGTCAGCCCCGGTGAACTGGAGATCGACCATCGGGTTGCCCCGCCAATTTCCACCAGCAAGGCGCTTTTGTTCTACGCGCGCCTCATCAATCTGCATGCTGGCGATCGCATTGCGCTGTCAGTGAACGGCCCTGGCGGTTTCGCGGTCAAACACGTGAGCCAGCCGCTTGAGCGCAACAAGGCAACGTACGTCACGTTTGCGGGCCGCCCCCTGCGCGCTGCCCGATGGCCATCGGGCGCGTATGAGGGGCAAGCCGAGCTGATCCGCGGCAGTGCCGTCATCGCACGCACGGCGCTGATCCGGCTGACCTTGCCCTGAGAGGGCAATTCTTTTGCCCGTTGCAGCACCAACAAGCGCACCACCCGCCAGCGACAATCGCATCCGAAAACTTGGGCATGTGGCCTTGGCGCGTCTTGCAGCTGGGCCAAGGGCGGCTTTAAATCTACAGACAACTGATTTGGCGTCGGCGCATGCTGAAAGAACGAAAAGGGAAGACAAAGGAGAAAGTGACACCTTTGAACCGCCCGGTCGACGGGACATAAGGGTGGATGGTAGAAGGTCATAGACGAAGTTTTGGGGAGCTTCGGGGGGAGCCAGTGCGGGGGGCCGTCAATCACATACTGACAGGACTGCTGGCCATTGTGGCCGGGCTCGCTGGCGGCTGCTCGACCATGACCGATCTGGCTGGCATATCTCACCCCGGTCATCAGGCCGATGGTGGTTATGTTCTGCTCGCTTCCGAGCGCCAGCTGAATTGCCAGCGGCTCGCCAGTGAGGTCGAGCTTGGCCTGACGAATATGGAAACGGAAAAAAATCAGATCGACGCCGAGCGCGATGCCTTACCCGCAACGCTCGTCTCCGTCTATGGCCGCATGTTTAATGGCCCAGAGGGCGGCCTGAAAAGCGCGGAGCGCTATCATAAGTCGGAGCAGCGCGTGCGTGCTTTGAACGGGCAATTGGCCACGCAAGGCTGTCAGTCGGTGGATGTCGATGCGCGCATCATGGCGTTCAATCTGGCGCCGATGAATGTCGCCAAAAACAACGACACGCCGATCATGACCGGGTCCGTGAACTCCGCCCCCTCGCAATCCCACCAGTCGCTCGACGCTCTAAAGGCCGATGCTGACAAGATGACGTCGCTCTCTTCGATCATACAATCGCGATGACTTGAAAACAGGTCAGGCGCTTGATGTGGGCGTATGGGCTGTGGCTGACGGCATCCCGTTGTTGGATCAGCCAAGCCCCGGCACGTGCACCAGCATGGTGAAGCCGTTGACTGTCAGCAGTGCTCCGCACAGCCCGAGCGCCAGGCTGAGCAGAATGAGTGGTGAGGCACCCGAGATGATCGCGATCGATGCCAGCACGATGGCGATCTGCAGGCATGCCTGGGCATAATCGAAGTAGGGGTCCTGCGCCATGGCTCGATCCCGTTCCACCTCCAGCGCCTTGCCGTGCTGGAACAGTTCATCAAGTCCTTCACCGGTCTGCGGATCGCTCGTCAGCTTGGCATCGTGAGCTTTGTTGGCCGCGATCTTTTCGGCAATGCGCGAGCGTTGTTGGGGGGAAAGTGTCGGCGAGGTTTCCGCGAGCAGTTCCAGATCCTCGGTATGCGAGCGGATCAACTGGCGGCGCACGTTCTTGGCCTGGAAGAACGACCAGGTGTTCGCCGCGGCAATATTCTTCAGCGTCGCCTCTTTGGCGGCATTGTCTCCGCCCATCGCTGAGATCGCCAGGACGACAGCGAGCAGACCAATGTAGACACCGATCCACCGCTCGCGCTCGCGATTGCCCGCCCGTTCATCGGATGAAGGCGCATGATCGTCGATGGCCATGGAAGCGCTCCACACTGCAAAAGAGCATGTCGAACTGAGGACCGTGGCGGGTCAATGACCGGCGTGCCACACTCCTTCCATCCAATACACCCAAAGCAGCCGTTGCCGCAGGCACATCATCAGGGCGCCGAAGCGTCGAAAGGATTGAAAGAAAAGCGCAGAGCCGGCTTCGCCCGCCTCAAGCCACCAGATCGCGCCGGTTGGCCACCTGCCCAATTTCGGTAAGGCGGTAGATGATGGGTTGCCCCGTTCCCACCTCGCGCTCCAGGATCTGCTTGGCCGACAACTCTTCAAGATACATGATAAGCGCGCGGATCGAATTGCCGTGGGCAGCAACGATGACATTCTTTCCCGCCTGAACTTTCGGCCAGATATGGGTCTTGTAGTAGGGCAGCACGCGCTGGGCGGTGTCCTTCAGGCTCTCGCCGCCAGGCGGGGCAATATCATAGCTGCGCCGCCAGATCAGCACCTGTACTTCGCCCCACCATTTGCGCGCGTCGTCCTTGTTGAGCCCCGACAGATCGCCATAGTCGCGCTCGTT
>JAXGRZ010000122.1:0-8034 GCA_040765305.1 Hyphomicrobiaceae bacterium | reverse complement strand
GGACGAGATTGCAAAGGCGCTGGACAAGCCGTTTGCGGCAGCGCCCATCGTTGATGGCAACGAGGTCAAGGAAGCAGGCGACGTGCAGTTCGCGATCTGCCCCCACGACCGGCGCGAGCGGCTCGGCACGGTTTCGTTCGCCTCGCGCGAGACGGTACAGCGAGCCATTGCCAGTGCCAGCGCGGCGGCGCACCGCTGGGATCTGACACCGGTCGAAGCGCGTGCTGCCATCCTTGAAGCGGCAGCCGACATGTTCATGCGCGAGCGCGCGCGGTTGATGGCGGTGATGGTGCGCGAGACCGGCAAGACGCTGGAGAACGCCCAGGCCGATCTGCGCGAGGCGGTGGATTTCCTGCGCTATTATGCCAACAGTGCGCGCCAGACGTTCAACGGACCGCGCGTGCTCAAGGGACCAACGGGTGAGCGCAATACGCTTCATTTGCGCGCCCGCGGCCCCATTGCCGCGATATCGCCGTGGAATTTTCCGCTGGCGATTTTCACCGGACAAGTGGCGGCGGGGCTGGTTGCAGGCAACCCGGTGTTGGCCAAGCCCGCCGAGCAAAGCCCGATCACCGCAACGCTCGCGGTGCGTCTGCTGCACGAGGCAGGCGTTCCCGTTGACTGCCTGCATCTGCTTACCGGTGCCGGCGACGTGGGCGGGCAATTGGTGCGCGATCCGCGCATCAAGGGGGTGCTGTTCACAGGATCCAACGAAACGGCCTGGACGATCCAGCGGGCGTTGGCCGAACGGCGCGGCGCCATCGTGCCGTTCATTGCCGAGACGGGTGGCATCAACGCGATGATTGCCGATTCGAGTGCCTTGCCCGAACAGGTGGTGCGCGATGCGGTGCGTTCGGCCTTCGACAGTGCGGGCCAGCGTTGCTCGGCCGCGCGCGTGCTTTTTGTCCAGGACGATGTCGCAGGACGCACGCTTGATCTTCTTGCCGGCGCGACGGAAGCTCTCGATCTGGGTGATCCGCTCGATTATGCGACCGACATCGGCCCGGTGATCGAGGAGGAGGCGCAAGATCGCCTGGAAGCGGCCAAGCTGAGGTTGGCGCGCCAGCATCGCACAATCATCGATGCCAAGCTTCCTGATGCGTGCCGGGCTGGGACCTACGTGTCGCCGGCCATTTACGAGATCGCCCGTCTCGATGACATTGACGGCGAGATGTTCGGTCCGATCCTGAGCGTTATCCGCTACCAGCGCGGGCACTTCGATAAGGTTTTGGCGGCGATCAATGAGATCGGATACGGGCTGACGCTCAGTGTGCACAGCCGCATCGAGGCGGTGGCCGATGATGTCGCCGAGCATGCGAGGACCGGCAACGTCTATATCAACCGCAACCAGATCGGCGCGGTGCCTGGTGTCCAGCCGTTCGGCGGTGTCGGGCTTTCGGGAACGGGACCCAAGGCAGGTGGGCCCTCAATGCTGCCGGCGCTCACCACGGAGCGCGTGCTCAGCATCGATACGACGGCGGCGGGCGGCAATGCGGCGCTGCTTTCGCAGGGCGGGCAGGGAGCGGACTGAACGAGCCGATGCTTTGAAAGGGTTTTGTTTGAAAGGGGTTGGGCAGGCCGCACCGGGAGGCGTTGTGCCTTGCGCGCACCGGGATTGCCTCACAGCGCGTTGCGCGCCATGGTCCTTGTAGATGACACGTGGAAGATGACAATCGCTGCCCGGCTTGGCTGCCGGACAGGAGGTTGCGATATATCGCACGGTGCTCTGGAGCCGAGGCCTGGGACATGAGCAAGACCGACAAGCCATCGTCGAAGACTGTCGTTGGCGCTGACACCACAGCGCCGGGCAGACCTGCGCGTTCGGCAGACGACGGCGGCCTGCCGTCGGCGGAGCCGGCCAGCGATGGCGATGTTGCCGACTTCATCGCGAAGATGAAGGCGGTCGGCCCGCTGCAAACGGGTGCGCGTGGGCGGTTGATCTTCGCCATGGACGCTACGATGAGCCGGGCGCCAACCTGGGACATGGCGCTGGCGCATCAGGCGGAGATGTTCGACGCGGTCAAAGCGGTTGGCGGGCTTGATGTGCAACTTGTCTATTTCCGTGGTTTTGGCGAATGCCGCGCGTCCAAGTGGGTTGGCGACCCGACAGCGCTCGCTCGGCTGATGACCACGGTTTCGTGCCAGGGCGGCAAGACCCAGATCGGCAAGGTGCTGGGGCATGCGCGGGGTGAAGCTTCGCAACACAAGGTCAATGCGATGGTCTACGTAGGCGATTGCGTCGAGGAGGACATCGATAAATTGTGCGCCAAGGCCGGGGAGCTGAAGCTCGTCGGTATCCCGATGTTTGTGTTCCAGGAAGGGCGTGACGCCAATGCGAGCACTGCGTTTGCCGAAATCGCACGCATCACGGGGGGCGCGCATTGCCGGTTTGATCAAGGTGCCAGTGGCCAACTGCGCGATTTGCTGACGGCCGTGGCGGTCTATGCGGCCGGTGGGCGGCGTGCCCTTGAGGCGCTCAGTGATCAGCGACGGGGTGAGGGCGCGCGCGCGATACTGGCGGCTTTGCCGGCTCCAGGAGCTGCCCCGAAGGGACGCGGGTAATGCGCGTTCTCGTTCTGGCTGTCATCACCATTGTGGCATTAGCACTCCTGGCGCGCTGGTTTCTCAACACCCCTCCAGCGCGGCTGGCGCTGCGCATCCGGCAGGTCGGGGGCGTTGCCTTCCTCGCGCTTGGGGCGTTCCTCCTGGTGCGTGGTGTCTTCCAACTCGCGGTGCCGCTGGCGATGGCGGGGGTGTGGCTCCTCTCAGGCGGTGGTGGCGGCATGCTCCGGCCAGCAGGATCGCGCGGCGGCCAGTCCTCGCATGTCGTGACGGATCATTTGGAAATGCGGCTCGATCTGGAAACCGGGCGGATCACGGGGCGCGTCCTCAAAGGCATCTTCGCCGGCCGGCAGATTGCCAGCCTGCGTGCAGAGGAGCTGGCGTTGCTTTGGCAGGATTGCCGGATTGCCGATCCGCAATCGGCGCAGATCATCGAGACCTACCTCGATCAGGTGCACCCCTCATGGCGCGACGATGTCAAACGGGGTGAAGAACGTTTCGCCCGGGGGCCGGATGGACGCATGGGTGTCGACGAAGCCTACGAGATCCTGGGGCTTACGGCCGGTGCCAGCCGTGACGAAGTGCGCCGGGCGCATCGCGAATTGATGTTGAGGCTGCACCCTGATCGCGGCGGCTCGACCTACCTTGCTGCAAAGATCAACGAGGCCAAGGCTGTGCTGCTTGATCATGCCGGTGAATGATTGATGCTGGACCGTGATGATCGAAGTCCCGGCGATCGAAGACTCCGTTATCGAAGCCCAGTGATCGAAGTAAAGTCTTGATGTTGAAACGCCGTGCACTTCAGCGCAACCACATGCTCGCGCGTGTCGTCCTGGAAATTCTGCTTACGGCACCTTCGCCACGAAACAGTCGATCGAGCGGCGGCGCAATTCCTGGCAGGCGCTGGTGGCGCCGGCTGAGTCAAAACCGGTGAAGCGGGCGCGGAAGAATTGGTGTTGACCACGCGTTACCGGCTGGGTCACGGGGGCGGCGCTTGCAAGGACAGTCCGGGCGCGTTCGCGGATCGCCAGCAACTGGCGTTCGGCTTCGTCAGCGGTGTTGTAGGCGCCGATCTGGATGAGGTGCGTACCGCCTGCCGCGGGCGATCCGGTAGTGACCTGTCGTCTGGAGGCGCGCGATGGAGCCGCTGCCGGCGGCGCACGGGTGAGTGCGGCCGTTTCCATGGGGCCGCGTGAGGGCTGGCGATCCAATGCCCCTGGGCGATGGTCTGCGAGAATGCGCGACAACTGACTTTGCAGTGTCGATGGCGTCCGGCCCATTGCGGCAGTGGGCTTGGGATCTTGCTCGTCATCTGCCTGGGAGGGCACGATGATCGGGGCGCCTTTGCCGGGTGTCGGCGTAATGGCGCCGTCATGCTGCGTGCCATAACTGGTCGACCCGGAAGTTTGGGCATTGGCGGTCGTGGCAATCAACTCGGAGATCGAGCGCGGACCGGTTGCACTTGGGCTGATTGCGTTGGCTTGTGCATACTGTGTGCTGCGCTGGGGGCTGCGTTCGCGCGCCTGGTGCATCGCGGCGCGCCGTTCGGCGAAGTGCTGGGTGATGCCGACCTGGCGGACGCGCGCGATCGATATACGCTGATCGACAGCCGTTGCGGCAGGCTCGGCGGACTGTGCGGCCGGTTGCGGTGCAGATGGCGGGGGCGAAGCGGGTGGGGTTAGTGCCGGGGTTGCGGCGGCCACGCTCTTTTCGCCACTCGGTGCGGTATGCGCGGGTGTTGCGTGTGGCAACGGTGGTGCCGCGCTCGGTGCCAGTGCAGATTTTGTCTTCTTGCGTTCGATCAACTTGGGCCGCGCGACGAGCTGTGGCCGGGAGAAGTGTGGGCGGGTGCGCCGCGTCGATGCTTTGACGTAGGAACGGTCGAGAATATTCCGTATGCGCGTATTGCGCTGGCCGGCGGTCTTGCCGCCAAAGACCGCGGCGACCAGATGCTTCGAGCCGCGATGTACGGATGCGACAAGGTTGAAGCCGGAGGCGCGCGTATAGCCCGTCTTGATTCCATCGGTGCCCCGATAGCTGTGCAATAGCGTGTTGTGGTTGCGGTAGCTGGCCCCTGCGTAGCTGAAGCGCCGGGTCGCAAACAGCTTATAGTGTTCGGGAAATTCGTCCTGTAGGCGCAATGCCAGGGTGATCATGTCGCGGGCGGTGGTGAGCTGCTCGGAGTTGGGTAGCCCCGATGCATTGCGGAAGGTCGTCTTCGACATGCCGATCTGGTGTGCTTTGCGCGTCATCAGCCGTGCGAAATTGGCTTCGCTCCCGGCGATGTGTTCAGCCAGGGCGACGGCGATGTCGTTGGCTGACTTGGTAATGAGCGCCATTACGGCGTTGCGAACCGTGATCTTATCGCCCACATCCAGGTCGAGCTTGGAGGGGGCTTGGGCCGCCGCCTGCGAGGAGATTGTGATCTTGTCGTCGTATTTGAGCCGCCCCTTCTCGATCAGGTCGAAGGTCAAGTAGAGGGTCATCATCTTGGTCAACGAAGCGGGGTAGCGCCGTTCATCACCAGCGGAATTGTAGAGGACTTTGCCGGTGTTGGCGTCGATGACCATGGCGGATTGCTTGGCGGCGAAGGCCTGCGGAAGGGGGGCTGCAAACACGCACAAAAGCGCCGCCAGAATGGGCAGCATCGTCCTGGTCAGCGGACGCAACAATCCCCTAATATCTATTTGACGAACCATTATTTTCTGCTCGAAACGCGAACCCTGATGACCGCGACGTTTCGAGATGACGGTAGTATAAAATACCGTCTGCTTGACCCCGATCCCGCGGCTGGTGCCCCTATACTCATAGGGCAACATATTTATTGGGCAGCTTTTTGACATGCGCTGCCTCAGATCCGCCAAGTGTAGGCATATTCATGGAAAAACGCGGTTAATCGACAGGGCTGATAGTAAGTATATCAAATTTTTGTGCGACGCAGCAATTTATCGCTTGAATCGAATTCCTGGCAGATCTATCTATTAGAGAAGGATTTTGTGCAACGCAGCAAATCTGACAGAAATTCGTGATGATCAGAGCTTTCATGCCTACGACGTGATCTCAATTCAAAGAGGTATTACCATGATGAACGGTATTGGAGACTTCCAAAAGCTTGGCCAGAGCAACGTAGACGCCGCCATGAAGATGTTTGGCGAGTTCACCAGGGGCTGGCAGGCGATTGCTGCAGAGTTCTCGGATTATTCCAAGCGCTCGTTTGAGGACGGTACGCAGACGATGGAAAAGTTGATGGCGGCCAAGTCGTTGGAGCAGGCCGTGGACATCCAGTCGAAATATGTCAAGCGCAGTTATGATGAGTACATGCATCAGATCGCTAAGGTCGGTTCGATGTATGCCGAACTCGCTAAGGAGGCCTACCGGCCGATGGAGAAGCTGATGCAGCAGTCGGGCCGCTGAAGCAGCTTCAGCCCCCAAATTCCGGCTTTTAAGGCCCGGCGTGTGCGCCGGGCCTTTTTTTGTTTACGTTGACCCCCAACATAAGGGTCTGAACGGCCCGAAAGCATTTTGCGAGGAATGACCACAGGTGCAGGGTAGAAATTGCGGCAAACCAAAGAGCTAAAGCGCTTTGCGATGCCGATTCATGAGGGTGCAGACGCTCGACCTACCAATGGGTGCCGGTGGTGGTGTTGAGCGAGGCTGGCAGGCAATATTGCGTTGGCCGGGCGTCGGTGCCCCTCGAGCGTGTCCGTGTTTCATGGAAACACAAACATGCTCTGGTTCTTGGACTTGAGCATGTTTTTCACGCTCAACCACACACACTTCAACTCAACATGCTCTCGGGGGCGGTTCCCAAAGCCAATCGCAGGGATTGAATGGCGGTATAAGCAACCTCTTGCGTGAATTGCAAGGTGGGTTATTGGTCCGTTACAAAGGAGATGGTCGCGTTGCGGCGTGCCCGCGCATTATGATGGATGCATGATCGATGCTGCGGCGGTCGGCAATGGACGCGCGGAAAAAAAGCGCGGAGCGATGGCGAGAATGAGTTGGATGCGCATGAGCGGGAACGAGGACGACGCGAACAAGGGTGGTGAGGGCGAAGGTCGCACCGGTATCGTCACGAAAACGCGGCCCAAGACCAAAAAGCCGAACCTTTATAAAGTTCTCCTTCTCAACGACGATTACACGCCGATGGAGTTCGTCGTGCTCGTGTTGGAGCGCTTTTTCAACAAGGGTCGTGAAGACGCCACGCGGATCATGCTGCATGTCCACCATAAAGGCGTCGGATTGTGCGGTGTCTATACGTTCGAGGTGGCCGAAACCAAGGTCACACAGGTGATGGATTTCGCCCGTCAGAACCAGCATCCCTTGCGGTGCACGATGGAGAAGGAGTAGCAGGTCCGTGCCATCATTTTCCAAGAGCCTTGAGACCGCCCTGCACCGTGCGCTCGAATATGCCAACGAGCGCAGCCATGAGGCGGCGACGCTTGAGCATTTGCTGCTGGCGCTCGTTGATGATCGTGATGCGGCAGCGGTGATGCGTGCCTGCAGCGTTGATCTCGACAAACTGCGCCAGCGGCTCATCGAGTTTCTGGATAACGATCTGGATTATCTGGTCATGCAAACGACGTCGGAGGCAACGCCGACGCAGGGTTTTCAGCGCGTCATTCATCGTGCAGTGGTGCATGTGCAGTCATCGGGCCGGGAGGAGGTGACGGGCGCCAACGTGCTGGTTGCGATCTTTGCCGAGCGCGAGAGCCACGCGGCCTTCTTCCTGCAGGAGCAGGATATGACGCGCTTCGATGCCATACAATACATCAGCCATGGGCTCGCCAAGCGTCCGGGGATGTCGGAGCCGCGGCCTGTAACCGGAGTCGATGAGGAAAGCGTGCGCGAAGGAGAGGAAAAGAAGTCGGGACACGACGCGCTCAACTCCTATTGCGTCAATCTCAACAAGAAGGCGCGTGACGGAAAGATCGATCCGCTGATCGGCCGCGAACCCGAAGTGCTGCGCACCATTCAGGTGCTGTGCCGCCGGCAGAAGAACAACCCGTTGCTGGTTGGCGATCCAGGTGTCGGCAAGACCGCCATCGCCGAGGGGCTGGCGCGCAAGATCGTGCAGGGTGAAGTGCCCGAGGTGCTGCGCGACGCAACAATCTTCGCACTCGACATGGGAACGCTGCTCGCCGGCACGCGCTATCGCGGCGATTTCGAAGAGCGCCTCAAGGCCGTCATGAAGGAGATCGAGGCCTACGACGGCGCGATTCTCTTCATCGACGAAATCCACACCGTGATCGGTGCGGGCGCCACGTCGGGTGGCGCGATGGACGCCTCCAACCTTCTGAAGCCCGCGCTCCAGTCGGGAACGTTGAAGTGCATCGGTTCGACCACCTACAAGGAATACCGCCAGCACTTCGAGAAGGATCGCGCTCTGGTTCGGCGTTTTCAGAAGATCGACGTCAAGGAGCCGACCGTTGAGGATACGATCGAGATCCTCAAGGGCCTGAAGAGCGTCTT
>JAXGRZ010000121.1:0-8051 GCA_040765305.1 Hyphomicrobiaceae bacterium | reverse complement strand
CTGAAGATCGCGGCAGGGCAGGTGAAGCCTGATTCAGGCGAGCGCTTCCTTCATCCCGGTGCTGTCGTTCGCTACCTTGCCCAGGAGACCGATTTTTCAGGCTTTGAGACGACGGCGCAATTTGTCGAAGCTGGCCTCAAGCCGACCGATGATCCGCATGTCGCGCGCCAGGCCCTGGCAGACCTCGGCCTGACCGGAGAGGAGGCCGTGGGGCGGTTGTCGGGGGGCGAGGCGCGCCGCGCTGCCCTGGCGCAGGCGATTGCCGCGCGTCCCGATGTGCTGCTGCTCGATGAGCCGACCAACCATCTCGACCTGCCGGCGATCGAGTGGCTTGAGCGCACGTTGTCGGGCCTGCGCTCAGCGATTTTGCTGATCAGTCACGACCGGCGCTTCCTGGAGACGCTGTCGCGCTCGACGGTCTGGCTCGATCGCGGTGTGACGCGCCGCATGGAAGCCGGCTTTGCCCAATTCGAAGGCTGGCGCGATGATCTTATCGCCGAGGAGGAGCGCGACGCTCACAAGCTCGATCGCAAAATCGTGCGAGAAGAAAAATGGATGCATGGCGGCGTCACCGCGCGCCGCAAGCGCAACGTGCGCCGCGTGCGCGAGCTGGCCGCACTGCGTCAGGAGCGCCGCGACCGGCGTCGCGTCGAGGGCAACGTCAAGCTGGAAGCATCGGACGCGCAGCTCTCCGGCCGGCTGGTGATTGAGGCCAACGATCTGGTAAAGGCGTTTCCCGATCGTGTGGTGGTGGACCGCTTCTCGACCCGCATCATGCGCGGTGATCGCGTCGGCTTCGTTGGCCCCAACGGAGCCGGCAAGACGACGCTGATCAAGCTTCTGACCGGGGCGCTCGTGCCTGATAGCGGCATGGTGCGGCTGGGAACCGGTCTGGAGATGGTCATGCTCGACCAGAAGCGTGACGATCTTGATCCCAACTGGACGGTCGCCGAAGCATTGACGCGCGGGCGCGGTGATCAGGTTGTCGTCAATGGAAAGCCGCGCCACGTTGCCAGCTACATGAAGGATTTCCTGTTCCTGCCCGAGCAGACCCGCTCGCCCGTTTCAGTGCTGTCGGGGGGTGAACGCGCACGCCTGTTGCTGGCGCGTGCCTTGGCCTTGCCATCAAACCTTCTGGTGCTCGACGAGCCGACCAACGATCTTGACCTGGAGACGCTGGACCTTTTGCAAGAGCTGCTGGGCGACTATCCAGGCACCGTGCTGCTCGTCAGCCACGATCGTGACTTCCTTGATCGGATCGTCACATCGACAATAGCCTTCGAGGGGGACGGACGTTGGCTCGAATATGCTGGCGGCTACTCGGACATGCTCTCGCAGCGCGGGATTGAGCCTGCCCAAATTGCGGGCCGTGACAAGAAGCAGACAAAGCCACCCAAGGATGCGGTTTCATCATCCTCGCTTGCAGCCACCCCCGCATCAGCAAAGCGCAAGTTGTCGTTCAAGGAAAAGCACGCACTGGAGCAGTTGCCCGGCGAGATTGCGCGTCTCGAACAGGAGATTGCTGCTCTCGAGTCAAAGCTTGCCTCGCCCGATCTGTTCGCCAAGGATCCGAACGCTTTCGCCGCCGCCACCGGGCGTCTTGCGGCGGCGCATGGCGAACTTGGCGACAAGGAAAGCCGCTGGCTTGAACTTGAGATGCTGCGCGAGGAAATTGAAGCGCGATGATGAGGTTATGTCATCAGGTTCGCATGGAATTCCTGCTGCGCACGTCAACTCATTTCCGACAGAGACTTCGGAGAGATCCGTTGCGGTCAAGATGAACGCGGGATGAACGGCGCGTTCAGATGGCGTGCATGCGCACTATGGCTATATGCGCTCATACACTGCTTCTCCTGATACCGGCCAACGCTTTCCCCCCAAGTGTCCGGCCGGTTCTCGAGGGCGCAGCCCGGGGAGGGACTGCGCCCTTCTTCTTTTGTCTTGCATGTTCTTGGTTGGCACTTGGATAGGGTGCGTAACTCCCTCTCCAGGTAAGGACAGGGTTAGAGCGCCGTGCGCTATATCGCCCGGCGCTCTAACAGCAAACGACGCTGTGATAAATGGCTGTGGGCCAAAAGCTGCTCTTCAAGAACACGGTGATCGGTTGGCGTGTGCTTTTTCCGGGCAGCGACCCTTCCCTTCAGGCATTCTTGCCGTGACCGCCAGTTGTCGGGTCCGCGTGCGTAATCAAGCGCAGGAAGACCATCGACCCCTCTTCGGCAATGGTGCCACGCGACTTCCCGACGTATTCGAAATCCGGTACCGAAGCTGGCGCGACTTTTCCTGCGAGGTAGCGCTTAATGCGAGCAACACGCGTCGCGCTATTGGCGGTTCCGGGCTTGAGCGTGTTTGGCGAGATGGTCATGCCGATGAGTGCGATGAACTCGTCGTCAGATAGTTTGCACAACGGCTTGTTGAAGTACGCTTCGGAAGCGGCTGCGAGACCATGCACGGGCTGCCCGTTCACCGAGCCGAAGAATGTGACGTTTAAATAGAGCTCCAACTGCTCGACCTTGGAGACGAGTTGATCTGAAGCATACTCCGCAATCAAGGTCTGTCGGATCTTGGCGATCCCTTTGTGGAAGCCACCCGGAAAATATAAGAGCTTTGTCAAACCCTGGGTGATGGTCGTCATTCCGGCCCGGGGGTTGCAAGGTCGACGCCACGATGCTTCCTGAATTTTGGATCCTCGATCTTTAGGAGTATGTCGATTTTGGATGGCGGGGCATCTTTCAACGTCATCTGGCGGCTGAACCGGTCAAATGCTTGCATGACCAGCGCCACTGTTTCAGCACGAGCCGTCCGAACTTCGTTCCAGTAGTAGAAGAGAGGTTGCGCAGGCGCCAAGGCCGAGCAACGTCAGAACCGCAATCAAAGTGCGTTTCATTCCAAGTATGGCTCTCGCTTCCTGTTGTCGTTCGCTATCTCAGGGATAAAATTGGCAGCAATAAGTATTACCAATTGGTAGCGCTCGCCTCACTTCAACTCAACTATTGAGCACCGGCATAATGTTGCCAGGGCTTTGTAGTCGTCACTTCTGATGCAGAGTATCGGCCTGTTGCCTTGTGACCCTGCAACCTCGGCGTCACTGACAACATGGTAAGATCGTAGTCGGCGATGAAACTGATTTGCAAGCTTCCCCCCATCTTGTTCCGCGACGGGCCAGGAAGCGACATCATTGTTTCCATCAACCGTGACGTGCATTGCATGTCCATCACAGGGCTGGAGAAATGATGATCAATTGCTCCAGCCCGTTGCTCATGTCTCAGTCGAACTTAATTGAGCCGAACAGGCGAACACTCGCTCCAGGGAGAAGAACATCTTCTCGCCGCTTGAACGAGGCGTGATTGAGCACCTCATCGTCAGCGAGGTTCTCTCCCTTGAGCCCGATTGTTACTTGCGTTCCATCGCCGATGTCCTGTGAATAACTCAGCTCTGCAGAAACCAGCGTGTAGCTCGGCGTGACGATCTCGTTGAGGCCGATCCGGTCCTGCTCGAAGGCTTGCAGCACGCCAAGGCGCGCGAACCAGTTGGCATCGCGATAGTAAAGACCGCCACCCAGCCGATGGGGCGGGATGCGTGGCACGTTCTCGCCACCTTCGAAGCGGGCGTTGACGAAATCGTAGCGACCATCAATGCCCCAAATGCCGCGCCATATCGGCGCGACGTCATACTGTGCGGCCAGCTCTCCTCCGTAGAATGTTGCGTCACGCTGGCGGAAGATAACCTGATCGAAGTTCTCTTCCTCAAGATCAGCCGCGGGCCCGCACGACGGTAGGTCCTCCAGGCAGCGCACGTCTTGCAGGGCGCGGTAGATGAATCCCTGATAGCGCGTATAGAAAGCTGTTACATCAAAGCGGAATGGGCCCTTGGCGCGGGCCAGGCCGGCCTCGATCGAAAACGCCTGCTCCTTCTCGAGGTAGGGGTTGCCGATCTCGAACGTTCCCGTTGCTTCATGAATACCCTTGGAGAACAGCTCCGCAGCATCGGGCGCCCGCTCGACGAACTGCGTGGTGAGACGCGCAGTAGTATCGAAGCCGAGCTTGTAAAGCACACCCAGGCTGCCGCTCACTGGCACGAAGCTGCGCCCACCGTCGAACACCATCGGTGCGTTGGGGGCTTGGACGTCGGTCCAGCCGAAACCATCGACATCGGTACGCTCGATGCGCAGAGCGGCCTGATAGGTGAGCCGGCTCGTGGCCTTCAACTCCTCAAACCAGAACGCAGCAGCCGAATTGGTTCTCACCGGCTCCAGCAGCGACTCACCCTCGAAGCTCTGGCCGCGCGTTTGACGATGCCCGATCTGGATACCAATAGCTCCGGTCAGTTCACCAAGGGCAGTGAACAGCGGCATGTGCTGTAGCTCGACGCGAGCCTCCTGTTCACGGTTGGTGAAGCGAGAGCCAACGCCAAAGTCTTTCGCTTCGTCCTCGTGTTCCTCATGCTCCTCGTGTTCGTGCTCCTCCTCGCCATGTTCGTGCTTGGCCAACTCGTTGTGCTTGTAGTCCGAAGCGCCGAACCAGAAGCGAATCGCCTCAAGCCCAAAAGCGCGTGGTCGCCATTCGCCACGCGCCTGCAGCTTCTGCTGTGCCATGTCGATACGCGGGTCGACGCCCTCGTCAGCTTCTTTACCTGGCACACCGTAGACGCTGTCAATCCGGGAGATGGAAATGCCGAGGAAACCGTCGGACCAGACGCGGGAGATGCCGGTGCCGAAGCCCTCGGCGTCGATGAAGGAGTTGTGTTGACGACCGCGCGGGGTGTCATAGTCGTCGGACGAACGTTTGAAGGCATCACCATGCACAACGATGCCGTTGCTGCCGGCTGTCGCGCGGAAAGCGCCATCGCGCCCCTCATCAACGGAACTGAGGCCGCCTTTGATCTCACCGGAGAACCCCTTCGGCGGCATGAACGTCGGGATACGCTGGTTTTCGACCGCTACGACGCCGCCGATGGCGCCACTGCCGTAGCGCAAGGTGGCCGGTCCGCGCACCACTTCGATGCGATCGGCACTGAACGGGTCGATTGGCACGGTGTGATCTTCGGACATGGTCGAGACGTCGTGCGAGCCGATGCCGTTTTCCTGAACACGTACGCGGTAGCTGTCGAGGCCGCGAATGATCGGACGGTTGGCGCCGGGCGCGAAAGTCGAACCGGCGATGCCAGGTTTCGTTTGCAGCATGTCAGTGATGGTTGCGCCCTGCTGAGAGAGGATCTCACGCTTGCTCATCACTGTCACTGGAGCAAAAGCATCGTCAACGACAATGAGCGTCCCAGCGGGCAGGGGACCCAGTGGAGGCGTTGCCGTCCCTGCGAACTCTGCGGTGGGTATGATTGAAGGTGCCGCAGGTGATGTCTGCGTCGGCGCGCTCGCCATCTTCTTCTTGACCGCTCCCGAAGCAGCAGAAGCCTGCGCAGTGGTGGCCTTGGGTTTGTTTGGTTTGGGCTTTTTGACGACCGGACTTGGCGTCGTTACCACCACGGGTGGCAATTCGACAATAGCAGGTGCAGGCGCCTGCTGGGCGGCAAGTGGCGCGGACGGAAGAAGCATCGGCAAAACGTAGATATAGAATCGATTACGGACAGAACTGCGCATCGGCCGCGTCCTCTCAATCACGATTTTCCATGTGCGACATCTCGTGAACCACTGCCGCGCAAGGTGGCGGCGAGCGGATCGAGGCGTCACGCTGCGATCAGGAAGAAATCGTGTAAGGCGGTGCTCTTGCGCGGTAGGGTTCGATTGCCAGCGCACCAGCAAGTCGATGTTCATAAGTGCGACCAAGCCGCTTGTGCGTCCGGTCCGTGAGCAACACATAGATGAGGAGTGGGAAAGCGGCAAAATTCAGAAGTGACAGGACCCAGCACAGATCGCAATCGATGCCATGCTGGTTGCGGTTGTCGTGATCTATTGTGGGCAGTGTGAGGGCAGCGGGCATCCGAGCATGACGATGATGCGCATTGTGCCTCTGCGCGCCGTCAGTAGGCAAACAGGCAGCGACTGAGTGATCTGGCAACGTGCAGATGGCTTGCTCGGCGACAGTGCCATGCCCGCCTATTGAATGTGCGTGAGGGATATGAACATGGCCGACAGCAAGCACGAGCTGCGCCGTCACAATGACGACAAGTGCCCAAGTCCAGATGCTTTTGCAGCGATTGCCCATATGCCCTCTTTTGAGATCTATATGTTATAACATCCGATCCCATTTGCGAGGGGGCGGTCGGTTAATCTAGGTGTCATGTGGCCGAGGAACATCACCCAGGCGACGGAGCGGGGCATGGCCGCTCCGGGTCAAAAGGTGATGCAACGAGCTGAAATTTGGGCATGTTGCCCGATGGAGCAAAGGTGCTGTGGTCTCATCTCAGGCTGTGCACGCAAGCATATTTAAGGATAGGAAATACGTCGACCTGCCCCCCACTCTTGAATGTATCATCGGCGGGTTGGGATAGCGCGCCGTCACGCCCCGCGTGCACTGGGTGCGGCTCTTGCACCTGCCCAGACATCTTTAAGCCCGGCCACACGAATGCGGTGACCGAGCGCGCGTTGCGATCAACGCCAATGACGCACAGCTGCCATCTCAACGGACCTTGTCAGCTCTCCTGGCCCAACCCGATTTGATGGCCTTGGCAATTTCGTCGACGAACAGGCGCGTCTTTGCAGGCATCATTCGTCCGGGCGGTAGAATGGCGTAGACACCACCCTCTCCCTTGCCGCCCCAGCCGGGTAAAACCTCGACCAGTTTACCTTCGCGCAGCGCCGGGCCTGCCAGCCAATCGGCGGTGAATGTGATTCCGCCCCCCTCAATCGCCGCCATGATGACGGCCTCCGAGTTGTCTGCGACGAACTGGCACTGGGGCCGCATCGTGATCGCCTTGGAGCCCTTGGATAGCGGCCAATCTGGCCAACTGGCATAGCCGCTGAAGCCAACGCAGGCGTGGTACTTGAGGTCGGATGGCCGCCTCGGCGTGCCATGGGCCTTCAGGTAGCCCGGTGCCGCCACAAGCAGGTTGCGAAACGACGCAATTTGCCGGGCAGTCAAAGAGCTGTCGCGCAACCGCCCGACGCGAATGGCAACATCAAAGCCTTCGGCAACAACATCGACGAAGCGGTCAGAAAACCGCGCATCAATGCGGATGTTGGGATGGCGTGAGAGAAAACGGGGCAGCACTGGAGCGATCCACTGCCGCCCGAACGTTACCGGCAATGATACCCGCAGCAGTCCTTGCGGACTTGCGGCGACATTGCTTGCCTCGTGACTCGCATTGGCAAGTTCATCGAGAATCCCCTGGACGCGCCGATGATAGAGCGTGCCCACCTCGGTCAACGCTACGCGGCGCGTGGTTCGCGACAAAAGACGCACGCCGAGGTGCTGCTCAAGCTGGCTGACGCGCCGTGAGATGAGAGAAGCATCGCGCTCCAGCTTCTTGGCAGCCGCGATGAAGCTGCCCGTGTCGGCCACAGCAACAAAAGCCGCGAGCAACTCCAGTCCGCCTCGTTCCAGCAATTCCTGCATCTTTTGCACGAATAAAATGCAGACAGACCCGATTATCTATCTCTTGTTTTGGCTTATCTCATGCTCAACCAAACGTCGAGGAGATTAAGCGATGAAGACATTTCTCAGCATTGGCTCGGGCCCGGGAATGGGGTTGGCGACCGCCGAACGCTTCGCCAAAGAGGGATTTCGGGTGATCCTAAGTGCGCGCAATTCTTCGAAACTCGATGAGCTTGCCGCGCAATTGAGGGCAAAGGGCTATAGCCTCGAAGTCCGCACCGTCGACGCCAGCAAGCCTGAGAGTGTCGCTGCCTTGATCAAAGGCGTTGAAGAGCAAGCTGGTGGCATCGACGTGCTGCACTATAATGCTGCTGCGATGCGCCAAGCGACATTGGCCGATCAGCTGCCAGAGACTTTCAACTCTGACCTCGCCGTCAACATCGGTGGCGCGATGGCAGCCGTACAGGCGGCGGCGGGAGGCATGGCCAATCGCGGCTTGGGAACAATTTTGCTGACGGGCGGCGGGTTCGCAATGCAGCCCCACCCGGATTATCTGTCGCT
>JAXGRZ010000120.1:0-8066 GCA_040765305.1 Hyphomicrobiaceae bacterium | reverse complement strand
GGTAGCGATTGACTTTCTCAAGCCGGCAAAAATCACCATGCCAGATGGTCTTGCAGGGCTCAAACGCTGGCATGATGAGGTTTCGGCGCGTCCCAGTACGCTGGCATAGAAGTCGGCTCGGGGTCCAGAATTGATGGAGCCATGGCCGCGGATCGATACCTTGACTAGGCGCATGTTTTTCACGCTGAACCGCGCAACACTTTAGCTCAACATGCTTTAGCGACCCCGGTACTCGATCGCCTTTCCTACCGGCCAGACGACGCGGTAGCCGAACTCGATCAGCTTTTCGTCGTCCGCCTCGAGCCGCGCATCCCAGCGCAACACGCCCTGCTTGTCATCGACGTTACGCGCGCTCGGCAGCGGACGACCCAACAACTCGACCTTGATCTCCTCGTTCTTCGAAACAGGGAGTTGATCAAAGACCGAAACGTCGACGGCGCGCTCATGCATGTTCTTGACGGAAATTCGGTAATTGCGCTCGTCTGTGTTCGATGAGGAGATCAGGCCCGTCTCGCCACGCTTCTCCTTCATAACGGCGTGACGCACGCGAATGAGATCGTCGCTGCCAAAACCCAATTCGTGCGTCTCGCCGCCAGCAAGCAACGGAAGCTGGCCGTTGCCGACGAAGGTCCCATCGCGGAACAAGGCCACCGGACCTGGCAGCATGGGTGAGCCGCGCGCGACCTCGATCCTGGCGTAAAGATAGGCCTTGGCATCGCGCCGTGGCACCGTACGCACCAACAGCGCTGGTTGGAATGTATCGGCGATGAGATCGAGCTTCTTGGGCTCGCCGGTGTTGGCGACGCTCACCCGGCCGGGCACCATATAAGTCGCCTGAAAAGACGCAAGCTCAACACTCGCCATCGACCGGGAAGCCTCAAGCTGTAGAGCCATCGGCTCGGGGGTCGGCGCCGGAGTGTTCATCGCACCATCCATCTTGAGGCGGCCAAAGGAGCGCTGCCTCGCGATAGGGCTGGCCGCTACTGGCTGCGGCGGTGCCTGATAATCGACGCTCATCGGAGCGAGTTCAGGCGCAGAGGTGCCCGCCGTTGGCCGGGTCGTCGAAAGCCGGATTGCGACGTCGTTCCAATTCTCGCCGGTTCGCTGGGTAAGCATGGCGTGGCGCATCACGGTCAAGTTCGGCTGTGATGTTTTGGTTCCCGTTTGCAGCCGCGCCTCATAACTGGGCGACCATGACGCATTGGCCACCTGATAGCGGATCGTCAGGTCCGCTTCGAGTGGCTGGGCCGCTTTCACCGCCACCGTTACCTCAGTTCGCTCCTCCGGCGCGGGCGCCAGTGCGGCAAGCTTACCCTTGAGATCTTGGATTTGACGGTCCAACTCGCGCACCTTGCTTTCCGCTTCAAGCCGATTGCGCGCGATATCAGTGAGCGAGGTATCAATAAGGGCAATGATATCCGACCATTTCTCAGCCGGAGCCGTTGTTCCTGTGGCAGGTGGCGGCCGGTTGGGAAGGTTGGTCAGGTTTGCGATCAGGTTGGCCTGCATATCGGCAGCCTTCACCTTGGCTTCTGCCAGCGTGCGTTGATCAGCAAGCCCCTCGATCTCCTTTTCGAGCCGCTTGCGCTCGCCCTCGATCTTCTCTGCTGAATGTTGCGGGATGAAAAGTCGCCGCGTATCGACGGGCCCAATTTCCAGCTTTCCCGCCGACTTGCCATCAACGCGGATCGACCCGGGGATCGCTTCGGCCGGCAGGTCAGTAAACACCACCGCCGGCGTGTCGACACCGATCTGCACACGCCCCATCCGCACGACCTCAGCCCCTGACGGGAACACCGTCACCACCTCGATGCGCGAGGACACGGCAACCGGCTCACCAGCCAGTACGGTTGAAGCGTGAGCAATTACCAGCGCAGCGCCAACCGCCGCCGCCATGCGTGCGATCATCATCCAAACCTCAAAGGACTTCAGGCCAGGTCGGCCACGGACACACTCATACCATGGCGCACTATACCGGCCCGGAATGTGACCACACTACGGCTAGAGCATTTTCCGCCGAAGTGGTCACCGGTTCGGCGAAGAAAATGCGATAAACAAAGGACTGGAGCGGTGTCACGCGATTCAAATCGCGTGGAAACCGCTCTAGCCCGCCTATGCTCCTAAAACGCCAGCCTGCGCACGCGCACCACCTGGGGCAACGCGCTCACCTTTGCCAGGACCGCCTCACTCACGCACGCGTCGACCGCGACCACCGCAATCGCATCGCCCCCCGCCTTTTCTCGCCCCAGATTGAACGTGGCGATATTGACGTCGGCTTCACCCATAATCGAGCCGAACTGGCCGATGAAACCGGGCTGGTCTTGATTGCGCACGAACAGCATGTTGGGCGCGACCTCGAAATCCATGTCGATGTCGCGCACCTGGATGATACGGGGCCGCCCATTGGAGAACACCGTCCCGGCAACAGACCTGTGATAGGCCTCTGTCTTCACCGTCAACTTGATGTAGCTCTCATAGGCGCCATGCGCCGAGCACAACGCCTCCTCGATCGCGATCCCGCGCTCTTTTGCGCTTGTTGCTGCCGACACCATGTTCACGTCTGCAAGGGAGGGACGCAGCACGCCAGCCAGCGCCGCCGCCGTCATCGGCTTCACGTTGAGCTCGGCCACCTCGCCGCAGTACTCGATGCGGATGCCCTTGATGGCTACTTCGGTCAGTTGTCCGGCAAATGAGCCCAGTTGCTCGGCAAGCCTGATGAACGGGGTCAGGCGCGCGGCTTCCTCAGCCGTAATCGAAGGGAAGTTGACCGCATTGGTTATGGCGCCCTTGGTCAGATAATCGCTCATCTGCTCGGCCACCTGCAGGGCAACATTCTCCTGCGCTTCCGTCGTTGCCGCACCCAGATGCGGTGTGCAGATCACATTATCGAGCGCAAACAGTTCGCTCTGCTTGGCCGGCTCGACTTCGAAGACGTCGAGCGCAGCACCCGCCACATGCCCTGACTTAATCGCGGCGGCCAAGGCCGCCTCGTCGATCAGCCCGCCACGGGCGCAGTTGACGATACGCACACCGCGCTTGCACGATGCGAGCGCATCAGACGACACGATGTTGCGCGTGCGATCGGTCAGCGGCGTGTGCAGCGTAATGAAGTCAGACCGCTTGAGAAGCTCCGCCAGCTCCACCTTTTCAACGCCGATTTCCATCGCCCGCTCCGGCGACAGGAAGGGATCGAAGGCAATCACCTTCATCTTGAGGCCCAGCGCCCGGTCGGCGACGATGCTGCCGATGTTGCCGCACCCGATGATGCCGAGTGTCTTGCCGAAAAGCTCGACGCCGAGGAAGCGGTTCTTCTCCCACTTGCCAGCCTTGGTCGAGGCATTCGCCTCCGGGATCTGGCGCGCCAAAGACATCATCAAGGTAATGGCATGCTCCGCCGTCGTGATCGAATTGCCAAACGGCGTATTCATCACGATGACGCCTTGCGCCGTCGCCGCCTTGGTATCGACATTGTCGACACCGATGCCGGCACGGCCGATGACCTTGAGCCGGCCAGCGGCCTTGAGAATTTTCTCGCTCACCTTGGTGGCCGAGCGGATCGCCAGACCATCATAATCACCAATGATCGCAGCCAATCGCTCTTTGTCTTTACCAAGTTCGGGCTCGAAGGTTACGTCAAGACCGCGATCCTTGAAGATGGCGACGGCAGTTTCCGACAAAGCGTCGGAGATCAGCACGCGGGGTGCAGACATGGGAGTGATCCTTCACAAAGCCGGTAACGCCGCCGCAAAAACTTTCGCAGTAGACGGCAGGTAGATGCGGGCGAACGCTCCGGCGAAAAGTTGAAATTGAGGCAACAATTCTCGCAACGATGCCTGTAGCAAGGCCGAGGCGAGGAAAGCGCGGCAGGACTGAAGGCGGGGTTCAGCGGCGCTCAGACAAGGCTTTCAACCTTCCCCGACCGCCGCCAAGAATTGTTCAGGCGTCTTGCAGGATCCCTGCCTTGACGTCGCTGAATGCCCAGTCGAGCCATGGCAGCAGCGCTTCCACGTCACTCGTCTCGACCGTCGAGCCGCACCAGATCCTGAGGCCGGCTGGTGCATCGCGATAGGCGCCGAAGTCGTAGGCAACGCCCTCACTCTCCAGCTTTGCCACGATATCCTTGGCGAATTTGGCCTGCAGTTTCTCCGAAAGCGCCGTGACATCGGGATCGACGATCTTCAGACACACCGAAGTATTCGACCACGTTGTGCGATCGAGCGCGAGATTGGCGACCCACGGCGTGTGATCAATCCAGTCCCAGACTGCCTTTGCATTGGCATCGGCACGGCGCATCAGCTCGGCCGCACCACCGATCCGCTCCGCCCATGCCAGCGTATCGAGATAATCCTCCACCGCCATCATCGAGGGCGTATTGATGGTCTCACCTTCGAAGATCGCGGCATTGAGCTTGCCGCCCTTGGTGAGCTGGAAGAGCTTGGGCAATGGACGCGACGGCACATAGCTCTCCAGGCGGGCAATCGCCCGCGGCGAAAGGATCAGCATGCCGTGCGCGGCTTCGCCGCCCATCACCTTCTGCCAGGAGAACGTCAGCGCATCGACCTTTGACCAGTCGACATCCTGCGCAAAGGCCGCTGATGTTGCATCAACCAGCACCAGCCCCTTGCGATCGGCGGGAATAAAATCGTAGTTGGGCAGGCGCACACCGGCCGTCGTGCCATTCGCGGTCAGCACCAGATCGCGCGCAAAATCGATTTTCGACAAATCAGGAAGCACGCCAAAGGGCGCCTCCTCGACACGCAGATCTTCGAGCTTGAGCTGTTTGGCGGCATCCTTGACCCAAATTGAGCCGAAGCTCTCCCACGCCAGGACGTCGACACCGCGTTCGCCAAGCAGCGACCACATGGCAGCCTCGAATGCACCAGTGTCCGACCCGGGCATGATCGCGCAGACAAACCCCTCGGGCACGCCGAGAATGGCTTTCGTCTTGTCGATGGCAAGCTTCAGCCGCGCCTTGCCTTCCTTGGAGCGATGCGAGCGGCCGAGCAAAGCACCTTCGAGCGCCCTCGGCGACCAGCCGGGGCGTTTCGTGCAAGGACCTGAAGAGAAATTGGGATTGGCCGGCTTCGAAGCCGGCTTGGTCAGGATGGTCATCTATCTACCCTTCCAGATAGTTGCCCCTCGGTGGGGAGGGGTGGCCCACCGCACGGTCTAAGGGTTCGCGCTGCCTCAGTCAATGTGGACGTGATCGCGGCCGACTTCGCCATGCTGGAATGATGTATCCCACCGCCGGGACGGCTGATGTGCCGCACCTGCCGCACGCCAGGTCCTCGAATGCAACCAGGACTCAAACGCAAAAAGGGCGGCCATGAGGGCCACCCTTTGTAGAAAGTTTGCAGACGATGAGTGCAGTGCAGTTCGTCAAATCCGTCTCGGCACCAGCCGTGATGCGTGAGGTGATTTCGCATTCACGACACGCGGCGGACCTTGTTTAATCAATGTTGAAACGCAGGCCCGCGCGGATCTGATGCTCGTTTTGCGAATCAAACGACATTGTGCTGCGCCCACCGGCGATGTTCACGCCGATGTCTGAGCCGCCGATGTGCAGGTAGCGGTAGTTGATGTCGAGCAGCGTCGAATTTCCAAGGTCGTAGGTGAAGCCGGCCATCGCTGTGGCGGCAAACGTGACCGTCGTTGATTTGTTTGACGCGTCATAGTCCGTCACGGTGCCGGTAATATCGCTAGTAATATGCGATTTGCGATCGAGGATGTTAATGCCGAAGCCAATGCCACCACCAATGTAGGGCGTGAAGCGCCGGTGCTCACCGCTGCCGAAATCATAATAAGCGTTGAGCAGGAAGACGCCTGCTTCCTTGGTGGTCTTATCATTCATCGCGGCGATGGCAGTATTGCCGGCCAGGTTGGTATACGCCATGGATCCGTTGATGACGCCGTCTTGCTGGCGCACCCAGTCGAGGGTGACGTCAGTACGGAAGTTATCGGTCCAATAGCGGCCGACACCAACACCGAACGTCATCGGCCAGCTTGCATCGTCCTGCTCCCATGCACCAGGCACCGGGACGGCGTTGCCTGCCACATCCTGGCCATAGATGAAGCCTTCCTCATCAATCCCCATGTTCTGCGACATGCCAAAGCCGATGTCGCCGCGGATGTAGTAGTCGGCCTTGTAGACAGGAATGGGTACAGGTGCGGGCACGGGAATGCCACCACTTCCAGCCATGTCCTTGAGGCCGCCGGCGTAGCCAAAACTCTGTGCTCGCGCAGGTGCTGCAGCGGTCACAAGCGCCAAACCGGTCAGCACGATTGCCATTTTGAAATTCATAACTTCAATCCCTCGTTCCGGCGGCGGGTTAGGCACCCTTGCCTTGACCAGCTGGATGACTTGGACGTGTCCCGACGTTCAACGCCGCAACTGTGCGTTAAACGGGGACCCTGTCGGAGCCTTTGGCGCGGCTGATGCCGGCATACGCAGGGACGGGAACCAAAAGACCGTCAGGCCGCCCGACACACAACGCAAGCGGGGATGTGTGTCGGAAAATGCCAGACCTAAAGTCGAGTGGGCCTGGCGGTTCAGGCGAAACTTACGGGGGCTTTAGCCGAAGCCTTGCCCCCTTTTGGCGAGCGTCAATTCAAGTTGTAACGCAGGCCGAAACGGATCTCGTGGGCATGGATGTTCTCGATCGTTGGATCTTCCGAAACTTCGTACCTGCCACCACCGAAGTTTCCGACGACCGGACCCGTGCTCGCATCGCCCAGATAGAGGAAGCGATAGCCGACATCGAGCAACAGCCCGCGGTTGTTGGCGACGATGATCGGCGCATCTTTCGTACTGCCGCCGTAGCTGACGGGCTGGTTGCGTCCAGCCGTCAGATTGACCGTCACACCGGCCATGAATGCTGCGGCAACGCTGTCGGTCGAATCACCAGTGATCGTGCCGGTGCACCCGCACGTATCGACCACCGTGCCCTCTGTCGTCTTGTGGCGAACCCAGCCCAGACCAACACCCAGATAGGGTGAAAAGCGACCACCCTGGTTGAAGTCGTAGTAGAGGTTGGCCAGCAACAGGTGACTCTTGAGACCGAAGTCACGCGTTCCATCAAGTGTTGCGGCGTGATTTTTCAGAGTGCCGGAGACATCAGCCTCGAAGCGATAGTCGTACGTGACATCGAAGCGAAAGCCTTGGCCGATGTGGCGGCCGATGCCACCGCCGAGCGACCATGCTCCGTCGATGCCCGTATTGGTGAGATCGTAGATATGGTCCTCGACCATGATCGGGTCATCATAGCTCGCGTAGGCACCGTCCATGCGAAGGTACCAGGTGGAGGACGGGGTTGACTCAACCGGCGGCGCCGGAATGTAGCCGTCCTTCACGCTGCCATCGTACATGTCGGCAGCGCTCGCACCTGCACTACCAAGCGTGACCATCACGACGCTCACAGCGAGCGCCTGCCGAATGCTGGTCATGAAAATCCCCTCAAGAATCCGCATTTGTTGATGGCGAAGATTTCACGTTGCACGCGTTCCGCCTTACCTGAGCAAATTGGCAGACAATCTTTAAGGAGCACTTAATCGCCGTTCGGGAACGAAACACCAAAATGCACGATGGCGCGGCGCGGCGCGGACTGAAAAGCTTTAAAGCTTTACCGTGCGCAACCTGCCAAGGCGAACGGCGCGCCTGACGCACCTGCTTTGCGACGTGCACTGTGCGTCAACGAAATTTTAATCATTTGGCGAACAGCGCATCGGCGCCGCACATGCCGTTCACGTTCGCAAGGCATGCGCTTGGAGCGCCAGCTGATGGAGCAAATCTCAAAAAATCGCATCCTGCGTCAGGGCACGGTGCGGCATACCGGCTCGGCGACGTTCGCTGCGTTCGGCATCAGGCCCCAGCGGACAACCGCGCCAGCGCGCGATCGCGACCGATCAAGGGCAAAAGCGTCTTCAGTTCGGGCCCGGCCTCGCGGCCGGTCAGTGCCAGCCGCAGCGGATGGAACAGCGCACGCCCCTTGGCGCCGGTCTGCTGCTTCACATTTTGGGTCCACGCCGCCCAGGTGCCTTCGCTCCAGGGCTCGGCAGGCAGGAGATCG
>JAXGRZ010000012.1:0-24226 GCA_040765305.1 Hyphomicrobiaceae bacterium | reverse complement strand
GGCACGGTTGGAGATCACCTCGTTGGCATTCATGTTCGACTGCGTGCCCGAGCCGGTTTGCCAGACAACGAGGGGGAAGTGTTCATCGAGCTTGCCGTCGATGACCTCCTGCGCCGTCTTGACGATCACCTCGCCAAGCTTGGGGTCGAGTTTGCCAAGTGCCATGTTGGCTTCGGCCGCCGCGCGCTTGACGATGCCGAGGGCACGGATGATCGGCTGGGGCTGCTTTTCCCAACCGATCTTGAAGTTGCCAAGCGAGCGCTGCGCCTGCGCCCCCCAATAGCGTGAAGCATCGACCTCAATGGGGCCGAAGGTGTCGGTTTCGGTACGGGTGGGCTTTGCCTGGCTCATCTTTCGGCCTTTCTCGTCTGACGTGCTTGATACGATTTTCAGGACGCGCTGCGGCTGGGTTAGCACGCGCGGGCAAGCGCCTCCAGTTGAACGGAAGTTGGCCGCAGGTTGTTGCGACCGTTCGTGCACATATTACGAGCAAGAGGTTAATTACCTCAAATTAATGCCATTTTTAAAGGACTATGTGGGCTCACCACAGCACGTCGAGTCGGCTGGTGTTTGCGTGGTGTGAGGCTTGCGAGGAGATAGGTAGGGCTCAGGGCGTGAGTTCTATCGCTTGCTGGTTCTCGCGCGTTAGGCAAAAGACTCAAACAGCAGGGCGTGCTGGCGGATTTATGTTGGCGTAATCCTCTCATCTTGCGTGCGGCGTTGTTTTATTTTTTGTGCTCGCGTCTTGTTTTGTGCGTGCACGGAGGCCCTTCGGCCTCCTCGTCGTTTTTGTCCATGGAACGGAGGATCAACGCCATGGAGCCAAAAATCATTGTCATGATCGTTACGCTGGCCATGCCGAACGGTGACAGCGGCGTCCACGTCAAGCCGATGCCGACGGTGGATCGCTGCGTCACTGAAGCCAACATCGAAGCGTCCGATCCGTTCGTGGCGCATGTCGAATGCTCAGAACTTGCCGACGGCAAGCTGCTGCTTGATTTCAAATGGCGCGACGAGGGCAAGAAGGAAGGCGCCACCGGGCTTGAGAAGTCCGAGACGGAGCCTCGTGTCGCGAGCTGAAGCAACAGTTTCGGCCCCGAGTTTGCAACCCCGAGTTTGCAAACTGCACCGGGGCCGCGTTCGACTAAACGTCAGCTGGTGGCAACGCAACGTCAGCGCTTGCGGAAGGCGTCCAGGCTGACGATGTTGGCGCGCCCGGAATCTTGAGCTGCAGGTTCCGCCGCCACGTCGGGGGGTGGCTCCAGTGGCGTGTCCTTGTGAGCTGCGGGGTGAGCTGCTGGCTTTGCCTCGGCCGCTGCTGGCTCATCCTGCTTGGCCGCCCGTTTGGCGTTCCGCTTGCGCGGCGTCGTGGTGCGTGCGGGTTCGCGAGGTGCTGGTTGCTTGCCGGTGATGGCACTAACCCCGGCATCAATCTCATCGGCGGGCAGTGCCGTGGTGGGATCGGGACCGATGTCGGCGATCTCGAACTGAAGTCCGTAGCGCACGCTGGGATCCACAAACACGCGGATGGCCTGGAAGGGCACGACGAGACGTTCGGGAATGCCATCGAACGTCAGGTTCACTTCGAAGCGATCATCGCTGACGACCAGTCCCCAGAAGCGATGCTGGAGCACGATCGTCATCTCGTGCTGGTACTTTTCCTTGAGGCGGCGAGAAAGAATGACGCCGGGCGCGCGCGTATTGAAGGAAATGTAGAAATGGTGTTCGCCGGGCAGGCCGCTGCGCTCCGTCTCCTGCAGAACGGATCTTACGACGCCACGCATGGCTTCCTGTTGCAGTGCCTCGTAGTCGATCGTTGGTCCGGATGTCATCGCCGTCCGCGTCAATTGCTCAATGGTTCCCGTCCAGATTACGAACGCACCGACTTGGCTGGTGTGATCGAGTGGAGGGCTTCTGTTGCCCGGTGCCCTCCGGACCGCGCCTTACCCGGCTAGGAGCAAGGACTTGAGTTCAGGTCTTTCGCACTGCATTACGCAGCGAGAGCAACCTCAGCATAGTTGTCATTGGCAACTATTCTGGATGGCCCGATAACGGCGGAACCATGCCGGGCGAAAACACACCCTTTACACCTTCGTCGATGCTGGTTCGCCCCCATCAGCAGCTCACTGGACACGCGTATGTCGTGCAGTCATCAGGGCCAGTGACTCATTCCCAATGATCTGGCCCAGCGAGCTGGTGGTGGAGGCGCCGGGTACTGCCCCCGGGTCCGATCGGCTTATTCCGATGGCCATTTATCGCCATATCCGGATTGCTCCGGCGCCTACAATATAGGCGGGGTCATCGTGAAAAAAAAGTGCCTCACTGAGGGTTGCGCGCAACACCGATAATTTTGGACGAACAAAGCTGCCAATAACAGAGCTCCCTGGCGTCCTTTTTTTGCTGTGACGAACGGCACAGGACTTTCGCCCTATCGGCCGATTGGGGTCTCGATCAAAGAGTCCGCAGCTTGGGGCAATCCGCCAAGCAGGAAGGAGGGCAGGGAAGGTGAGGCCTGCTCTGGACAAAATGTCATGAGGGACTTCACTCGCTCATGCCCTCGGTGCCGATATGAAGCAGCCGCCCACAATGCTTGCAATGGACGGCGTCGGTATCGTGGCGCTTGAGGCCGCAGTCAGGGCACTCGTAATTGACGTGAGGGGGGCGAAATATCGTCTGTACCAGGCGCAAGAACAGGGCAACGCCAATCAGCAAAATAGCGATGGAGAGCAGGCGCCCGCTGGTCCCTTCCAAGGTGATATCGCCAAATCCGGTTGTGGTGAGGGCGGTGACCGTGAAATAGAGCGCGTCGATGTAGTTGGTGATCTTGGGATTGGTGCTGACCTGGAAGACGTAGACCAGCGCTGTCATCATGAACACGAAAACGGCCAGATTGACGCTTGACTGGATAACGTCCTCGTTACGGCGGAAGAAGGCAGATTCGCTACGCAGGTCGGTAAGCACACGATAAGAGCGCAGCAAGCGGAGTGCGCGTAAGACGCGCAGGAAGAGGAAACTTTCTAACACCGTTGGCAGCAGTAGGGTGATAATGACGATAATATCAGCCCACGTTGTAAACTGCCGCAGCATTTTCGTTCGATTGGTCTCGATCCAGAAACGTGCTGCCAAATCGGCGATGATGAAAACCGCAATGATGGCATCGACCGTAATAATCCAGGGCTCCTCGCGTGACAGGGAGGACGCAATGAAGAAGATGATCGTGCCGACGTCGAAAGCGAGAATGGCAAACCTGAACGTGCGCGCCTTGGCATCGTGCCCGTGATAGAGGTGGCGGAGTATTTCTCTAAGAGCCATTTTCGCCTTGTCTCGTTTGCGCGCCGCGTTTGCCTGAGCCGCGCTGGGTAGGGTGTAGCCCAGATATAAAGCGAACGTGGGCGATTCGCCCGTGTGCCGACCCGAGCATTGCGCTGATATCAAGCGTATGCGGAATTAATTTTGGGGCGAATGGTTCATGAATGGTGCCCAGATAGGCAATCAAGTCGAGATTGTTGGTCGGTTTGGCGACACGCCCTACCGTGTGCGAACACGCTGGTCATGGTGGCAGGCCAGTGCGGTGGTGGTGAGTATTTTGGTCGTGGCGGCCCTGGTTGCCCAGGCTGCGCTCTTGGCATTGCCGGCGGCGGGGTTCGAGGCGGCCCATTGGCAGTTGCTGACGGCTCTGGCGGTCAGCCAAGTGATCTGTAGCGCGCTGGTCTGGTGGGTGGCGGGATGGCTCGGCGACCAGCGTGTGGAGGTGCTGGCACTGGGACCACCCGTTCAGGGGTGGCGCTCCTACGTCTTGGCATCAATGGCGATGGCGCTGATTTTTGGCACCCTTTCCTGGCTGATGTGGACGCTGGAACCAGATCTCGTCATTAGAGATCTGACGGTTTACGTAGGATTGATTCGCTCACCGGCCTGGTGGCTGGCGGTGTTGGTGATCGTGGTGGGCGCGCCGGTCATGGAAGAGCTCATGTTCCGTGGCTTTCTTTTTGCGACCTTGGCCCGTAGCCGTCTGGGAATCGGCGGAGCGGCCATTGTGACATCGCTGGGCTGGGCGGCGCTGCATGCTGGGTATTCGCTCGCCGGGCTCGTCGAGGTATTCTTGGTTGGTCTCTATTTCTCGTTGCTGCTCGTCAAAACGGGTAGTCTGCGGGTGCCGATGTTCTGTCATGGCGCATACAACCTGAGTGCGCTCGTCATGCTCTTGGCTGTGGATATCCCGGTTGCGGCGTCGGGCTGAGCGGGGCATCCAAGTCAATACAGTGCCCAGGTACCGAGTGTGAGTGCAAGGTCGCGCGCCAGTCACCGATACCGTGCGCTTCCGTTTGCGCGGGCTCATCCGCAATGCCTTCAGGGGTGTCATCGATGCAGCAATATCTCGATCTCCTGCGATACGTGCGCGACAATGGCAGCGAAAAGCACGATCGAACCGGAACGGGCACGCGCTCGGTTTTCGGCTATCAGATGCGCTTTGACCTGTCGGAAGGTTTTCCCCTCCTCACCACGAAAAAGCTTCACATCAAGTCGATCGTCCATGAACTGATCTGGTTTCTGGCTGGCGATACAAATATCGCCAATCTGAAAAAACACGGGGTTTCGATCTGGGACGAGTGGGCCAACGACGACGGCGACCTGGGGCCGGTCTATGGCCAGCAATGGCGCTCGTGGGCGGCGCCTGACGGGCGCACCATCGACCAGATCACCCAGGCTGTGGACCTCATCCGGCGCGACCCGGACAGTCGCCGGATCATCGTCTCGGCCTGGAACCCGGCGGACATTCCGCACATGGCTTTGGCGCCGTGCCACTGCCTGTTCCAGTTCTACGTGGCTGATGGCCGGCTCTCCTGCCAGCTCTACCAGCGCTCGGCCGACATCTTCCTGGGCGTGCCTTTCAATATTGCCTCTTATGCGCTCCTTACCCACATGATGGCGCAGGTGACGGGGCTTAAGGTGGGTGACTTCGTGCACACGTTCGGCGATGCGCACCTTTATCTCAATCATTTGGCGCAAGCCGACGAACAATTAAAGCGCACACCACGGCGGCTCCCCAGGCTGCACATCAATTCCGACGTGACATCGATCTTCGATTTCAAGTACGAAGACTTCTCGATTGCCGACTACGATCCTTATGCCCACATCAAGGCTCCGGTCGCGATCTGATGTGGTCGGGCGCGGGCGCGATCCATACATACGGATTGCGGCGTGCGCATCCAAGGGCAAGGATCGCGCGTTGAGGACCTGAGTGTTGGCGTTTTGAGTGTCGTTGTTGTTTGTGAGATGTGTCGTTCATGCGTCTGCCTCCCCATCACGGATTTGCCCCGTTGCTCGGTGTCGTGGCCGCGCTGCTGGCGGGCGGTTGCGAGACGGTGCCGCAACAGGGGCGCGCCTCCGACACCCAGGCGATTGCGATCGACACGCCGGGCGTGCCGGGCGCCCAGTGCGTGTTGACGTCGGCAACGGTTGGGCGGCTTTCCGTTTCCACGCCGGCCAAATTCGAGGTGGACCGTAGCCCGGAGATCATCGTCGCGCGGTGCGTCAAGCGCTGCTATCTGGATGCATCGGTGATGATCGTCAGCGAAGGACAAAAACTATCCAGCGGCGCGGTGATCTATAACTATCCCAAAGAAACGCAAGTGACGCTGACACCGGCCGCCAGTTGCGATGCGCCGGTTGGAACGAAGGCGCCGGGATCGCCATTGTAAGTGACGTTGATCACGGCATGGCGGTTTTGTGCATGAAGCAATCAGCGGTGTTAGAGCATTTTCCGACGAAGTGGATACCGGTTCGCCCTAAGAAAATGCGACCAAACCAAAGAGCTAGAGCGCCGGTTCCGTTCCATCGGATCGAAAAGTGCTCTAGGTCCTGTTGCATCGGTTCGCAAAGCGCTGTTGAGAGGATGCATGACGTTTAGGAAAATCATCTACACACTGATCGTGGCGCGCTCGAAGAACAACGTCATTGGTGTGCAGAACATGTTGCCATGGCGGCTGCCCTCCGACCTCAAGAAATTCAAGCAGCTGACCTTGGGGCATCCGATCATCATGGGGCGGAGAACCTATCAATCAATCGGGCGGGCGTTACCTGGCCGACCCAATATCGTCATTTCGAGAAAGGGCGAGCTGCAAGATCAAGGCATCCATCTCGTGGGCTCCAAGGAGGCGGCCGTAAAGTGTGCGCAAGACGAGGCTGAACGGTTGGGCGTTGGCGAAGTTTTCGTGATTGGCGGCGCTGAAATTTTCAAGCTTTTCGAGGCTGAGGTCACCAAGGTCTATCTGACCGAAGTGGATGTCATCCTGCCTGAGGGCGATGCGCATTTCGATAAAGACTACTCCGATTGGTCGGTTGCCGATGTCGAAGATTTCAAGAAGTCAGAGGGTGGTAACGACTATGACTTCAAGCTGATCACCTATGTCAGGCCGCAGACGGGGACTGTCCGCTCCCCGTAATTCCAGGTCACGTAATTTCAAGGCCACGTAATTTCAAGCCAAAGCGTCCACGAAAGCAGCATCGACAGATGCAGCAGTGTAAGCAGGTGGCTGAACAGCTCCCGCCCTTGTTCTCACCCGATCTCTTCATCAGGACGCTCCCCGGGCCAGGACGCTCCCCGGGAAAGAGGTCGGGCGGGATATGCGCATGCACGACGGACGTCTATGCGTCGATGGGCTCCAGCCGCGCCGCAGTCCGCTTGTAGGCAGGCGTGTGCGATGCCGGGTCGAGCTGTGAACCGACCAGACGGTTTGCTGGCGCCTCGCCAAAATGGAACGGATAGAAGATGGCGCCTTCCTGCGTCTTGTCGGTGATCTTCACCTTCACCTCGACCATGCCGCGCTTGGTCACGATCCGGGCGCGCCCGCCCTCCGAAAGACCGTAGCGCCGCGCATCTTCGGGATGCACCTCGACCTCGCCTTCAGGGCGCATATGATGGAGACCGTGCGAGCGGCGTGTCATCGTTCCCGTATGATAGTGCTCCAGCAACCGTCCGGTGGCGAGGTTCAACGGATAGGCATCGTCGGTCAGGTCGACCTCGGTGTCATGTTGCTTCAAGACCGAAAGCGTTGCTTTGCCTGTCGGTGTCGGGAACGTTTCGGCATAAAGGAAACGCGTTCCAGGATGGTTGGCGTCCAGACACGGCCATTGCAGCCCGTTGCCGCCAAGCCGCTCGTGCAGCGTACCCGCATACGTCGGCACCAGCGAGGCGATCTCTTCCATGATCTGCGCCGTCGTGTCGTAGTGCATCGCATAACCCATCGCGGTCGACAGCTCGCACACCACCTGCCAGTCAGGCCGCGCCTCGCCCGGTGGCGGAACGGCTGGTCGCAACAGCTGCACGCGCCGCTCCGTGTTGGTGAACGTGCCATCCTTTTCCGCAAAGCTCGCAACCGGGAACACGACATCGGCCAGTGCCGCCGTCTCCGACAGGAACAGGTCCTGCACCACGAGCAGTTCGAGCTTGCGCAGTCCGTGCTCAACTTCGCTGACATCGGGGCTTGAGCCCATCGGGTTCTCGCCCATGACGTACATGGCCTTGATGTCGCCGTGCACCGCGCCTTCCTCGATCTGAACCACCGTCTTGAACGGGTTGTCAGGCAGCGCGACGCCCCACGCCTTCTCGAACTTGGCGCGGTCCTTCGGGTCCTTGATCGAGTGGTAACCCGGCAGCGCGTTGTGCTGGCCCTGCATGTCGGAGGCGCCCTGTACGTTGGACTGCCCGCGCAGGGGAATGAAGCCGGTGCCGGGCTTGCCGACGTGGCCGGTCAGCAGCGACAGGTTGGCCATCGCAAGAGCGCCGTCGACGCCGGTCAGATGCTGGGTGATGCCCATGCCCCACAACAGCATGCCACGCTCGGCCTTGGCGTAGATCCGTGCCGCCTGCCGTATGCGCTCTGCCGGCACGCCACTCAGCGCCTCGACCGCTTCGGGGGTGTACTCCTTGATGTTTTCGCAGAACGCGTCCCAGCCTTGCGTCCGCGCCGCGATGAAGGCCTCGTTGGCCAGGCCCTCGGCAACAATGACGTTTGCGATGCCATTGAGGACGGCAACGTTGGTGCCCGGCTTTGGCCTCAGCCACACGTCGGCGTGGTTCACCATTTCGATACGTCGCGGATCGACGACGACGATCTTGGCGCCTGAATCGTACTTGGCGTTCATCACCTGGCTGGAGATCACCGGATGTGTCTCGGTGGTGTTGGAGCCGACGATGATGAACGCAGACGCCATGCGAATGTCGGGCGTCGAGGCGGACGGCGCGCTCGATCCCACCGCGTCCTTCAGCGCAACGGCAGAGGCCATATGGCACAGTCGCGCGCAGTGATCGAAGTTGTTGGTGGCGAACGCGCAGCGGATCAGCTTCTGGAAGACATAGTTGTCCTCGTTCGTTGCGCGCGAGGAGGTGATGCCGGCAAGAGCATGGGGGCCGTGTTTTGCCTTGATCTCGTTGAAGCGAGCGGCGGCAAATGAGATCGCTTCGTCCCAGCTTGCTTCCTCAAGCGGGCTGTCCTTGCCGCCACGGCGGATCAACGGTTTCGTCAGGCGCTCGGGGTGGTGGATGAAATCCATGCCGAACCGGCCCTTGACGCACAGATTTCCCGAATTGGCCTCCGAGACGTGGGAGGGTTTGACCGCAACGACGCGGTCATTTTCCGTTATCAGCTCGATGGCGCAGCCGACACCGCAGTAGCCGCAGACGGTTGTCGTTGAGCTGCGCAGGTTCTTGGGCATACGGCCCTTGTCGGTCAGATCTTTCAACGCGCCGGTCGGGCACACGCCAACGCACTGGCCGCAGTTGTTGCATTCGGTGTCGCGGAAGTTGGTCGTGCCGCTGACGAGTGCGGGATAGCCCTCGTCGTCAATCGTGTAAACCTGGCGATGCTGCACCTCGTTACAAATGCGCACGCACTGTTCGCACTTAATGCACTTGGCGTGATCGAGCTGAAAGAACGGCCATGACACCAGCGGCTGCAGCGCCCCATCGGCGCGGATACCCCGTGCAATCTCGTTCATGGCTTCCATGCCTCCTTGCCGCGATAGGTTTTGGTGCCTGCACCAAATTCGATTGAGAGTTTTTGCAGTGTGCACGAGCCACGTGCCTGACAGACGCAGAGCAGGCAACGGCTGGCCTCCGTCAACGCCACATCCTCGCTGAAGCCCAGTTCGACTTCTGCAAACGCGCCCTCGTTGTCATGATCGCCGATATGCGCGGACGAGCGGAATGCGCCAACCCGCGCCTTGCCGTCAATCACCGGCATTTGCGCCAGATGAGCTGGTGATTTCGCCGCAGCGCCAATATCGAAGAACCTTGGTGTCTCACGCCAGATGGCAGCGGCGATAAGCGTGCTGTCGGCGCCCTTGAGATAGGCATTGATGGCATAGGCGCCCTTGCGCCCGGCGGCGACGCCTTCAACGACCGTTGCCGCTCCGGTCGCGCAGTCGCCACCTGCAAAGACACCCTTGACGTTGGTCATCATCGTCGCTTCATCGATGACGATGTGCCCCCATTTGTTGGTCTCCAGGTGGCTCTCATTGAGGGCTGTGCTATCGACATCCTGGCCGATGGCCATCAAGATGGTGTCGGCGGGCGTGAAGTAGTCCGAACCCTTGATTGGAACAGGGCGACGGCGCCCGCTCGCATCGGGCTCGCCCAGTTCCATGCGCTGCGCCATGATGCCGATCGCTCTGCCATTTTCGACGACGATCGCGTGGGGTGCGGAGAGGAAATCGAACTTGATACCTTCAACGTCGCATTCGTGCACTTCGTGCTCGGCGGCGGTCATTTCCTTTCTGGTCCGGCGGTACATCATCGTCACGTCGCTTGCCCCTTCGCGCCGTGCCGAGCGCACCGCATCGGCTGCCGTGAAGCCGCCGCCGACGACAACCACCCGTTCGCCCAGGTCCACCCGCTCGCCCCAGTTGACGCGAGCAAGAAACGTCACGGCCGACATCACGCCTGGAGCATCCTCGTCAGGGATGCCGGCGGATTTGCCGACCATGGCGCCAAAGGACATGAAAATGGCGTCAAAGCCTTGCGCCTTGAGGTCGTCGATCTGGTAGTCGCGGCCCAAGCGCTGGTTGCACTTGAGTTCGACGCCAAGCGAAAGGATGTCGTTGATCTCCTGGTCGAGCACATGGTTGGGCAGGCGATATGACGGGATGCCGAAACGCAGCGTCCCGCCGGGTTGCCGTTCCGCCTCCAGGATCGTTACCGTGTGTCCTTCGAGGGCAAGATAATAGGCGGCCGAGAGCCCTGCGGGCCCCGCACCGATGACGGCAACGCGCTTGCCGGTCGATGGCTTTGGCTGGGGCTGTGTTGGTCGCCCGGCCTTGGCCGCCTCGTCAGCCGCAAAGCGTTTCAATGCGCAGATCGCCACGGCCTCACCGTCGATCTGCTTCCTGCGGCATGGATCCTCGCACGGCCGCGGGCAGACGCGTCCAAGGATGCCGGGAAGCGGCAGCATTTCCTTGATCAGGGCCGTCGCCTCGACATATTTGCGCTGCGTGATGAACTCGATGTAGCCAGCGATGTCGATGCCGGCTGGGCAGGCGGCCTGACAGGGCGGCTGGCAATAGGCGTTGTGGTCGGACAAGTATTCGTTGAGGCGCCGGCGGCGCTGTTCGATCAGGGCCGGCGATCGTGTCGTGATGGTGAGCCCCGGCGTTACGGCTTCGGTACAGGACTTGACGAAGCCATCGCGTCCTTTGATTTCGACAACGCAGATGTCGCAGGCGCCGGTCGGCTTGATGCGGGTATCGGTGCACATGGCCGGAATTTCGATGCCAGCGCGCTTTGCGGCTGTGAAGATCGTATCGCCATCCCTGACGTCGACAACCGCGCCGTCGATCGTGATGTTTCGCTCGGCCAATGCGGCATCCAATCCACTATGCGTTCGGCTGTCGAAGTCGCTCATCGTTTCACCACCTGAAGAAAATGACTGCGGCTGGTTTGATGCCGTGATCAAGACTGGGATCAGCAAAGTAGAAATTCAGCCAAGCGTGCTCGTGCACTAGGGTGCACAAGATTCCCCCAAAATGAGCGACGTATTTTCTTTGTGTCTCCAAAAGAAACACTTTGCCGAGATCAGTTTTCGATCGCGCCTCCCGGATCAACGAAAATTTGCCGCAACTGCGGAAAGATGGCGGTATTGCAGCAACTTCTCGGTGTATGGCAGATGGGCGCCATGGGCGGCCGGTGAGCCGACCTGGTGAGCAACGTGGAACCGAGGCCAAACGAGCGGTGTCAATTCTTGACCGATACGCGACGAGCTGTCGCAGCGTTATGGCCGGTAGTGACGGGGACGTGGTTCATTCACGTCAGATTGCTGCCTAGATATGAACTTTCAGGAGGCTGTCCATTCGGTCCGGAGGAGATCAGCTGATGTCATCACCACAACGTCAGTGATTCCCCGGAGGGTCGCATGGACGTTCACAACAATGCACGCCTGCCCCCGCGCGGTTGAGATGAACGAATCTCTCGTTGGGGAAAAAGCAAGCCTTATCAAGAGCTCGTGCTGATCGCTGCGAACGCACGGGGTTGATTACGCCGCCCGCTCGTCGCCCATAGCGCGAGCGGCCTAGGTGGGTGCCAGATCAACGGTTTGGGGCAGTTGCCCAAGGCCGTGCTTGATGCGATATTCAGCAGTGAATTGGAAATCACTGTATCTGTCGAACGATAGTCCTAAGTCGCCACCCGCGAGCCCCGGCTGCCGGCACCAAGATTCGGCTATCGCGCCTCGCGTAAGCGAGCCACCTCAGCGTGGCGCCCGACATGGGCGGTGTACCGACATGCCACTGTCGTCAATATTCGAGGCAGCAATAGATGCTGAATGCTAGAAATAGCGATGGAAGGAAGAGATGACCAGTATCGGAAATCAAATGCTCCGAGCCGTTTTTGGTCGCAAAATTGTTAGTCTACGTTTATTGAACGCACTTCGCTCCGAGAGGGACGCACTTCGCTCCGAGAGGGACGCACTAAGCGCCGAGCGGGACGAACTATGCTCTGCAAGCCGTCAATACCTTTACAATACCCCATTGATGCTGGATCGATTGGAGAAAATTGGTTCACTTCTTCGAATGAAAACCGTCGAGAAATATTCGAAGACGCGGATTGGTAGTCCTGCGGATGGAGGGTATGTCTGTTTGGCTGATTTGGACGACGTTGTTGCGGCACTTTCAATTGGTATTGGCGGTGATGTGTCGTGGGATGCTGCAATTGCAGATGGCGGCGTGCGTGTCTATCAATATGATCATACTGTCAGCGCCCCACCGACCCTTCATGACAACTTCGTATTTCATCAAACGAAGTTGGGTACCTGTGACGAACACAATCAGACCTCTCTTGCTTCGATTTTGGCGAAATACGATCTTCGCACACCTGCATCAGTCATCGCAAAGATCGATATAGAGGGTGATGAGTGGGACGTATTGAACTCGGTTCCAAGTGATGTGCTTTCAGTGTTTTCTCAAATCGTTTGTGAGTTTCATTGGTTTCATAAACTCAACGACGATGAGTTTTTTGGCAAAGTGATGGGTGCGTTGTCTAAGCTGGCTCTAGTATTCGAGCCGGTACACGTTCACGGGAATAACTACGCGCCGGTTCTCCATATCGGGAATATAACTCTTCCTGATGTCTTGGAGGTCACGTTCGTAAACAAAAGAAAATATGACACATTGGATGGAGATGAAGTGTTCCCAACGTCGTTGGACGCACCAAACAATCCAACTCTCAAAGACTATCCATTGGGATACTTCAGGTTTCCAACGAAGGTCTGATTTTTCCAATAACCCCGTTTTGTCTGGGCGGCACGAAGTTTCTTAGCTCGGTTCGGCCTTGATGCAGCTCGACGCCAATGTTGCGATTCGTGGCGAAAGAGTGTCGGCCATGAAGGCCGAGCAGAGCCAGTCCTCTGGAGCGCGATTGAATAGCCCTGCTCTATTAACGTGGTCGAACAGAATGCCGATGTCCCTCGTGTGTCAAAAGGCAAGGCGGCGCGCGGTAATCCGGCAAAGTGCTGGATGGGGCGAAGATACAGTGGTTATAAGCTGCGCGAGCAGGCATATTTCGCGCCATGAATCACTTTGATCAAGGTCCGCAGGCATCGCGCACTGCAGCTCATCCCGGCCCACTCCCCGTAGGGACGCAGAGAGCGGGAATGCAACAAGAGCCGCGTGACGAAGGGCTGTCGGCGCCGACGGGCCAGCGCCTGTGGATCGAGCGGGTGCAGCTCACGACCTTCCGTAGTTATCGCAATGCCATCATCGACGCGGGGGCAGAGCCGGTGGTGCTGGTGGGCGCCAACGGAGCGGGCAAGACCAATTTCCTCGAAGCGATCTCACTGCTGGCGCCTGGCCAAGGCTTGCGGCGCGCACCCTTCTCCGACTTGGGTCTTGCGTCGGGCGATGGCGGCTGGTCGGTTGCCGGGCGCGTTCATACCGCGCTCGGTACGATCGATATCGGCACCGGCCTTTCGCGCAGCTCCGGTGGTGGCGGTGGGGAAGGCCGCCAGGGGCGTATCGTGCGCATCGATGGTGAGGCGCATGCGGGCTCGGGCGCGCTTGCCGATTACGTCGAAATGGTCTGGCTGACGCCGGCAATGGATGGCCTGTTCACCGGGCCCGCCGGTGAGCGCCGCCGCTTTCTCGATCGACTCATCTTATGTTTCGATGCGGGCTATCGCACGCGTGTTGGTCGGTTCGAGCGCGCCATGCAAAGCCGCAACAAACTGCTGTCGGATGGTGTGCGCGACAATGCGTTGATCGAAGGTTTTGAATTGACGATGGCGGAAAACGGCGTTGCGGTCGCCGCGCAGCGGGCGGAGGCCGTGGCCTCGCTGGCGCAGGTGATCGGGCGCCGCCGCGATCGGGACCCGCAATCGCAATTTCCCTGGGCCGAGCTGGCTCTTGAAGGCACGCTCGAAACCCTGCTGGGCGATCACCCCGCCGTTGAAGTGGAAGATCTCTACATGCGCGAGCTGCGCTCGGTGCGCGAGCGCGACCGGGCGGCAGGGCGTGCGCTTTCCGGGCCGCATCGCTCTGATCTCGTGGTTGGGCATGGGCCCAAGCATATGCCGGCGCGGTTGTCGTCTACCGGTGAGCAGAAGGCATTGTTGTTCGGCATTGTTCTGGCGCACGCGGAACTGGTCGCCGAGCGCCAAAGCGGGCTGGCGCCAATCCTGTTGCTGGACGAGGTGACGGCGCATCTTGATGCCGACCGGCGAGCGGCGCTGTTTTTGGAAATCCTGCGTCTGGGCGCGCAGGCATGGATGACGGGAACCGATGCGGCGGCATTCGAAGCCCTCCGGGGGAGGGCGCAATTCGGGCTGGTTTCTGAGGGCGGAGTACAGACTCTCGATGGGAATTAGGATGATCCTGTTGGCGTGTCCATAACATATTGTTTTTCAATAATTATTTCAACGTCTCTAGAGGGGCTGGTGAGGCTATTTTGGGTGCGTTCGCAACACCGATGTGATATAGCGTTTCCATCTTACGAGGGTCACTCCGGGTGGCCCGCGAATGGCTGGGCGCCACAAGGGCGCGGGTTGATCTTCCGGTCGTCATCCAGGGTTCAACGATTGTGGTTCGAGGGCGCGCTCACCGAGACGAGACGTAGCGGCGCGTGGTTGATCCTGATGCGCGTACAGCGAACGGTAAACTTTAAGGACTCCGTATGAGCAAGAACAAGGGCGCCGAAAGCTATGGTGCCGACAACATCAAGGTGCTCAAAGGTCTCGACGCGGTGCGCAAGCGCCCCGGCATGTACATCGGCGACACCGACGATGGCTCTGGTTTGCATCACATGGTCTACGAGGTGGTCGATAACGCCATCGACGAGATCATGGCGGGCTTCGCCACCAAGGTTCTGGTGACGCTCAATGCGGACGGCTCGTGCACGGTGCTCGACGATGGCCGCGGCATCCCGACCGACATCCACAAGGAAGAGGGCAAGTCGGCGGCCGAGGTCATCATGACCCAGCTGCACGCGGGCGGTAAGTTCAACGAGGGGGGCGATGATGCCAACCCCTACAAGGTGTCGGGCGGCCTGCATGGCGTCGGCGTTACCGTCGTCAATGCCTTGTCCACGTGGCTCGACCTGCGGATCTGGCGCGGCGGCAAGGAGCATTTCGTGCGCTTCCGCCATGGCGAGGCGGAAAAGCCGCTCGAGGTCGTCGGCGATGCCCCCGAAGGCAAGCGCGGCACGCAGGTCACGTTCCTGCCAAGCCCGCAAACGTTCTCCAAGACCGATTTCGATTACCAGACGCTGGAGCATCGTCTGCGCGAGCTGGCGTTCCTCAATTCCGGCGCCGAGATCGTGCTGGTCGACAAGCGGCACGCCGACGAGAAGCGTGATGCGATGCATTACGAGGGCGGGCTTGCCGCCTACGTGCGCTATCTTGACCGTTCGCGCAACGGCCTCATCGCGGAGCCGATCCAGGTGGCGGGCGAGCGTGATGGCATCGGTTGCGAGTTGGCGTTGTGGTGGAACGACAGTTACCACGAGCACATGCTCTGCTTCACCAACAACATTCCGCAGCGCGATGGCGGCACACATCTGGCAGGTTTCCGTGCGGCGTTGACCCGCGTCATCAACAAGTATGCCGAAGAGAGCGGAATCGCGAAGAAGGAGAAGGTGTCGTTCACCGGCGATGATGCGCGCGAAGGCTTGTGCTGCGTGCTTTCGGTGAAAGTGCCAGATCCCAAGTTCTCATCGCAGACCAAGGACAAGCTCGTTTCCTCGGAAGTGAAACCGGTCGTCGAGAACGTGACGGGCGAAACGTTATCGCAGTGGTTCGAGGAGCATCCCAAAGAAGCCAAGTTGATCGTCGGCAAGATCGTCGAGGCGGCGGCGGCACGCGAGGCGGCACGCAAGGCGCGCGAGCTGACGCGGCGCAAGGGCGTGCTCGACATGGCCAATCTGCCGGGCAAGCTTGCCGAATGCCAGGATCGCAATCCGGCAAACACCGAGATGTTCATCGTCGAGGGCGATTCGGCCGGTGGCTCTGCCAAGCAGGCGCGCAACAGAGAGTTCCAGGCGGTGCTGCCGATCCGCGGCAAGATCCTCAACGTGGAACGCGCGCGCATGGACAAGATGCTGTCCAGCCAGGAAATCGGCACGCTGATCACAGCGCTTGGCACCGGCATTGGGCGCGGTGAGGATGGCGGGTTCAACCTTGAAAAGCTGCGCTATCACAAGATCATCATCATGACCGATGCTGACGTCGATGGCGCGCATATCCGCACGTTGCTATTGACGTTCTTCTACCGGCAGATGCCCGAATTGGTCGAGCGCGGGCACCTCTACATCGCGCAGCCGCCGCTCTACAAGGTGGCGCGCGGCAAATCGGAGACGTACCTCAAGGACCAGAAGGCGCTCGAGGACTATCTGGTGGAAAGCGGTGGTGAGGATGCCGTCCTGGTGTCGGGTGAGGGCGTTTCGCGCGCCGGTCGCGACTTGCGCGACATCGTCGACCAGGCACGTGGCATTGTTCGCGTCATCGACGAAATGCATTCGCGCTATCCGCGCATGATCATCGAGCAGGCGGCGATCGCCGGGGCGTTCGATGCCGAGCTGCTTGACGATCCGGCGCAAGCGCAGCGCGTTGCCGATGAAGTGGCGCGGCGTCTTGATACGATCGCTGAGGAAACCGAGAAGGGTTGGGCCGGCACGTTCGGCGGCGAGGGCTATATGTTCAAGCGTGAAGTGCGCGGCGTGACCGAAGCGCATGCTCTCGACCAGGGGCTCATCACCTCGCTGGAGGCGCGGCGGCTGAATGAGCGGCGCGAGGCGCTTTCGGAGATCTATGGTTCGCCGTCGATACTCAAGCGCAAGGAGCAATCGCTTCGGGTCAACGGGCCGCGCGATCTCGTCGATGCAATCTATGAGGCGGGCCGCAAGGGTCTGTCGATGCAGCGCTACAAAGGTCTGGGCGAGATGAACCCCGAGCAGCTTTGGGAGACGACGCTCAACAAGGATGTGCGCACGCTGCTGCAAGTGAAGATCGGCGATCTGGGCGAAGCCGACGAGATCTTTTCCAAGCTGATGGGCGATGTCGTCGAGCCGCGCCGCGAGTTCATCCAGGATAACGCGCTCAATGTGGTGAACCTGGACGTGTGATGGCGTTCGCATGACCACCATCTACATTGATGCCGATGCGTGTCCGGTGAAGGATGAGGCGGCGAAGGTTGCCGGCCGCCATGGTTTGGCGATCCACTTCGTCTCGAATGCCTTCATGCGGCTGCCCGAGGGCGAGAATGTTTTTCGTGTTGTCGTGCCCGAAGGCCCCGATGTTGCCGACGACTGGATCGCGCAGCGTGTTGGGCCCGGTGACATCGTTGTGACCGCCGACATCCCGCTTGCCTCGCGCTGCCTCAAGGCGGGTGCGAAGGTGATCGGCTCCACCGGCAAGCCGTTCACCGATGCCAACATCGGCACCGCGCTTGCCATGCGTGATCTACAACAACACCTGCGCGAGACCGGCGAGAGCAAGGGCTACAATGCCAGTTTCACAAAGCAGGATCGCTCACGGTTTTTGCAGGCGCTGGAGCAGGCCGTGCAGGATGTGAAGCGCGGGCGCGTCGGGAGATAAGGCGGGTTAATGCGGCATCGCGCGGGCGATGATGGCATCAAGATCGGCGCCAGAGGGCAGTGTGCCGTAAGTGCCGGTCCAATGCTCGCCCAGTCGTGAGGCGCAAAACGCATCGGCGACCGGGGCGGGCGCAGTGCGAACGAGAAGGGCGGCCTGCCAGCAGACCGCCATCGCTTCGGTGATGCGGCGTGCGCGCGATTGGATGTCGCTGTTGGAGGCAATGTCGCCCTTCAGTCGGATCAGCGCGTGATCGAGTGTCGCGTTGCCGCCACGAGCGGTCTCGCATTCGCTCAGGAGCGCGTCGAGGGCGTCGGGTTCGCGGCTCATGGCGCGCAGAACATCAAGGCACATGATGTTGCCCGAGCCTTCCCAGATGCTGTTGACGGGCGCCTCGCGATAAAGTCGCGGCAAAATGGACTCTTCCACATAGCCCGGGCCGCCGTGACACTCCATCGCCTCGAAGATGTGCGCCGGAGCGCGCTTGCAGATCCAGTATTTTGCCGTCGCGGTGCCAAGTCTGGCCAAGGCGGCGGCGCGATCATCGCGCGGGGCCTCATCGAGCGCGCGGGCCAGTCGTAGCCAGAGCACCAGCGCTGCTTCTGATTCCAGTGCAAGATCCGCCAGCACGTTCTTCATCAGTGGTTGATCGATGAGACGCTTTTGGAAAGCGGAACGGTGGGCGGTGTGATGCAGGGCCTGGACAACGGCCTGGCGCATCAGTGCGGCCGAACCAACGGCGCAGTAGATGCGCGTTCCTTGCACCATATCGATGATGGTTCTGACGCCGCGTCCTTCCTCGCCGATCATCACAGCCTCAGCCCCATCGAACTCGATTTCGGCCGAAGCATTGGAGCGGTTGCCGAGCTTGTCTTTGAGGCGCTGGATGAAGAACGCGTTGCGTTCTCCGCCCGGCGTCCAGCGTGGAATGAAGAAGCAGGACAGGCCGGCGTCTGTATAGGCCAGGGCAAGGAACGCATCCGACATCGGCGCTGAGCAGAAGAACTTGTGGCCGGTGAGGTGGTAGGCGGCGCCAGGGCCGCTTGCGCTGCCATGGGGAGTGGCCCGCGTCGTGTTGGCACGCACGTCCGATCCGCCCTGCTTTTCGGTCATGAACATGCCGACCGTCACGCCGGTCTTGTCGGGCCAGGGGACGTCGCGCGCGTCGTAGTTGGTCGAGAGTGCCTTGTCGAGGAAGCCGGCCGGTGCGCCCGCGTTATTGGTGAGCACCGGAATGGCAGCGTAGGTCATGGCCATCGGACACATGACGCCCCCTTCGGCCTGGTTGAGCATGTAGCTCAGGGCCATGTGCGCGACCTGCGCGCCCGGTTGCCGGTGACGCCAGGCGAAATTCGGGATTTCGTTGCCAATCGCCAGTGCCATCAGGTCGTGATAGGCGGGGTGAAAGGCAACCTGGTTGATGCGCATCCCGTAACGGTCGAAGGCCTTGAGTTCGGGCGCCCAACGGTTAGCCTCATCGGCCTTCTCGAAGGTCTCGGCGTTGCCGGCGCGCTGACCGAAAGTTTCCAGCGATGGACGGGCCCAGCCCGCGCCCTCGCGCGCCACACCTTCGCGCAAGGCTCTATCGCCTGCCCACAGATCCTGGTTTCCCATATGCGGCGGCGTGTTGAGAACGTCGTGTGTCGGCAGCTCCGCGCGCGGCTTTAATGGCGGCATGGCCGTGTCTCCCGTGCATATGCTCGTGCGCCTTAGACCTAAGTCAAGCGCACGGCGCTCCAGTCGTCCTTATGCTGACACGTCGCATCCAAAGTGTCTCCATCCCCGAAGTGCCTTTGCTGGAAAACCAGCGTCGCTGATCGATTTCATCGGGCGACGAATCGCTCGGCTTGCCCGTCAGACCGGCAACTTTTGCGAAAACATTGCGCATCAGCTCAACATTGCGCATAAGCGGGACTGCGCGCGGACGTGGTGGAATCGGTAGACACACGGGACTTAAAATCCCGAGGCTTAACCGCCGTGCGGGTTCGAGTCCCGCCGTCCGCACCATTTGAAATCAATGAGTTGCGTTGCCCGACCGTGTGGTTTTGGGCGCGCGGGTGCGCGATCGGCCGCAGCCATCAGGCATGCCGATAAGCTGGCCAGCGGCATGTCGATTGGCTATCTCATGTCCGACACACCCTGAGATGAATGGGTTCGTGCAAGCCGGGCTGATCGGTGCCAAGAGCCCGGCGGATACCAAACATGGCGCGATAGATACAGATGGAGGAAACAAGAATGGCGGTTTGGGTAAGGTTTGCCGACGGCGCGCGCGAGGGTTTCGGCATACTTTCCGGTGAGACGATTGCAGTCCACGATGGCGACATGTTTTCAGGGGCAAAGCCAACCGGAGAACAAAAGGCACTTGGCGCAGTTCGCCTGACGACGCCGTGCCAACCCAGCAAGATGATCTGCCTGTGGAACAACTTTCATGCGCTTGCCGCCAAGCTCGGCGTCGCCGAACCGGCCGAACCGCTTTATCTGCTGAAAGCGCCAAGTTCGTTCATGGGAACCGGCGAAGCCATCCGTAGGCCGCCGTCCTATGACGGCAAGATCGTCTACGAAGGCGAACTGGGCATCGTGATCGGCAAGACAATCTCGAACGTCAGCGAAGCACAAGCCGCACAGGCCATTTTCGGCTACACCTGCATCAACGACGTCACCGCCGCCGATATCATTTCCAAGGACCCGACATTCGCGCAATGGGCCCGCGCCAAGAGCTTCGACACGTTCGGCATCTTCGGCCCCGCCATTGCCACCGGCCTTGAACCCGCCAAGCTCAGCGTGCGCACCGTGCTGAACGGGGCGGAGCGGCAGAACTACGCCTTAAGCGACATGATCTTTCCCGCCGCCCGCCTCGTCTCGATGCTGTCGCGCGACATGACCCTGGTGCCGGGCGACGTTATCGCCTGCGGAACGTCACTGGGCGTCGGCGTCATGAAGGACACAAAAAACGTCGTCGAAGTGTCGATCGAAGGGATCGGCACGCTGAGCAATACCTTCACGCAATAAGCCGTATCAAAGCGGGCGTCACGCTTGTCTGCGCGGCGCCCGCACTTGGGCTTTATATACCAGGCAGGAGAGGGGGGGGTCACGCCCCCTTTTTTGCGTCCGCCATGACCCGGATTGACAGTTCGCGCAGCTGCTTGGGCGCGGCTTCAGAAGGGGCGCCCATGAGCAGATCCTGCGCCTGCTGGTTCATCGGGAACAGCGCCACATCGCGCACCGCCTTGCAGCCGGTCAGCAGCATCACCATGCGCTCAAGGCCAGCAGCCATGCCGCCGTGTGGGGGCGCGCCATACTGGAAAGCGCGGTACAGGCCGCCGAAGCGATCCTCCACGTCCTGGCGCGTCAATCCGGTGATCTCGAACGCCTTGACCATCGTCTCAGGCACATGGTTACGCACCGAGCCCGAAGCGATCTCATAGCCGTTGCAGACGATGTCATACTGGTTGGCCTTCAGCGCCAGCAGCGCTTCCTTACCCTGCTTTTCGGCAGCTTCCAGCGCCTCGCGACCACCTTTGGGCATCGAGAACGGGTTGTGCGAGAAGTCGATCTTCTTGTCGTCCTCGTTCCACTCGTAGAAGGGGAAATCGACGATCCAGGCGAGTTCGAAGCGATTTTCGTCGATCAGCTTCAGCTCGCTGCCGACGCGGTCGCGGGCAGCACCTGCGAACTTGTAGAACTTCGAAGGCGTACCGGCGGCAAAGAAGACGGCGTCACCGTCACTCAATCCCAACTGCTGGCGAATGGCCTCGCCGCGCTCAGCGCCGATGTTCTTGCCGATCGGACCGGCGGCTTCGAGCGTCTCTCCACCGGCATCCGTCTTGCGATAGAAGATATACCCCAGCCCCGGCTGGCCTTCGCCCTGCGCCCAGGAGTTCAAGCGATCGCAAAAAGCGCGTGAGCCGCCGGTCGGCGCCGGGATTGCCCAGACGCGCACGCCCGGGTCCTTAGCGATCATGCCGGCAAACACCTTGAAGCCTGAATCGCGGAAGTGCTCGGTCACGTCCTGCATGACGACGGGGTTGCGCAGGTCCGGCTTGTCTGAACCGTATTTGGCGATCGCCTCGTCATAGGGGATGCGCGGCCACACCTTCGTTACCGGTTTGCCCTCCGCAAACGTCTCGAACAGACTGGTGAGGACGGGCTCCATGGTCTGGAAGATGTCTTCCTGCTCGACGAAACTCATCTCCACATCGAGCTGGTAGAACTCGCCGGGCAGACGGTCGGCACGCGGGTCCTCATCGCGAAAGCAGGGCGCGATCTGGAAGTAGCGGTCAAAGCCCGACACCATCAACAGCTGCTTGTACTGCTGGGGCGCCTGCGGCAGCGCGTAGAACTTGCCCGCGTGGATGCGTGAGGGCACCAGGAAGTCGCGCGCGCCTTCAGGTGAGGAGGCGGTCAGGATCGGCGTCGGGAACTCGTTGAAGCCGGCGTCGTGCATCCGATCGCGAATGAAGCGCGTGATCTCCAGCCGCTTCATGATGATGGCGTGCAGCGTTTCACGACGCAGATCAAGGAAGCGATAGGTGAGGCGCAAGTCCTCCGGATAGTCGGGCTCGCCGAACACCGGAACGGGCAATTCCTTGGCTTCCGACAAGACTTCGATGTGGGTCGCGAACAGCTCGATTTGCCCGGTTGGCAGCTCAAGGTTGGCGGTGCCTTCGGGGCGCATACGAACCTTGCCGTCGACCCGGATCACCCACTCGGAGCGCACCTTTTCGGCGGCCTTGAAGGCGGGACTGTCGGGATCGGCCACGACCTGGGTGAGGCCGTAGTGGTCGCGCAGGTCGATGAACAGCACGCCGCCATGGTCGCGCACGCGGTGGACCCAGCCCGACAGGCGGGCAACCGAATCAATATTGGCGGCGGTGAGCGCGCCACAGGTGTGCGAGCGATAGCGGTGCAGCCCCGTCCCACCGGTGTCCGTTGCAGCCGTTGTCGTCGCCTTCGCGCTAGCCATGGCGCTTCGTCCTTCAAAACGTGAGAAATTCCGGTTCAAGGGCCGGAAAAGCGCATGGCAATCCCGGAAAGTCAAGGGCAGGGGCGGACACCTGGCCACGCTGGCTGAGGTCGTGTCCGGGAAGGCGCGACAAGGCCTCTCAGGTAGGGTATATCCGGTCCCCTCATGCAAGTAATCACCTCGACGCAAGACCTCGCCGCATTGTGCGTAAAACTGGCCGCCCACGACTACGTGACGGTGGATACCGAGTTTTTGCGCGAACAGACGTTTTGGCCGAAGCTCTGCCTGGTGCAGTTGGCGGGACCCGATATCGAGGCGATTATTGATCCGTTGTCGCTGGAACTGAACCTTGACCCGCTCTGGCGGCTGATGGCGGACGAGACGACGGTCAAGGTGTTTCATGCCGCGCGCCAGGACCTGGAAATCGTGTGGACCATGGCCGGTCTGCTGCCGCATCCCATTTTCGATACCCAGGTGGCGGCGATGGTCTGCGGGTTCGGCGATTCGGTCAGCTACGGCAATCTGGTCAAGAAGATCACCGGAAAGGACATCGATAAATCCTCGCGGTTCACCGACTGGAGCCGGCGGCCGCTGTCGGAAAAACAGCTCGTCTATGCGCTCGGCGACGTCACGCATCTGCGCCAGGTCTATGCCCACCTGAAAAACCAGCTCGACGAGACCGAGCGCCATGCCTGGGTGGACGAGGAGATGGCGGTGTTGACCACGCCCGCCACCTACCAGACCCATCCCGAGGATGCCTGGAAGCGGCTGAAGCTCCGGGTGAAGAACCGCAAGGCGCTGTCGGTGCTGATGGAGCTGGCCGCATGGCGCGAGCAACTCGCCCAATCGCAGGATGTCCCACGCGCCCGCATCATGAAGGACGAAGCGCTCTACGACATCGCCAACCAGTCGCCGACCGCGCCCGAGCAGCTGTCGCGGCTACGCAGCCTGTCGGAAGGCTTTGCGCGTTCTGCACGCGCAAAAGAGATCGTGGCGGCGGTCAAGCGCGGGCTTGAGCGCGATATGAGCGAGGTGCCATCGCTGCGTCAGGGCGAACCGTTGTCAGCCGAGGCGACGGCCACGGTCGAGCTGCTGAAGGTGCTGCTGAAGTCCGCCGCGGCGCGGTACGGAGTTGCACCGCGGCTCATTGCCGATTCCTCCGACCTGGAACGCCTGGCCGCCAGCGATGGTTCCGAGGTGCCGGCGCTGCACGGCTGGCGGCGCCAGTTGTTTGGTGAGGACGCGTTGGCGCTCAAGCGCGGCGAGTTGGCGCTATCGCTGAAGAACGGCGAAGTGAGCGTGCACCGGGTTGGCGGGGAACACATCTAGAGCGCTTGCACGATGAGGTGGAAGCCTCGGGACGCGACTGCGGCCTGAGCGCCAATGCGCCGCGCCCGCGCCAAGCCAGGCCGAAGGCCGGTGCGGCTCGTCAGCGATAACAGATAAGATCTTTTCCGCCTCAAGCGGAAACGATCTAAGACGGACAGGGTGGGAGATCTTGGGCGTTACCAATACCGATGTTCGCGACAACATCGAGGGTGTTCTGGAAGGCATGCTGGCAAAACTTGAAGGTGCCACTGAATAACCGGTATCGTCAGAAGCCGCCCCTCACCCCGGCCCTCTCCCCGCCTTGTGGGGAGAGGGGGATGCACACGACACCGCCACCGCACGCAATTCCCTCTCCCCGTCTTTC
>JAXGRZ010000119.1:0-8078 GCA_040765305.1 Hyphomicrobiaceae bacterium | reverse complement strand
GTGGCCATCGTGCCCACAGTGTCGCCATGATAGGCGTGCTCGAGGGCGAGAATGCGCGTGCGCCGTTCGCCGCGATTGTGGAAGTGACCGAGTGCCATCTTCAAGGCGACCTCGACGGCGGTGGAGCCGCTGTCGGAATAGAACACGCGGGCGAGGCCAGCGGGTGCCAGCGCCACCAGTTCACGTGCAAGTTTTTCAGCCGACTCGTGCGTGAAGCCGGCAAAGATCACCTGATCGAGACGCTCGGCCTGCTCTCTGATCGCAGCCATGATCCGGGGATGACAGTGCCCATGCGTGATCACCCACCATGAGGAGATCGCATCAATGATCGATTCACCCTGGCTGGTGTAGATGCGAGAGCCGGCAGCACTGGCAATCGAGATGGGCGCGGGGGCGATGGCGTGCTGGGTGAAGGGGTGCCAGACGGGCGATGTGTGGTCAGCGCTCATTGGCCGTGCTCCCAGGCGGCGATGATCGGCGCAATGTCGAGGCTGGAGCGCGCAGCATCCTGGAGTGTCGTGCCGTCGAGGGGATCAAGGTTTGGCAGCCGCCCCAAGATTGGAAGCTGAGTGAATTCGCCGATGATGTCCTGCGTGTCCTGCATCGGTTCGCCAGTGAAGATCAGCCCGGCGATCGGCAGGCGGTTGGCGCGCAGTGCCACAACCGACAGCAAGGTGTGATTGATGGTGCCAAGCCGCGTCGAGGCGACGAGAACGACCGGCTTTGCCCAGCGGGCGATGACCTCGATCTGAAGACACGTGCGGGTCAAGGGAACCAGCAGGCCACCTGCGGGCTCGATCAGTAATGGATTGGAAGTGTGCGGGGGCGTGAGGGCCGCTGTATCAATGGTGATGCCTTCGTGCTCCGCAGCGTGATGCGGGGAGGCTGGTGTCTTCAAGCGATAGGCTTCGGCATGCGCGCGCCCGGCGTCAAGGCCGGCAAGGCGGATGACCGTCTCGCGATCGGTTTCGCCATCAAGGCCCGCCTGTACCGGCTTCCAGTAGTCGGCGTCAAGCAGACCTGTGAGCGCGGCGGCGACCACCGTCTTGCCAATGCCGGTGTCGGTTCCGCATATGATCAATGTGCGGGTCATGCGGGGTCCTGCGCAAGCATCGGGGCCAAACGATCAATCAGCCGTGACACATCATCGATTGTGACATTGAGCGTCAACGATAAACGCAGGCGGGCAGTGCCTTCGGGAACGGTCGGTGGGCGAATGGCGCGAACGTCAAAGCCATTGTCCTGAAGGACAGTTGCCAGGCGAAGGGCGCGCTCGTCGCGGTGGACGATCAGCGGCTGGATCTGTGTGCCCGTTGGCGCGATGGCACAGCGCTCGCGTAACAGCGCGCCAGCGTGATCCACGAGATGGGCCAGGCGTTGGCGGCGTTCTGGTTCGTCATGCACCAGTTTCAGTGCGGCGCGGGCGATGGCGGCGGTCAAGGGTGAGGGAGCGGTTGCGTAGATGAACGAGCGGGCGCGGTTGACCATGTAATCGCGCAAGATCGTGGGTAATGTCAGGAGTGCACCTGAGGCGCCGAGCGCCTTGCCGCAGGTGTGCAAGGCAACGACATTGTCCCGGCCTTCGAGCATCGCGCCAAGGCCGCGCCCGCCTGGACCGCAGACGCCCGTTGCGTGGGCTTCATCGATGAGAAGCATGGCATCGTGGCGCTCGGCGATGGCGGCGAGCGCATCGAGGGGAGCGGTGTCGCCATCCATCGAGTAGAGGCTTTCCACGGCGATCCAGATGCGGCCTTTGCCGCCGCTGCGCCGCCAGGCGTCAATGGCATCGCCTGCTGCTTCGGGATCATTGTGGGCAAAGGCGATACACGTGGCGCGTGTCGCGGCCATGCCCTCGTGGGCGCTGGCGTGGATCAGTTCATCGTGCACGATGAGGTCGCCGCGCTGGGGGAGCGTTGCGAACAGGGCAGCGTTGGCCTGGAAGCCGCCAGCGAAGAACAGAGCGGATTGCGCGCCAAAAAATTGAGCGGCTTCGGTCTCCAGCGCTTCGTGCTCGGGGTGGTTGCCGCGCAGCAGGCGCGATGCGCCAGCGCCAACGGGAACACCGCGATCGAGGGCCGCGCGCGCGGCGTTTTGCAGAGCGTTGGACGTGCCCAGGCCAAGATAGTCGTTGGAGGCAAAATCCAACCCGCGGCAAGGCTGCAGCGCGCGCAGACGGCGGCGGCGTGCCAGTGCATCCAGTGATCGCTTATGCGCTTCGTGCATGCCCGTGGCATCCGGCTCCGCCGGCAAATGCGCCGTCGATGGCGTCAGCGCCGTCGTGGTGGGAGGTGTTCGCGCCGGCGCTGCCTGGTTCGATGTCGAGACCTTTCAGCCCCAGGCGGCGAAACAGCGCGGCATCTTTATCCTCGCCCGGGTTGTCGGCCGTCAGCAATGTCTCTCCGACGAAGATCGAGTTGGCGCCGGCAAAAAAGCACAGCGCCTGCATCTCATCGCTCATCGCGGTGCGACCGGCGGACAGGCGAACGAACGAGCGCGGCATCATGATGCGGGCAAGCGCGATGGTGCGCACGAAATCAATCGGGTCGATGGGGGCTGCCTGCTCCAATGGCGTGCCGGCAATCGCAATCAGCATGTTGATCGGCACGCTTTCGGGATGCTCATCGAGATTGGCGAGGCTGACCAGCATGTCGACGCGATCGGTTTGCGTCTCGCCCATGCCGATGATACCGCCCGAGCACACCTTCATGCCCGCATCGCGAACGCGGGCCAGCGTGTCGAGACGATCGGCGAAGGTGCGCGTTGAGATGATTTCCGGGTAATAGCGCTCGGAGGTATCGATGTTGTGGTTGTAGTAATCAAGGCCGGCCGTCTTCAACCGGGTGATGTCGGTATCGGTGAGCATGCCGAGCGTCATGCAGGTTTCCATGCCCAGAGCCTTGACGCCCTCGACCATGGCGATGACCGCGTCCATGTCGCGCTCCTTGGGCTCGCGCCAGGCCGCGCCCATGCAGTAGCGCGTGGCGCCGCCGGCCTTGGCCTTGCGGGCTTCCTCAATGACGCGCTGAACTTCCATCAGCTTGGATGCCTTGAGGCCCGAAGCATGATGCGCCGATTGGCTGCAATAGCCGCAATCTTCAGCACAGCCGCCGGTCTTGATCGACAGCAGCTGGCTTTGCTGGATGGCGTTGTGGTCGAAGTTGGCGCGGTGGACGGTGGCGGCGCGAAACAGCAGATCGTTGAACGGCAAACCATAAAGCTGCGCGGCTTGGGCCCGCGTCCAGTCGTGGCGCGGGCTGGTGTCGTCGCTGTCCCGGGCGGCGGGCGATCTGGTCAGCATCAATCTTAAATCCCGTGTGTTGGGCCACAGCCGTGCTGCATGTTTCTGGCGGCGCGGCATTTCAGGGGGGTTGTTTGCACCCACAGGAGGCGCGGGGCAAGGCAGTTTCGGTCAAAAGGTGCTGGCGCGCGGATTTGCGGCTTTTTCCGGGGTGTTGAGGACGGTGAATCGTGCGGCATGCGGGCCCGATTGGGCTGAGGATGGCGTTTCCCTGGAAGCTTCGTCAGACGGCGATTTTTCCACCGCCCGTCCTGGTGATGGCAACGACGGACGGGCGGGGCGGGGCGCCGGAGTTGCTGGCGGCCGGCCAGCGGGTGGTCGGCTTTTCGAACGTGGATGGGGCCGTTGCATCGCCTTCGCCAGGGTGTTGAACGGCGACAAAGAACGTCTCCAGGTCCGGCGTGAAGGTCGGGCCGCACATCTCGGCGCCGACGGGAACGCGATAAAAGAGCTTGGAGGTTCCCCGTGATGCGCCCTGGGTCTCCATCGCCCAGATGCCATCGGCGCGCCCGGTGGTGTCTGGCGCGTTGCCGTCGGTGGCGATCCACAGGCGGCCCTGAGCGTCGAATGCGCAGTTGTCGGGCATGCCGAACCATCCATCCGTGCTGGTCAGCGGATTGAAGGTGGCACCAACGGCGGCAATCGCAGGATCGCCGCAGCGCACCAGGATCTCCCAACGGAAGCTGGCAGCGCCATGGTCACCACCATCAGGCGTGATCTCGATGATGTGGCCGAAGCGATTGTCAGCGCGCGGATTTGCGGCGTCCACATTGGCCGCGGTGCGCTTATTGTTGTTGGTCAACATCACGTAGACCTTGCCGGTGAGTGGGTTGGCGTCGATGTCCTCGGGACGATCCATCTTGGTGGCGCCGAGAAGATCGGCGGCGAAACGGGCCTGGATGAGCACATCGCCCTGGCCCGCAAAACCGTTGGCTGCAACGAGTGGGCCTTCACCGTAAACGAGCGGCAGCCAGGCGCCCGTGCCGTTGGCATCGAAACGGGCCACATAGAGTGTGCCTTCATCAAGGATATCGCGATTGGCTTGGCGGTTTGACGTGTCGACAGCGCGCTTGGACACGAAGCGGTAGACATATTCGAAGCGCTCATCGTCGCCCTGGTAGACGACAAAGCGGCCGTCACCATTGACGATGTTGCCGGCGCCTTCATGCTTGAAGCGGCCGAGCGCGGTCCGCTTGATGGGTGTCGATGTGGGATCGAGCGGATCAATCTCGACAACCCAGCCAAAGCGGTTTGATTCGTTGCGCTCCTTGATGATGTCAAAGCGATCGTGGAACTTGGCCCAGCGGTAGAATTCGCCAGGGATGCCATAGCGCTTCAAGGCAACGGGCGCTTCTGCCTTGTCCAGCTGCGCCTTGCCCCAGAAGTAGCCATTGAAGTTTTCTTCGCAGGTGAGCCAGGTGCCCCAGGGTGTCAGCGCGCCCGAGCAGTTGTTGAGCATGCCTTGAACGCTCGCGCCGCTGGGGTCGGTTGAGGTTTTCATCTTGTCGTGGCCGGCTGCGGGACCAGAAATGCGCATCGGCGTCTCAGCCGTGATGCGGCGGGCATATTTGGATTGGGGCACGAGGGACCATTTGCCGTCTGTGCGCTGAATTTCGATGATCGATCCGCCATGCGCCATCATTTCGGTGTCGACCTGATTGCGCGTGATCCGCTCCCAGGCGGCCTGCCTGCTTTCCTTCTCAGGCAGGCCGGGGAACATCAATTCGGCATTGACGTACTCGTGGTTGGCGACGAGCAGGCCATGGTCGGAACGCCCGTCAAGCGGAATGAAACCGAGAAAATCGTTGTTGTAGCCGAATTGGCGCGCCTGGCCTTGCGGTGAGGCGTTGGCCGGATCGAACGGCGGGGCATCAGGCAGAACGGCGTCGCCCCAGCTGATGAGCACGTCGGCGTCATAGCCTTCGGCGACGTGATGGTCCTCATCGCAGCCGGCGGCAAGCTCGGGGAAGTTGAAGTTGGGCGTCGTGTTCGTGAGGGCCTGGCCGGTGGCCGCGCTCACGGCGCCGGGGGAAGCGATAAGAGTTGCCGCGGTGACGGCCAGCAGGCCCGAGACGAGATCGCGCCGCGACATGCGCTGCACGATGATGTCGCCCATTGTCAGGTTCGCGCTGATGTTGGAGCCAATGTCCTCGGCCTCTTCGGCCAAGATCGAGGCGGGCGTTGTCTCGGACGTCATTTTTTTCAGTCTCCTGACCGGTTTAACGCGCGTGGAGCGCGCCAGCCGATGCCAACTTCACCGTGCACAATAGGACATCAAAATACGACATCGGGCGGGGCGCTGCCGCAGGCGGGTCACCGCTCTTTATATCACCTGTCCCATGACCGTCTTTCGACGCCATAGCTGCTTGTTTTCCTTGGCCCTCGCGAGGTTACGCTTGACGCCAGACCGGTCGGCGTCCAGATGGACGGCTGAGTGTCGGCGCACGCCGGTGTGCGCCACCCCATAGCGCGCCACTGTGGCGCGCTGATGCCAAGGATCCCGCTCGATGACCTATGCTTTCCCGCCTGTCGCGATCGCCACATTGCCGATCGTGGGCAGTGATCTCGTCTTTCCGGTGCATCGCGTTTACTGCATCGGGCGCAATTATGCCGAGCATGCGCGCGAGATGGGGCACGATCCGAACCGGGAGCCGCCGTTCTTCTTTCAGAAAAATCCCGACAACCTGCGCGTTGATGGCGTGTTTCCCTATCCGGGCCAATCCAATGACGTGCACTTCGAGATCGAAATGGCGGCTTGTCTGGAAACCGGTGGCAAGGATGTCGCCGCCGACAAGGCGCTGGAGCATATCTTCGGGTATGCGGTTGCGCTCGACATGACGCGCCGTGATCTGCAGGGCGCTGCAAAGAAGCTCGGGCGGCCGTGGGACGTGGGCAAGGCGTTCGAGGATTCGGCGCCGTGCGGGCCGGTGCATCGGGTGGGTGATGTCGGGCATCCGGCCAGCGGCGAGATCTCGCTCGACCAGAACGCGGTGAGAAAGCAGACGGGGGACCTGTCGCAGATGATCTGGTCCGTCTCAGAGCAGATCGCCATCCTGTCGCAATTTTTCGAACTGCGTGCGGGCGACGTCATTCTCACGGGCACGCCCGCCGGAGTTGGCCCGGTCGCGGTCGGCGACGTGCTGCACGCCCGTGTTGCAGGCCTTGGCCCTCTCGATGTGCGCGTGACGTGAGGCCGTCGGTTCAGTTCAGGTCGGTTCACATCAGTTGAGATCATCCGGCAGGTGCGGAATCGGCAGGACGTCGATGCCGTCTTCCGCCAGGTCGTGGACTTCCTGCGCCGTTGCTTCGCCGTGAATGGGCCGGTCCGGCGTTTCCTCGTGGTGGATCCGGCGCGCCTCCTCGGCAAACCGCGGGCCGACGTATTCCGACTTTTCAAGGATCTTATCGCGTAACGAACGCATCTCGCGCATCAACGCCTGGAGGCGCTGGGCGTCGGCATTGCCAGCACGTAGCGCGCCAGCGGGCGGTGGTGCGGTGCTGGTGAGATCTGCGCTCGTCTCGGCTGCGTCTGCGCGTTTGCCAGCGTTCTCGCGTTCGCCAGCATGCGTGCGTCCGGCGGTGATCTGCGGCGCCATGATGGCGCGTTCGATATCGGTGCGGGCGCAATGGGGGCAGACCAGGCGACCTTCGGTTTCTTGCGTTTCATAGGCTATCGAGGAGGCGAACCAGGCATCGAACTCGTGACCGCCACCGCACTTGAGGCGATATCTGATCATGCGCGACCTCCTCGGCCGGCGTCCGTGGCGGCATCGACGAGGGCGAAGCTTCGATCGTGCGTGAGGGAAGGCACACGCCCACGCACGTCGGCGACGATGGCAGGATCAATGTCGGCGACAATGACGCCTGGCTCGGTTCCCGCTTCCGCGATGATCTCGCCCCAGGGCCCGAAAATGATCGAATGCCCGTAAGTGGCACGACCCATTTCGTGCAGTCCGGTTTGTGCCGCGGCCAGAACGAAGCATTGGGTTTCGATGGCGCGGGCGCGCAACAGCGCGTGCCAGTGCGCCTCTCCGGTCGTCTTGGTGAATGCTGCGGGGCCGGCGATGAAGATGGCTCCGGCTCTGGCAAGTGCGCGATGTAAATAAGGAAAGCGCAGGTCGTAGCAGATGGTCAGGCCCATCCGTCCCCATGGCAAATCGACGACGACGGCGGATGATCCTGGCTCGTAGTTCCGGCTTTCCATGTAGCTTTCGCCGCCGGACAGTTCGACGTCGAACATGTGGATCTTGTCATAGCGTGCGGCGATCTCACCGTCTGGCCTGATGACATAGGAGCGATTGGCGAGCTTGTCGGCGTTGATCTTCACCGCCATCGATCCGATGTGCAGCCAGATGCGCAGGTCCTTGGCGAGCTGGCGGAAGTGGATCAGCGCGGCATTGCCGTCTTCGGGCTCGATGAGGGCGAACAGGCGAGTGCGGTCCAGCTCCATCAGCGTCGTAACTTCTGGGGTCTGGACGTAGTGCGCACCGGCCGCCACAGCTTCGCGGATCAAGGCTGTTGCGTCGGCCACATTCCGGTCGGGGTTGCGCGTTGCGCACATCTGCACCAGACCGGCGCGGAAGGTTGCGTTTCCCGAAGGGGTGGTCATCTGCCTTATCTTTCGTTTCGCGTCTTATTTCGCAGTGTTGGCCGCACGGCGCTCTAGGTCACCGACTCATTAAATCGCATCCAGATGCGAAGTGCAGCAAGTTTGATGGAGGCCATGAAGTTGGCGTCGTGCTTGTCGAAACGGGTTGCGATGGCGCGGTAGTGCTTGAGC
>JAXGRZ010000118.1:0-8094 GCA_040765305.1 Hyphomicrobiaceae bacterium | reverse complement strand
GGCAAGCCATCCCAGGATTCAGGCAAACCGTTTTGCTGCGACGCACAGGCTGGTTAATACGAGCCAGTTAACAGTGGCGATCCGCGGCTCATAGAGCCACGACCGCTTTTGATATCCGCATCGTCACGACATGCCGCCTGAAGGCGCGCACGTCATGCACGTCATGGGGTAATGCCACCTGACGGCGGTGGTGGCTGATCAGGATCGGGCTCGGACGTATCGCGTGCGGCAAGCGTCGCCGAGCCATCACGATTGTAAAGGTCATGGCGGAAGTTCACCTCACCATTGGGCTCAGCCCATGCGGTGATGTAGGCAAAGATCACGGGCACCGGCCGCGTCAAAGTAAGATCGACGGGCTGGCCTCCATCCAGGACCGAACGGACCTTGCCTGGCTGCTCCCAGCCCGGTTCATACTGCGCAATCCATTCGGCCAGATCGAAAACGCCCTGCACGCGGACACATCCGGCACTGAATGCGCGGCCCGCCTGACCGAACAGGTTCTTCATCGGCGTGTCATGCATGTAAACGCCATGTTCGTTCGACATGTCGAGGCGCACCAATCCCAGTGCATTTTTGTCACCGGGATCCTGCTTGAAACGAATGCGAGTGGTGTCAGCCGAGTTCCAGTTGATCTGGGATTGCGGAATCTCCGGACCGTCATAGCTTCCGTCGTAGATGCGGATGCCTTCCTCATTCAGATATTGAGGTTCGCGTTGCACACGCGGGATGAGATCGAGCGTCGCAACGCTGGTCGGCACGCGCCAATAGGGAAAGAAATTGAGCGCCCTGATCTGTCCCCTCAGTTCCGGCGTCTCGCGCCCTTCGCGGCCAACGATCACACGATGCCGCTGCTTCACTTCGTAGCTCTCTACAGCCTCGAGCTGGAACGCCGGGACATTGACGAGCACATATCGGTTCTCAACGTGCGGGCGCATCAAATCAACGATACGCTGGCGATTGAGAATGAGTTGGTCCAACCGGTTCTTGGCCGGCACATTGAGCATCGTCAGTGTGGCACGATCAACGCGACCGGTAATGCGCAGACCATTGCGGCGCTGATAGCTGCGAAGCGCCTGCTCGACGCTGTCATCAAGACCGAGTGATTCGAAGTACGAGTGCGACGGGGCAAGGTCACCTGTGGCCCGCAAGCGGGCCTTGATCACCGGAATACGGTCGTCATCATCGCCAGGGCGGATAGTGCGGCCCTTGGGGATCATTTTCCAGCCACCGCGCTGAACAATGCGCTCGTATCGCTCGATCGCCTTGTCCATCGATGCCAGCATCACATCACTGAGCCAGGGCGTCGCATTGGGGCGCAGATCCTCGAACTTGTCGGCCTGCTGCTCTTGGGTCCGGCGGACGGCCGGCTGAACGCGCTCACGCCGATTCGAATATGACGGCGAACCAAATCCCGGTATCTGCTCCCACCACTCCTGCGCAACCGCGCTGGATGGTGTGCCGACCAGTGCGGCCAACATCGATGTGGCACCGATCGCCGCGCAAATCCCCACAGAGCCCGCCGAGCGAAGAGGGCTCAACACTTCGTGCATTCGCACCATCCTTAGAGAATCCTGTCGCCTGATCATACCGATTGATTGGCCGCATCCGCGACGTCACATTTGCCGTGCAATTCCACCGGCTTCTGTCCTGGACACTGTCCTCGACATACCTGTGCGGCCAACAAGCCTTCAGCACAACTGCCGCAAAGGTCGCACGGCACCGCAACGATACGCCAAGATCTTGTGTGACACCCAGTCATCAAACCGGCATCGGCCAGATTCTGTCCTGCCCGATTTCGTCCTGTTTGCCACGTCTCTGGCACCTTTGCGATTGTACAATCACAATAACTCTTTAGGCCCAACGGATATGGCCAAAGAAAGACACATCTTCATCGCGGAAGACAGGCAAATACGTTCAATTGCTTGTCATGTTGCCGTGAAACAGCATCGCTGTTGCCTGCAACGCTCAGTTAAAATATTTCTGCTGGCCGATTCTGCGGCAACCTTACATCCCGGCAGCAGCCTTTGCGAGTCCTGCGCCCGTTTCCCACATCCCGCATGCGCTTAGAGCATTTTCCGACGAAGTGGACACCGGTTCGTCGAAGAAAATGCGACCAAACCAAAGAGCTAGAGCGCCGATCCGATTCCATCGGATCGAAAAGCGCTCTAGCGACTTTAAAAGTGGTTGCAGCTCAAAAATGGTCCCAGCCTTCGGTGGTCAGACGCACGGGCTTGCCCTCGTCATCACGCCACACAACGCCGGCAGCTTGCGTCATGACGCCCACCTGCGTCACCGGAACTCCACATTCTGCAGCCAGCGCCAACGCTTCAGCCCATCGCTCAGACGGCAGAGTGAAAAGCACTTCGTAGTCCTCGCCACTGGCGATCAGGTCTTGGCGGCGCACGCCACCATGCGCGCACATGATGTGGGCGGCTTTCGAAAGCGGCACAGCGTCAAGTCGCACATCCGCCCCGATACCTGAAGCGGCAACGAGCCGCCCCAGATCCTTGGCCAGACCGTCGGATATGTCCATCGCCGCGCTCGCGTACCGGCGCACCAGCGCGGCAGCGGCAATGCGTGGCACCGGCCGATCAAAACGCGCGATGAGGTCATCGACCTGCGCGCGGGCAAGGCCCGCCGATGCCCCACCCGCCAGGTCCCGGCGCAGGGCAAGACCAAGGCCGGCATCACCGATTGTCCCCGTCACCGCAATGATATCTCCAGGGCGCGCGGTGTTGCGGCGCACGATCGAGCCGGCCGGGAGGGTCCCGATCGCGGTGATGGTCAAGGTGAACGGCCCCGGCGTGCGATCCGTGTCGCCGCCGACGAGACGGCAGCTGAAGGCGCGCTGCGCCTGCGCCAATCCGTCGGCAAGGCGTGTCATGAACGCGCGTGTCGGTGCTTCCGGCAACGCAATCGTCAACAGATAGCGTTCGGGCACTGCCCCCTTGGCGATCAGATCAGATACGTTGACGGCAAGTGCCTTGAATGCGGGCACATCGCCTGGAAAGAAGTGCACGCCTTCGATCAGACTGTCGGTGGTGATGACCAGATCGGTGCCTGGGCTGGGAGAGAGTACGGCGCAATCATCACTCAGGCCGCCAGCTCCCTCATCGCCCTCGCACAGGGGAGCGAAGAACTCGCCGATGATCGCGGCCTCGCTGTGCAGTCGTTGATCGGCACTGGTGCTCATGGACGCCCACCTCGACCGCAACCATCTTCGACGAGTCGGCGATCACGCTTTTGAAACCACACCACCGAAATCGCATCGCCAAAATCGCGTTGCCGAAGAACGCTTCAGCCTTCCGCGACGTCAGCCGGGCGTGTTTCGAATTCCTTCGGGCGCAGCCGCCGCGCCAGACGATCGAGCAGGCCATTGACGACCTTGGGCTCATCGCCATCGAAGAAGGCGTGGGCCACCTCGATATATTCATTGATGGCGACGCGTGCGGGCACATCGCGCCGCTCCATCAGCTCGAAGACCCCACCGCGCAGGATCGCGCGCAGAATGGAATCGACACGCACCAGACGCCAGCCCGTCGCCAGCAGTTCATCGATCGCCGGATCGATGTCGCGCTGACGGCGCACGACACCGCGCAAAATGTCGGCAAAGAACTGGGCGTCCGTTTCACCCGTACCCGGCACCTGCTCGGTTGCCGAAAAACGCAGCGTCTGAAACTCCCGGATAACGTCGTTCAGATCGGTGCCGGCCATATCCATCTGGTATAGCGCCTGCACCGCCGCGATGCGCGCCAGAGAACGCGATCCACGACCTGACCCGCCTTTCGCCCGCGTGTTCATTGCTCCTCGCCCTGGAACCGGCGTGCCGCATCGATCAGTGCAAAGCACGCGCGCGCCGCATCGCCGCCTTTGCCCTCGCGTCCACCTTGCGCGCGGGCCAGCGCCTGCGCCTCGCTATCGACCGTCAGGATGGCATTGCCGACCGGAATGGCTTGTCCGATGGCCACATCCATCAGCCAGTGATTGGCATTGTTGACCACAATATCATAATGCGAGGTCTCGCCACGAATGACACATCCGAGCGCAACCACACCATCAAAATCGGCCATTCCCTCGTCGAACCGGCCGGCGGCCACCGCCGCGATCAGCGCTTGCGGAATTTCCAACGCTCCAGGCACGACGATCCGCTCATAGCTTGCACCCTGAGCTTCGATCTCGGCAATTGCCCCAACCGCCAATTCATCGGCAATATTCTCGTAAAAACGCGCCTCGATGACCAGAATGCGACAGTCAGCAAAGCCGTTGTCACTACCGGCTGTGGCCGCGCTCACCTTTGATTTCACCTGTACCATTTGGCTCACCCGATCTTGCGCGTGCCGACGATCTTCAGGCCGAACGCCTCCAGACCCACGTATTTATGTTCAGGCGAGTTCGTCAGGAGGATCATGTTGGAAACACCAAGGTCGCGCAGGATCTGTGAGCCAAAGCCGATCTCTACCTGTGGGCGATCGGCGCGCGTGCTCTTTGCCTGTCGCGGGTTGTCGTGCATGCGTTCCGACAGGAGTTTAGGATCGAGATCGCGGAGCACGACGATGATGCCGCGCCCCTCCTCATCGATCGCCCGCATCGCCTTTTCGATAAGGCCCGAGCTGGAGGCAAACCCGATGCCAGCCAGATCCATCAATGGATCGACGGCATGGACACGCACCAGCACCGGTTCGCCATTGGCGACATCGCCCTTGATCAAGGCCATGTGCTCGCCCGGCTCCACCGTCGTCTCGTAGACGCACATGTCGAACTCGCCGCCGTAATTGGACTTGACCGGCTTGCAGGCGATGCGGCGCACGATGGTATCGTTCTGCAACCGATAGGCTATGAGGTCCTCGATCGAGCCGATCTTGAGGCCGTGCTTTTTCGCGAACGGAATGAGGTCGGGCATGCGGGCCATTGTGCCGTCGTCATTCATGACTTCGCAGATCACCGCAGCAGGCGAGAGACCGGCCAGGCGCGCCAAATCAACGCTTGCCTCGGTGTGTCCGGCGCGGATCAGCACGCCGCCGTCGCGCGCAACGAGCGGGAAGACATGGCCGGGAGAGGCAATATCATTGGCAGTTTTTTCCGGATCGATTGCCGTGGCGATGGTGCGCGCACGATCATGGGCGGAGATGCCCGTCGAAATGCCTTCCCTGGCTTCGATCGACACAGTGAAGGCCGTACGCAGACGCGAAGCGTTGTGTTTCACCATCGCTTCGAGCTTCAATTCGTTGGCACGCCGATGCGTCAACGCCAGGCAGATGAGGCCCCGGCCATGCTTGGCCATGAAATTGACCGCATCAGGCGTCGCCATCTGTGCGGGAATGATGAGGTCGCCCTCGTTCTCGCGATCCGCCGCATCGACTAAGATCACCATGCGGCCATTGCGCAATTCCTCGATGATCTCGGTCGTGCTGGCAAGATCGGCTTCGCCGGTTCGGCGCGCAGCCTTCTCAGCTCCAGCGGGTGTGGACACCTTCTTCGAGCCGGACTTGCCTGCCCCAGGCTTCTTCACCGCGCGCTTTGATTGCACTTCGTTCACGGGCGGAACTCCATCAGGCGCGCAACATAGCGCGCGAACAAATCGACTTCGAGGTTCACCTCATCGCCCGGCTTTTTGCGCCCCCAGGTCGTCGCGGTCAAGGTGTGGGGGATGAGGTTGACACCAAAGCGGGCTCCGGCCACCTCGTTGACGGTAAGCGATGTCCCATCGAGCGACACCGAACCTTTGGGTGCAATGTACATGGCCAGGTGTTCAGGTGCTTCAAACAGGAAGCGGCGACTTTCTCCGTCCGCGGTCACATCGACGATGCGGGCACGCCCATCGACGTGGCCCGTGACGATATGTCCGCCAAGTTCATCGCCCGATTTCAAGGGGCGCTCAAGGTTAATGGCGCGCCCCGGCTGCCACGCCTCGAGCGTCGTTTTGGATAGCGTCTCGTTCGACACATCGACGCTAAAGCGGCTGCCTGCACCGACCGCCGATGGCACCACGCTCGTCGCCGTAAGACAAACGCCGTCACATGCGATCGAGGCCCCCAGCGCAATACTGGCAGGAGCGTATCCGCATTCGATCGTGAAGACGCCGCCTTCGCGCGCGATCACCTCGCCAACGTTGGTGATGAGACCTGTGAACATGACGTGACATTCCTCAAGGATAACCGGATACGTGTCCGGCAGGCGCAATAAGAGCGGTGTGCCCCAACGGACGGCGAAAGACCAGCATGTCATCGCCTTCAAGGCGACGGCGAGCATGCAACGTCAAGCCGGTAAGCCCGGCCTCTCGCTCCAGTTCGGCGGCGGCTTGGGCTTCTCCAATCGCGGCTTTCGCACCCTCGCTTGCGCCATGGCGCGCCCGGAAAAGGACCACTTCGTCATAGAGCCCATGGCGGGCGAAGGCTTGCCATACGGACGGGCCGCCTTCGACCAGCAGCCGCGTGACACCGATTTCAGCAAGGCGTTCCAGCAGCGATGGCAGCCAGATGCGGTTGGCCAGCGCGCGGACAGTATGAACCACCACGCCGCCAGCGCAAAGACGGGCGATGGCCGCAGCGTTAGCCGCAGCGCCAACTGCCGTCGTGACGAGATGCACCGGCACTGTCAAAGCGGTTTTCGCCAGCCTGCTCGCCTCGATCCCTGTTGGATCGGAGGCCAGGACGATGCGCGCGGGTGAACGCGCGGCAAGTCCGGGAAGACGACAGGTCAGGTCTGGGTCATCGTCCTTCAGTGTGCCATGACCGATCACAATCGCGTCAGCCTTGGCACGCAGCAGATGTCCCATGGCACGCGCCAGCGGACCGGTGACGAAAACCGGCGCGGCCCCCGTGCCACGTGGCACCCGCCCGTCAGCCCCCAGCGCCACCTTCAACTGCACAAATGGCCGCCGTTCCGTCACGCGAACGATATGTCCGCGCGTCAGCCAATGCGCCTCGCTGGCGCGCACGCCGCGGCTCACCGCTAGTCCGGCCCGGCGCAACTGGTCGAGACCGCGACCGCCAACGCGCGGGTCAGGATCGGTCAAAGCAACGACGACGCGCGCCAGCCCAGCGTTGATCAGTGCTTCGGAGCACGGCGGTGTCTTGCCGTGATGCGAGCAGGGTTCAAGCGTCACATACATGGTCTTGCCGCGCGCGCGCGCGCCGGCTTCTGCGATGGCGCGCGGTTCGGCGTGCGGGCGCCCCGATGGCGCGGTAACGGCGCGCGAAATGACCTCGCCTGTTGCTTCGTCAGCAATGACCGCGCCGACCGAGGGATTGGGCGAAGTCGTGCCCAGGCCACGCTGGGCCATGCGCAGCGCGATGCCCATCATGTGATGATCGAAGGCACGCTGTTCAGGGGAGCGAACATCGCCCTGCACGGCAGGTGCTGGCCTGGCTTTTGACGGTTGAAGGATTGGGTCGCCAGGCTCCGACATACGCGATCAATGCTTTTCAGGCGTGATCGGGGAAAGTTTGGACCACGCGCGATCCTCTTCACGGGTGCGCTGAGCAGATCCGCCCGTTGCCGCATCGCCTGGCACACGCGCGATCTCTCCCAGCACCTCGGCGAAATCAGACGCCTCGCGGAAGTCGCGATAAACTGAAGCGAAGCGAACATAGGCAACCGGATCGAGACCCTTCAGCGCCTCCATCACCAGTTCGCCAATCTGCTCGGAAGGGATCTCAACCTCACCCAGGCTTTCGAGCTGGCGCACAATGCCGGAGATCATCCGCTCGACGCGCTCAGAATCGATGTTGCGTTTGCGCAAGGCGATCTGGATCGAAGTGGCCAGCTTGTCGCGATCGAACAAAACCTTGCGCCCCGAGCGCTTGACCACGATGAGTTCACGCAGTTGCACGCGCTCAAACGTGGTAAAGCGGCCGCCACAATCGGGACATACGCGGCGGCGACGGATGGCGGCATTCTCCTCGGTCGGCCGACTGTCCTTGACCTGCGTATTTTCACCCGCGCAATAGGGGCAGCGCATGGCTCGTTCTCCGGATGTGAAAAGGCGCCGGCAGGGCCAACCCCACCGGCGCCTTGTTAGACCCTACCAGGGGGCCCGGATCAAGCGTAGATCGGGAAGCGTTCACACAGAGCAATTGCCTGCTTCTTGACCTT
>JAXGRZ010000117.1:0-8324 GCA_040765305.1 Hyphomicrobiaceae bacterium | reverse complement strand
CAACGAAATGCCAAGTACGAAACGCCCCCGGATAGGATCCCGGGGGCGTTGATGTCGTGAGCTGAAAGGTGAAATCTGCGGCCACGCGCCAGGACGAGCACGTCGCCCTTCCGATCAGAACTTGTAGTTCAGACCGAACCTCACCGTATGGAAGGCGTTGTCGAAGTTGGCAGACGTGCCGCCGCCATGGAACTTGGCATCATCCAGATCGATGTAGAGGTACTCACCCTTGAACGTCCAGTTGTTGGCCAGCGCCCATTCAACGCCGCCGCCAATCGTGTAGCCGGTGAGCGTATCGCCACCGCTGAAGCGCGTTGCCGTCGAGAAATCATAAAGCGAGAAGTCCACGTCCGCCCAGGCGACACCACCGGTGGCGTAGATCAACACGCGGTCGGCGGCGAACCCGGCGCGCGCGCGCAACGTCGAGAACCAATTCATGTCATTCGACGTGCGGAAGGCGACCGGCCCAATATTGTCGAGCTTGCTGCCGTCGACCCCTGTGCCCTGGAAGTCGCCTTCGACGCCAAGCACGAAGTTGCCGAACTGCGCGTTGTAGCCAAGCTGGCCACCGCCGAACCAGCCGTCGGGATCGACCGAGCTGAGATCGCCAGCGACCGTGCCATTGTTCACGAATGTTGAATCGCCGCTGCCCCACGCGTATCCGCCATTGAGGCCAGCGTAAAAGCCGCGCCAGCTGAACATGCTCGGGCGTTCAACATATGTCTCTGGCGGTGCTGGTGGACGGTAGGGCCCGAGATCTGCGGCAAGCGCCTGCGAAACCGTTGCCATGGCCGCCACTGAGGCAACCAAGCCGGTAAACACGTACTTAGACATAACTTCAGATACCCCCTCTTGAACTTAACTACTCTTACCGGGGACCAAACGCGCCAATTGCGGCAAGGTTCCGGCAGATTAACGCAGGCAGACAGAGCGTTTATCACCCTCAGCTTAAAAAAAGCTCCGCGTACCCAGATCAATCAAGCCGAATCAGTGGCATTTTCGCGCACACCACCGGAAGTACTAAATCGTCGCGCTATGTAGTCTTCCACAATTTGTTTGAACTCTGAGGCGATATTCGGGCCACGCAGCGTCAATGCCTTGCGGCCATCGATGAATACGGGCGCCGCTGGCTGCTCCCCTGTTCCGGGCAGGGAAATTCCAATATCTGCATGCTTGGATTCGCCTGGACCATTGACGATGCAGCCCATCACCGCGAACGTGAGGGTTTCCACCCCCGGATAAAGCCGCCGCCATTGCGGCATGCGCTCGCGGATCATGGTTTCGACATCGCGCGCCAGCTCCTGGAACACCGTTGAGGTTGTGCGCCCGCATCCCGGACACGCCGCCACGATCGGCACGAACGAGCGCAGCCCCATCGTCTGCAGGATTTCCTGGGCGACCTTGACTTCCGTGGTGCGATCCCCGCCGGGCTCGGGCGTCAGCGAGACGCGGATCGTGTCGCCGATCCCCTGCTGCAGCAGCACCGACATCGCCGCCGTCGAGGCGACGATCCCCTTCGAGCCCATGCCCGCTTCGGTCAACCCCAGATGCAGGGCATAGGAGCAGCGGCTGGCCAGCATCGTATAGACGGAAATCAGATCCTGCACCGCCGAGACCTTGGCCGATATGACGATGCGGTCAGCTGCGAGCCCAAGTGATTCGGCGCGTTGAGCCGATAACAGCGCCGATTGCACGATGGCCTCGTGCATCACCGCACGCGCGTCCTTGGGCGCGGCGGCTTTCGCGTTCTCGTCCATCAGGTGCGTCAACAGCTCCTGATCGAGTGAACCCCAGTTGACACCTATTCTGACCGGCTTGGCGTAGCGCATCGCCAGCTCGATGATGTCGCCGAACTGGCGATCCTTCTTGGCCTTGAAACCAACGTTGCCGGGATTGATGCGATATTTGTCGAGTGCCTCCGCTGTCGCCGGGTTCTCCGACAGAAGCTTGTGGCCGATGTAGTGGAAGTCCCCGACGATCGGCACATTGACGCCTTGGGCGCGCAGCTTCGAAACGATGTGCGGAACGGCCTTGGCGGCCTCGTCGCGATCGACCGTAATGCGCACCAGTTCCGATCCCGCGCGCGCCAGGGCTGCAACCTGGGCAACGGTGGCCGCAACATCGGCCGTGTCGGTATTGGTCATCGATTGCACGACGACGGGATGGTCCCCGCCCATGACGACGTTGCCGATCGTCACCGCGACGGCTTTGCGGCGATTGGATATGAGTAGCGGCATCTGCTTGCCCATCTCTTCGAAGTGATACTTGCCCGATCCACAGTCGCTTGCCCACGCCGCGTGCCGACATGGGCTTGAACGCAGGTAAGGTCAAACGAAGGCATGGCCTGCGCGCAGGTGATGCCCAGATCGTGTCGCACCCCGGATCGCGCCACACCTGAAAAATTCCACGCCCAGCAATACCCTGCGCGAGGCGATGACGCCACCGTAAGGCGTCACATGCCACATGGATGTTCCCCTCAGCCCTGCCTGTCGGTCGAGCGTGCCCGGATCAGTGAGGCAAGCGCCATGAGCGCCAGGACCAGCACGATCGCCGGACCGCCAGGCGCATCGCTGCGTGACGAAAGCCACAAGCCGATCACGACCCCGATAACGGCGATGATCGCGGTCATCACCACCATGCGTTCGGGGGTGCGGGCGAACGGGCGCGCCGCTGCCGCCGGCACGACAAGGAAGGCAATCACCAGAAGGATGCCGAGCATCTTGATGGCAATTGCAATGGTGATCGCAAGCAGCAGCATGAAGATGGCCTTGATGCGCGGGCCCGGCACGCCCTCGGCAATCGCAAGTTCTTCGTGCACCGCCAGCCGCAGCATCGGCTGCCAGATCATGAACAGCACGGTGAGCACCAGCGCGCCGCCGGCGTAGATCCAAACGAGATCGCCATTGGTCACCGCGAAGATATCGCCAAATAGGTAGCCAAGAAGGTCCACCGAAGGGCCCGCTAACGCTGCTGTAGCAATGACGCCTGCTGCCAGCGAGCCGTGGTGCAGGAGGCCCAACACCGAATCGAGTGGTAGGACACGTTGGCCGGACAACAGCAGAATCACCAGCGCCGCAAGGATCGCCACAACCAGCACCGAGAGCGTAACACTCGCGCCCACCGCCATCGACAGAGCAACGCCCAGCAGGCTCGCCTGCGCCATCGTTTCACCAAAATAGGCCATGCGCTGCCAGACAACCAGCGCCCCGAGCGGCGCGGCGACCAGTGCCAGCCCGATTGCCGCCGCCAAAGCGCGCAGGAAGAACGGCTCCAGCATCATGCCCCGTCCTCCGGCTTTGAAGCCGTCGTCGGGTGTGCGTCCTGGTGATCACCGGCCTTGTCGCGCGCGGCGACGTCGTCGGGCATCGGCCGCCCGGCCAGATCGTGCGCATGATCGTGGTGATGTTCATAAACGGCAAAAGCCCGCGCCATCTCCGCTCCAAACAGCTTCACATACTCGGGGTGCTTGGCCACCATCGTCGGCACGCCCGAGCAGCACACATGCCGATTAAGACACAGCACCCGGTCGCTTGCCGCCATGACGACGTGCAGGTCATGGCTGACCAGCAGAACGCCAAAACCGCGTTCGGTTCTGAGTCTGCCGACCAGCGTATAAAGTTCGGCTTCGCCCGTTGCATCAACGCCGCGCACGGGCTCGTCCAGCACCAGCAGGTTAGGCCGCCGCAACAGCGCCCGCGCCAGCAGCACCCGCTGGCCCTCGCCGCCGGACAATCGCGCAAGCTGCCGGTCGATCACCGCCGCAGCGCCGACATCGCTCAATACCGATAGAACCTCATCGCGTGAAACGTCGAGCCCCAGCGACAGGAAGCGCAATACCGTCATTGGCAGGGTCCGATCGATATCGAAGCGCTGGGGGACATAGCCGATCCGCAGGTTGGCGCGCCGGGCAATCGTGCCTGAGCTGGGCGATTCGAGGCCGAGCAGCAATCTTACCAACGTCGTCTTGCCGGCTCCGTTCGGACCGATCAGGGTGACGATCTGGCCGGCCAGCAGATCAATGTCAACGGCATCGAGAATGGTGCGATCCCCGTGCTGCAGCTTCAAGCCGCGCGCCGAAATGAGTGCATCTGGATCGGGATCTTTTGCGATTGCGTGGACGTGATCATGGCTGCAGCAGCTGTCCCCCGACTGATCGGGGGCATGTGAGTGGGGCGCCCGCTGCAGTGGCGTTAAGGCGTGGTGTTCACTGCTTGCATGTTTTGAATCCGGTTCGGCCGGGTGAGGCCGCCCCGTATCCGAGCCTGCCGGATCCGACATCGTCAGCTCGCTCCATTGCGCGGCGGGCTACCTGCACAGCGCACACAAATTCCCGAGACCTCGACGAACTTGACCTTGGCCTCGAAGTCCTGGTCGCGTGCCACCGAGTTGATGAGTTCAAAAACACCCTGAGCTTCGGCCTCAGTTACGCTGCCGCAGCGTTCACACGATAAAAAGATCGGTCGGCCATGTTTGCCGTGCTCGTGTCGCCGGCAGGCGAAATAGGCGTTCTTGCTTTCCAGCCGATGGATGACCCCGGCATCGAGAAGAGCATCGATCGAGCGGTAGACGGAAATTGGGGCCAGCCGCGTGCCCTTGTCGGAAAGACGGTCAAGGATGTCGTAGGCGCCAATGGCTCCGTTGGTCGCCGCGATCTCACTAAAGACCCGTTGGCGAAGATCCGTAAACCTAAGATTTTTTTCAGTAAAAATTGTGCGTGCCCGCTCGATGGACTGAGCCAGTCGAGCAGCCGAGATGGTTTTGCGGGGAAGGGTTGGGGACTTGTTGGTGGATTTGCTCATCCGTACGGCGTCTGGCGGGTTAGGGCTGGAGGCGCGGATGCCTGCCGCCTGTGCATTTGCCCTCTATATCACTGCTTTGCCACAGAAAGAAAAGCCATCTGGCGAACAAACTATCCCGGTTCATAGCATATAAGCTGAGAGACAAGCTCCTTACACACCGAAAAAACGGTCGAAATGCCTGCGTTTGCCACAATCGGCAGCCAGTGTATGGGCAGGTTTACACGCGCGTTTCCGGGGCGATCGTGGTGCCAGCCTTCCGCAAGCCAGCTCTCTGCAAGCCTGCGAGCCTGGATGAGCTTGGCCGGCCGGGCACAGCCACCGCTGCCTCGGAGAGCGAATAATCGATGCGACGGTGCGATACACCGGGCCGGGTTCGGCCGCAAGGGGTGCATGTCGCGTCACTCATTGGAGTGTTCTGAGTTGATGTTCCAATCCAATGCCTACATCGTTGCCGCGCGGCGCAGCGCGCTTGGCCGTGTCGGTGGCCTGCACCGCACGCGTCGTATCGATGCCCTTGTCGCCCCCGTCATTGAAGCGGTCCTTGCCGATGCAAAACTCCCGGCCGCCGAGGTCGAAGAGATTGTCCTGGGCAATGCCACCGAGGGCGGCAATCCTGCCCGCCTTGTTGCCCTTGCCGCCGGACTTGCCGAAACCGTATCGGCAACGACGATCGACCGCCAGTGCGGTTCGGGACTTGAAGCGATCATCGCCGCCCACCGTGTAATCGGTGCGGGCGAAGCCCAGATCGTCATAGCGGGGGGTGGGGAAAGCTTGTCGACCGCGCCATGGCGGATCATGCGGCCGCGCTCACTCTATCAGACACCGCACTTCATGCGCTACGAGCCGGCAATGACTGATTTTCCCGACGAGCAGCAACCCTTTGAGGCATCGGAGACTCTTGCCCGTACTTATGGCATCACGCGAGCCGAGCAGGACGAATGGGCCCTCCAAGCCCATGACAAGGCCGCGCGGGCGCGCGAAGAGCGCTGCTTTGTCGGTGAGATCGTACCGTTGCGTGCGAATGCCGAAGAGGCGCGCGATGAAAGTTTTGGTAGGCCCGACCTCGACGACTTGGCCGATGCCGTGCCGTTCCTGCCTGATGGCGGCACTCTGACGCCAGCCAATACCAGCGCCATGCATGACGGATCGGCTTGCGTGGTCGTTGTTTCTGAGGATGTCTGGTGCCGTCTTGGCCGCCCGCCTGCATTAAAGCTGCGTGCAACTGCCAGCCTTGGTGCGAAACCTGCCGAGGAAGCCGCCGCGCCGATCAGCGCAACACGCAAGCTTTTGTCGCGCGTCAATGGCGCCTTGGATCCTCATGACATCGGCCTCGTCGAGCTGTCGGAAAGCTCAGCAGCCCAAGCCATTGCATTTGCTCGCAGCCTCGACATCGACCCGGACAAGATTAATCTGGATGGCGGTGCTATCGCGCGCGGCCACCCGTTTGGCGCCTCCGGTGCCGTCCTGGTGGCACGCCTCTACACCAATCTTATCCGCCGTCCCAAGGGTGATCCGCCCCGCTACGGTCTTGTCAGCCAGGGCGCAATCGGGGGCATGGGCGTGGCTGCCCTTTTCGAGCGCGTGTGAGGGGGCGTGGAGCGTGGCAACGTCATGCGTGCGTCATGCATGACGCCATGATCGTGTCATCGTGTGCCTGTGCATATGCGCATCCGACCCGGGCACCCAACATTTTGTAAAATTTTTGATGGCGCGGCGCGCATTACCCGCAAATCCCGTTACATTGAATTGACCCAAGCGGGGTTCACGTTCAAATCGTAATATCGGCTGGGCGGAATACGGTGATATCCGGCTCATCATTGCCGCAATCACGCGTTACCTGTGTACCACGGTGTTGCCAATCAAGCTCACTAATCAAGTTGAGCAGTGGGACATACCGAGGTTTGGCGCGTTTTTGGAGTTTGCGGATAATTCGAGCAGCAGACCTGCGCAAATGCGCATGATGATGGTTCGTCGATTTGCGCACATCAACGTGCGCGATCCTGGAGGCTAGCTCATGGACATCGTGACGTCCATTCGCGACTGGTTGATGAACTTGAGCCCCGAGGCTTCGAGACAACTCATCAATGCATTCTTGTTTATAGGTTTGATGGCGGCGGTCCTCGTGTTCGTGCGCCGCATCTGGAGCCGTGCCGCCAGCACTATTGAGGACACGATCTTCTCCAATTGGCGTCTGGCGCTGCTCGGCGCCACTGGCCTTGTCCTCTCGCTTGCTTCGGGATGGACAACCTGGGACGGCATGCGCAACTTTACGAATGAGCCAACATTGTCGCTGATGATCACGTTCGGCATTCAGGGCGTGATGCTGATCGTGGCATGGCTGATCGGTGAAAGTTTTGCGACCGGCATGAGCCTGCGCTCATCGGGTGGGACTGGTGGCTGGGATCTCATTGTTACGGCGCTGTTCTCCGTCCTGGCACTCGTCGCCGCCACGTTCTACTTCGGCCAGGGTGCGGGATCGGACGGCGCCAACCCGACAAACTGGTTTGATTCCGAAACGGCCCATACCATCAAAAACTTCTCGCTGTTTGGTGCGGTCACGGCGCTCGTGCTTGCCTTCATTATTGCCGCGACCAGGAGCGATGTCGGCGCCAACTACGTCCAGAGCATTCGCCTCATCATCAAGAATTCGATGTTGTGGTTGATGTTCCTGGCCTGCATGGCGACATCCGTTTTCTTCTCCTTCGATAGCCTTTTTTCCAACATCTTCCCCGCGGAGGAGCGCAAGCGCACCGCCGAAATCCGAACTAGCAACGAAGTCGCGCGGATCGTCTCCGACATTGGTGCCCAGGCCAGCAACCGTCGCATCCAGGAAGCGCGCGCCCTGTTCAAGGCGCCGGCCTGGGGCGACTACGAAGCCGAACTCGACAAGGTCGAAGCGCTGGCGCGTGAAGCGCCCGACAAGATGCGCGCCCAAATCACGCAGGAGCTTGAAGCGCAAAGAAGCCGTATCGCCAAACTCGAAGAGCAGCGCGCCAGCGCCACGGGTGGACAGGCCGGGCTGCAGACAAAGAAGCGGCAGCTCACCGAGGAACTGTCCGGGCTACAGGCACAGCGGCCAGAAGCCGTTGCTGAAACGAACGCGCAGAAACTCGTCGTTGCCGAAATCGAAAAGCGTCTCGATGAACAGCGCGCCAAGGTGCTGGCCGAGGAAAAGGGTGTTGAGGGATCGGGCAAGACCGGACGGGGTCAGTTTTGGCGCGCCGCCAAGGCTGATGAGGAGAAGATCCGCGCCGAACTTCAGGTCGCCAACGAGCGTCTGCGCGCTCCCAGTTCGCGCGTCGAGACGATCGACAAGCGTGTTGGTCAGATCAAGGCCGAACTGGCACAGATCGACGGCGACCTTGCCAAGTTGAGAGGTGAGGCTGATACCGCCACGCAGATGATCGATGTTGCCAAGGGGCCAAGTGCGACTGATAGCGCCGACCACTTTGATCCGGCCAGCGGTGTTGCAGCGCTCGAGCGCGAGCGCCAGGCATTCCGACAGAAACCAGATCGTGCGAGCCT
>JAXGRZ010000116.1:0-8532 GCA_040765305.1 Hyphomicrobiaceae bacterium | reverse complement strand
TCCATCGCAATGAACCACTGCGGCGTGTTGCGGAAGATGATCGGCTTCTTGGAACGCCAGGAGTGCGGATACTGATGCTTCAGGCGGCCCCGCGCGATGATGGTGCCGGCCTGCGCCAGCGCCTTGATGACACCATCGTTGGCATCGCCCTTGTCGCCATTCTCCTTCAGCACACGGCTGCCGGTAAGGCCCGGCGCGGCGTCCGTCATGACGCCATCGGCATCGACGGTGAACGGGATCGCCGTGTCGATGCCGCGCGCACGCAGCATCTTCTGGGAGTTCATCCAGATGATGTAGTCGTCCGAACCATGCCCCGGCGCGGTATGCACGAAGCCCGTGCCGGTATCGTCGGTGACATGGTCGCCATTGAGCAGCGGCACATCGAAGGTGTAGCCAAGGTCACGCAGCGGATGGGCGCAGACCATGGCACCGAGCTCGTCCGCCGTCACCGCCTCGCGACGCTCGAACGCCTCGACCTTGGCCGCCTTCATGACGTCCGCGGCGAGCTTGTCGGCAAGAATGTAGCGCTCGCCGACCTTGGCCCAATTGCCTTCGGGCGCGGCCGTCACCTCATATAGGCCATAGGCGATCCGCGAAGAAAACGAGATGGCGCGGTTGCCGGGGATCGTCCACGGGGTCGTCGTCCAGATGATGACACTGGCATCGATGAAGGTCGGCTTCAGGCACGCCTGATCGGCGCGGCGCATCTGCTGCTCATCGCCCCAGTCGGTGTCCTGGATGACCTTGAACTTCACCCAGATCGTATCGGACTGGTAATCCTGGTATTCGACTTCGGCCTCCGCCAGCGCCGTCTTCTCGACAACCGACCACATCACCGGCTTGGAGCCGCGGTAAAGCTGCCCGGACTTGGCGAACTTCATGATCTCGCGGGCGATCGTCGCCTCGGCGCGGTAGGCCATCGTCGAATAGGGATGGTCCCAGTCGCCAACGACGCCGAGGCGCTTGAACTCCTGGCGCTGGATGTCGAGCCATTTGGCGGCGAACTTGCGACACTCGTCACGGAAGGCATTGATGCCCTTGGCGTCGGCGAAATCCGGCTTCTCGCGGCCCTTGGCGCGATAGTCCTCCTCAATCTTCCATTCGATCGGCAGACCGTGGCAATCCCAGCCCGGCACATAGTTGCTGTCGTGGCCAAGCATCTGCTGCGACTTCACGACAAGGTCTTTGAGGACCTTGTTGAGCGCATGACCGATGTGGATGTTGCCATTGGCGTAGGGCGGACCATCGTGGAGGACAAACTTCGGCTTGCCCTTGGAGCGCTCGCGCAGCCGTTCGTAAAGGCCGATTTTGTGCCAGCGCTCCAGCATGCGCGGCTCCATCTGCGGCAAACCCGCCTTCATCGGAAAATCGGTCTTGGGCAGATAAAGGGTCTTGCCCCAGTCGCGGCCAGAACCAGTGCCAGTTCCGGTGGCTGCGCCTGCCTTGCCCTTTGCCGCTTTCGTATCCTCGGCCATGGTTCGCCTTGGTCCTTCAGTTCAATGCCGGTTTGCTGGGCCGGTTTGCTTGCAGAGTCGGCCCGGGTTCTAGCAACCAGGGCGCGATCCTGCCAGCCCCGCCTTGGCCTGCCTTGATAATGTGCCCTCGATAATGCGCCCTGGCGCCAATCGGCGTGCGGGGCGCGGTGTCGCCAAGTTGCAACACCAGATCATCGTGCCTGGCCACCCGCGGCAGCCAAAATTGCACGCCGACCGCGCCGCACATGGAATTGGCGGTGTCGCCACTTAAGTTTGAACCGTTTTGCCTGATTGCTACCAAATTGCATCGGCCGGGCAGCAATCGGACCGCTCGCGTTGCTCGGCGATCGAGCAAGATGCTAGGGTCCGCGCCTGAACGTGCTGGCAGAGCGCATCACGTATGTCGCAATTGCGTTCACGTGAACGGGTGGAGAGGGGCTAGTGGTATGAGTGCGAACACCCTGCGCGTGTTACTTGCAGTCGTTGCATTGGGATTGGCAAGCGCTGGCGCATTGGCCATCGCACCCGATGGTGAGGGATCAGGCAAGCGGAGCGCGCGAACCTACACCAAGACGCAAGCGCGCCGCGACGTGTGGCCCAAGCCGGTCGACGAGTTTCTCGCCGGCGAATACCTGGAGCGGGCCGACGTCGTGCTGACGCGACGCGACTGGGATCTGTCCTCCTACCTCATCCGGCTGGCGACCAAATCACCCTTCTCTCACGCGGCGATGGTGTTCACGGGCCCGCAGTTCGAGCAGGGCTATTCCAGCACGTTCGTCATCGAGGCGGGAACGGGTGGCGTCGATCTCACCAACATCTCCGATTATATCGCCGACAAATCCACCTTCATTGCCATCAAGCGCTTGAAGGAGCCGTGGTTCGATCAGGCGAAACAATCGCGCGTGCGCGGCATCCTGCTCGACAAGATCAAGGCAAGCTATAACTACTGGGCGATTGGCCGCATCTTCAGGAACCTATGGTTCGGCGTGCAACGCCAGGTGCGCGGCAAGGAGAAGACGATCGAGGCCTATCGCCAGAACGACTGGCACCCGCCCAATGACTACATCTGCTCAGGGCTCGTTCAGATCGGCTTCGTCGAAGCCATGGTCGAATACATCAAGGCCGGCCAGCTCCCCATCTCGGCCCTCAAGGAAGTGGTCTTCCACGAGGTCGCGGCAAGCCGCCTGCCCGATGCCGCGGACTGGCAATATCTCGATGAACCAACGCAAAGGGCATCGGCGGAGATCTTCGAGCAGCAAAATTTCGTCGAACTGGAGGCGGTGACCCCGGAAGACCTGGCCAGGAGCGGCAAGCTGGAGTGGCTCTACTTCATCCGCGAAGGCCGCGTTCACAAGGTCTCCTCCTATGAGGACGTGCTGGCGCTGATCCCCTGATCCCGATTTATCGTCCGACACTCTCGCCTTTTGTTTGGTCGCATTTTCGGCGCCGCGCGCTTGGAGTTCTTAACAAGCCTTTCTCACCAGGGTAGGGCCGTCATCACGCTGGCGCGCTTTTCGACCCGCAAGGAGGGAGGCGGGTTAAGGGGTGGGGTTGGTTTTCTGGAAGTTGCTATTTCTTCTCGGGTTTGGTCGCTTCTGTTTTGCGACTCTCATCGATACGACGCATCCACTCGCCCGAGCCGGCATCATCAGGCTTTGCACTCGTTGGGACAACGGTTGCCGTCCATGAGCCCGCAGTCCTGTCGGGACTGACAAGCGCTGAACGATAAAACTTCGGCGTATCATAGCAGCCGCCAAGACAGACGATCATGTCCTTCATGGGGTCCTGCTCTGCCGCCGTGGCGGTTGAATTAGGCTGCATTTCCGCAACGCTGGACGTGGCGGTGCGCGCCGTGGTCGGCTGACTATAGACGACATTTGGCATTTCACTTGCGTTGGTGCAGCCCGCCTCGCAGACGATGACATCCATACCAGGCTGAGCCGCAGCAAGCGGATGCTGCTTTACGGGTTTGGGTTCGTTCTTGGCGCTGGTGGTGCGCGGAGCGGCGTCATCTGGACCATCATCGGCTGATGATTGGCGGGCGCCGGTTGGCGGCTCTGCATCAACAGCCGACTTTTGTTCGCTCGTCGGCGATGGGGATGCAGCCGCTGGTTGCGCGTCCCTCTCGGCAGCCTTCGGCTGCGGCGCGCTCGATGAGGTTGAATTTTCTGGCGCGCTCGTGGCTGTTGGCTCGCCTGTCGCGGAGACCGTTGGCGGCTCGTCTGTGACAGGTGTCGTTGGCGGCTCGCCTGTGGCGGATATCGTTGACGGCTCGGCCTTGGCCGGTGCATCACCAGAGCTGTTGATCACATCCGCAGCGTCGGGCTTGCTGGCCTCTTGCGCGCCAGGCGAAGCGTTATCTGGTTGCACGGAAATGTTGGGTTCGCCAGCGCCGGACTGCTGGGCGACGTGTTGCTCAGCGCCCGCACCGGCCATCGACGCGGCCGGCTGAAATGGCGCCGCGTGATCGGGCTGGTGTTTGATGGAGTTTTTCAGAGTTTCGACAGCGGCTTCACTGGTGGCAGGAGCCAGCATCATGGCAGATGCCGAAACGGCAAACGCCAAGCCAATAGGACCCAAAGAGGGCTTGAACAAACGCAACATGGAGCCTCACAGACACGCATTACGGGACCGATAGCGGTCAGCAGCGAGATTGCCAGTTCCTGGTTAACGAGTTGTTAGCAAGCCTGACCAGAACGATGCAGAGTCGTGCGGGGCTGCACATTGGCCACGGGCCGCGTCGCGGCGACGTCAACGCGTGTGGTGGAAAATGGTGGGTTCGCCCTCAACGGCATTGATGATCGGTACGTTGCGAAAATCGACGGGACCTGTGGGCAACGGCTCCCTGGAATAAAAGTGGTTGGACGCACGAGGAAAAGCGATCTGCACGACGCGCGGGCGCAGGATCTCTGCTTCGCCAGCGGGCGAGGCTTCATCATGTTCGCCAGCGGGCGGCGCTTCATAATCGACGATTACCTCGGTTGCCCCGTTCGCCTTGGCTGCCGCATGAGATCGCGTGGTATCGGGCGCGCCTGCCGGCACGTTTGCTGGCTTGCGCACGGGCAATGGCACATCGGCCGTCATCGCCGCTGCCATGACCGCCGGTTGCGCCGCCTCGACGCCTGACCGGTTGGAAAGGTATCGGGCGATGCAGGGATCGGTCTTTGCCACTTTTTCGAGTTCGCCAAAAGGCACCGTCACGATGCGCCCGCCCTCGCAGACATAGGCTTCGTCGGCCATCACCGGAGCCACCTGCACCAGCATGGCGGCGATGGTGGCGCCAAGCGCAATGAGCATTGCCTCCAGGCGCAGCAACGCGTGGTTCGACGTGGTGGAAACAGTCTTGCAGCGGGCAGGCATGACGAAAAGATCCCATGAACGCACGCACTCATCGAGCGTCACGATATGGGACGGGCGTTAACGATCGGTTTACCTCATCGGCTGCCGTCGACCGTTATTCTCCTCATTATCGTCATGGATCATCGTCATGGCCGAGGCGAAACTCAGGGCGATCCTGGATAACGCCAGTAGTCTCCCTTCGCCGTCATGACATGCTGAAGGATCGGGACGCGCTTGCCGGGCGGGCGCTCGCCTGTCTGGATAAGCAAGCCGATGTCCTGCAGGAGGGCGTTGCTTTCCGCATACCCTGAATGATGCAGACCAAGGGCGTCCATCGAGACCGCCGTCGCATCGATCGTATCGATGCCCGGCATGATCAGCGGCCCACCGCTGGGCACATCGCCGGCACGCGGCACTCCACCGTAGAAGCGCTTGGATACACTGAGCGCGCGGTCATTGGAGGCGGCGTAGAGCGTAATGCCGCCGGTGGCGAAATCCTTCAGGCTGCTGGCGATGCTCTCAAAGGAATCGCGATCGACGTCGGGAGCGGCAAAAATGACCTGACTGATCTCGACGCCCTCGGGCCGCGTGCGTTCCAGCTCCTGCAGCACGCGCAAGAGAAGCTGGTTGCCCATCGAGTGAGCGATGACGCTAACGTGCTTGGCCCCCGACTTCTGCGTCACCATCTTCAAGAACTCGGTGAAGTAGGGTTCAGCCTGGGCCGAGCTTTCGCGGTCGTAGGTATAGCTGGCAATGCCGCCACCCGACGGCCAGGAATAGACGAAGGGCGCACCATCGAACTTGATGTCGTTGGCGATCTGCGCGGCGCGATAGATGGCGAAATCGAATGACGTGTTGTAGCCGTGCACGAAGACGAAAGCGTGGTTCTTGAAGCGCGCCGATTTTGCCAGCCGCTCCTTGACCAGAGCCATTAGCTGGGCCTCCGGCATGGCGGCGATCTCCTGGATGATGAAATGCTTCTTGGGATCTTCTCCCTTCTCGTAAATCTTGATGTTGAAGTAGGGGATGGTGATCGCCCACGGCCGCTCGATCTGAGGCACTTCATGGATCTTGGGCACCGAGACCATGGCGCGGCCCAGCTCCAGTCGGCGGCCGCGATCAGACCCGTAATCAACGCGCTTGTCGTTGGGCGCGCGGGCACGGTCGGTGCCGTAGTAGACTGGCACAACCGTCCAATCCTCTTTTTCCTCGCCGGCAGCGCCGGCAGATGGGGCGACCTCGGCACTACTGTCAACCTCAACGGGCGATGGTGCCATGCCAGACATTCCGGACATGCCCGACATTCCACCCGTGCCCCGCATACCTCGAACGTCACTTGCCGACTGGCCGTTGGCAGCTGGCGGGGGGCTTGCCCCTCCCGCACCGATGCGGCCTAGTCCAGCGCCTCCACCACCCTCACCGGCACCGGATTGGCCAAGACCTCGCGTCGGGCCTTGCGAAGCGGGCGCGGCAACATCCGGCATCGCTCCCGGCGCGGGAGGCGGCGGCGCAGCGGGCGAACCATTACCGCCGTTTTGCGAAATACTGGAATCGGCCGGCGCCGATCCATCCGACGTTCCAGCACCGTTGTCTTTGAGAATGTCTTCAAGCGTGCCGCGGCTCGTCGATTCTCTGCGCGCCGCCCGCGAGCGTTCCTCATTCAACTTCCTTTCAGCAGCGAGGTCTTCACTCGTGGTCTTTCCAAAGCCTTCGGATACGTCTTTTTGAACTTCGGCCGGCCTTGCGGATGTGGCCTCTTGGTTTGGAGCAGCAGCCTCAGAAGTGGCAACGTCTCGCTCCATCGGCGCACGCGCCGTCTCATTGCGTGGCGTGAGGACGAGCAGGGCAAACGGAACGACAATGATCGCCGCCAGCACCAGCCGCAGGCTCCATCGCGCAAGCCCCGGCAATGACGAGACCGAGCGCCATGCAAAGACCAGCAGGACGACGCCAGTGAGGCCGACGAACGCGCTCAGAACGGCTGGGTGGAGATCGAACATTCTTAGTGCCCCTCAAAAAAACCTAATGCTTTTCAACACGCGATTATGACGCGATCTGGCCCGCAATCCGCGTAACCGGGTTCGGCACCATTTTTGAACATGCCCCGTCAGCTCGTTGAGCAAAGGTGCCAACGCGAATTTCTCTCGTCCTTTCAGCCTTCTTTCAGCCTTTCGCTGCAATTGCGGCCGTGGCGGGAGATTTCCACACAGTGCCCGCGCGGGCAACCCCACCGATCCAATGTTTGTCGGACACCTAAACTGGACGGCTTGGCACTTCTGTGACATCACCTGCGCCCACCATGACCGGCGCCGACAGCGGGCAGCGGCCAGCCGCCAGCGCGCGCTCATTCTCCAGACCGGGAGAGGACTGACAATGATGTCGAACAGGATGTCAAACCACACGACGGCACGCGCCGGCCTCACCGTCGCGGACTATGTGAAAGGTGTGACATCTGGCGATCGCTCGGTTCTGGCACGCGCCATCACGCTGGTCGAGAGCACCAAGCCGCAGCACCGGGCGCTGGCGCAGTCCGTACTTCAGGAACTTCTGCCGGCAACAGGCCGCGCCATCCGTCTGGGCATCACCGGCGTGCCGGGCGTCGGCAAATCGACGACCATCGACCAGTTGGGCATCAACCTCATCTCGGCGGGCAAGAAGGTCGCGGTGCTGGCCGTCGATCCAACCTCGAAGCGGACCGGCGGGTCGATCCTGGGCGACAAGACGCGCATGTCACGGCTGGCGCAGTCTCAGGATGCCTTCATTCGTCCCTCGCCAACCTCAGGTACGCTTGGCGGCGTGGCGCGCAAGACGCGCGAAACCATGGCGATGGTCGAAGCCGCCGGGTTTGACGTCATCATCGTCGAGACCGTCGGCGTCGGCCAGTCGGAAACGACGGTCGCCGACATGGTGGACTTCTTCCTGGTGCTGCTGCTGGCGGGCGGTGGCGACGATCTGCAAGGCATCAAGAAGGGCATCATCGAACTGGCCGACATGATCGCCATCAACAAGGCCGATGGCGACAACGTCACGCGCGCGCAGGCAGCGGCGGCGGAATACCGGCTGGCCTTGTCGATCCTGACGCCGCAATCGGCAGCCTGGAAGCCCCCCGTTGTGACGATTTCCGGGCGCACCAATGTTGGCCTGGAGACGTTGTGGGAAAAGATCGACGAGCACCGCACCACAACGAGTGCGACAGGTGAATTCGCCGAGCGGCGGCGCGCACAGGCGTTGTCGTGGATGCACGACATGCTCGAAGACAGACTGATGGAGGCGCTGCGTTCCAACAAGCGCGTTGCCGCGGCGCTGCCGGGCCTCGAAGCTGACGTGCGCGAAGGCCGGCTGCTGCCGACGCTTGCCGTCGAGCAGATTCTGGAACTGATGGGGCTTGCGCAATCCTGACCGCGCCTGCCGACCCTGGCAGGGCCGCACACATCCGCGCGCGATTGTGGACCAAGTCGATATGCTGCACGGTGAACGATGACAACGGCCCCGCCACAGCGCATTTTAATCACCGGGTTCGGCCCTTTTCCCGGCGTGGTAATCAATGTTTCCGCGCAGGTTGCGGCAAGGCTGGCTCAAGCAGCGCGCGTACGCTGGCCTCATCACCACGTCGAAGCGTGCGAACTGCCGACGCAATGGAGTGCCGGTCCACACATGCTGCACCAGCTCTGGGACCGCCTTCGTCCTGACATCGCGCTGCATTTCGGCGTTTCCGGGG
>JAXGRZ010000115.1:0-8533 GCA_040765305.1 Hyphomicrobiaceae bacterium | reverse complement strand
TTGCCATCAGCGATCAGCAGGGCAGCCATCAGCAGCAAGCGGTCATCACCGACTTGACCGAATTCCAAGGTCAGCTGCTCGACCCGCTCCTTGACGTGCGTTGCGATCTCGACGAGCCGCTCCTCCTCGCCATCCTCGCAGGCAAGACGATACGACCGGCTGTTGAGAGTGACCGAAACCTGGCCCATCGTCCCCGTTTTCCGCGCCTTGCCCAAACCCTCTGTCGCCAAAATGAGGATTGGCCCAGGACGCAACGCCCGTTTCTGTGGAGAGACCTATCCCCCGTCCTCTAGCAGGTTATGCAAGGAGTCGATCACCCAATCAATTCTGTTAACCACAAGTTCCTGACGCTTTTGCAGGCGCGCAATGACCTGGCGAGCTGCTTCAAGCTCGACCCGCAGCTCCTGGCACTCGGCTTCGAGCATCGCAATTTCACTCGACGCAGCCGACTTGCCTTGAGCAACACGCGCAGCCGAAGTAGGGCGTGCAGCGGCCTTTTTCGCCTTTGCCTTCGGGGCCATGACAATCTTTCCGAAAGTTGCGCGGCCGGAGGCGAATATACACAAACCCTCCCGCAGACATGATTTGAACCATAGGGGGCATTGTCCGCCATCGTCAATCGCACCGGCAATGCGCTTACCCAAAAACCACAATGTGCGACCTTCCGCGCACCTCGCACCACCGAAGGCGGATTGACATCACTCGGGCCGGTCAACTTAATGACGCCGCCTCGAAAATAACAACACGAGGCAGGCGCGCAGGTCGTGACATAACAATATGGAGCACCCGCTCCTCGCACCGCCGCCAATAAGAGGTTTTTTTCAGCCGAGCGCCGCTCCAATCAACGCCCATCCTCGGAGGATCACACATCATGGCAGTGAAGGTCGCAATCAATGGCTTCGGACGCATCGGCCGCAACGTCCTGCGCGCAATCGTGGAAAGCGGGCGCTCCGACATCCAGGTCGTGGCCATCAACGACCTGGGCCCGGTCGAAACCAATGCCCACTTGATGCGCTTTGATTCGGTACATGGCCGCTTCCCTGGCCAAGTGACCGTCTCAGGCGACACGATCGATGTGGGAGGCGGCCCGATCAAGGTCACCGCCATCAAGAACCCGGCCGAACTGCCGCACAAAGAGTTGGGCGTCGATATCGCCCTGGAATGCACGGGCATCTTTACCGCCAGGGAGAAAGCGAAGGCACATCTGGACGCCGGCGCCAAGCGCGTTCTTGTGTCCGCCCCTGCCGACGGCGCCGACCTGACCGTCGTTTACGGGGTCAACCACGACAAGCTGACCAAGGACCACGTTGTCGTCTCGAACGCGTCGTGCACGACCAACTGTCTTGCCCCGGTCGCCAAGGTGTTGAACGATCTGGTCGGCATCGACCGAGGCTTCATGACGACCATCCACTCCTACACCGGCGACCAGCCGACGCTCGACACCATGCACAAGGACCTCTACCGCGCCCGCGCCGCGGCGATGAGCATGATCCCGACATCGACGGGCGCGGCCAAGGCGGTCGGCCTCGTCCTACCTGAACTCAATGGCAAGCTCGATGGTACGGCGATCCGCGTCCCCACCCCCAACGTTTCGGTCGTCGACTTCAAGTTCGTCGCCAAGCGTGAGACCAGCAAGGACGAGATCAACGCTGCCATAAAAGCTGCAACGGAAAACCAGCTCAAGGGCGTCCTGGGTTGCACCGACCAGCCGAACGTATCGATCGACTTCAACCACGATCCGCGCTCATCCATCTTCCATCTGGACCAAACAAAGGTGATGGGCGGCAACCTCGTGCGCGTGTTGACCTGGTACGACAATGAGTGGGGTTTTTCCAACCGCATGTCGGACACGGCGGTCACCATGGCGAAGCTCATCTGAACGTCTGTTTTTGATCTATAAATATTGGATGAGGCCGCGCTGCACAAATGTCGCGCGGCCTTCTCTTTGGCTTTCCTCAAGCCTACGATTGGCGCAGTTCTTAAGGAGGCCAGCCATGCCATCGCCCGAACGTCACGCCAGAAAGGCCAGCGAGGCCGTGCAGCGCATAGCTCTGCCTGTTGGGCACCTGCTGACCGAAACGTTCCATCTGATCGGGCTGTTTGCGATTGGCGCGGCAACGGTTTGGGCCGGGGTCGTCTTTTTCATCGAGCTTATGTCCAAGGGACATGCCTCGGTTGAGGACCTGTTGCTGCTCTTTATCTATCTGGAAATCGGCTCGATGGTCGGCATCTACTTCAAGACCAATCACATGCCGCTACGGTTCTTGATCTACATTGGCATCACCGCGCTGACGCGGCATCTGATCGGCTGGGTCAATCACGAACCAAAACCCGACATGGGAGTCGTCATTTTGGCGGGCGCGATCCTGCTGCTCGCAATTTCCGTGCTGGTCATCCGCTATTCGTCAGCCAAGTTTCCAGCCGGTCGGCCGACCTCCGACCGTGGTGATCTCGTCGACACCGATCCAGGTGCTGAAGGCTGAAGTCGACCGACCGCGCGCGCTCGTGCGCAGGGGGCGGACCGCTATGTCCTGGTCGGGTCCTGATAGACGCCCCTGCCATGTGGATTGGACTTTGCGTGTGCCGGCCGATCAGACTCGGTCGTCATGAAACTCAAAACCCAAGCCCTGTGCTCAGCTCAACCTTACCGACTCATGCGCCCCAGTCACACACCAACCGCTGGCACGTTCCGCGCCGCTCGCCCACCCGACACCGGCTTTTGACAAAGCGACACTGGCGACACGAGTACGACGAAAGGCAGCCGCGCACCGAACCCTTGCGCGAGAAATTGCAGGTCAGCAAAGTCTGGCAATCGCGGCCGGGATTGATGGCACCACCCGGCCCTTCCTGAGCGTGAACAGGCAACGGGGCTGCCGCCACCACAGCCACCATCATGACCAAGCTGCTGAAGCATCCTACGCCCAAACGCATGGTTATCGCCTCGACCTCGCAGAAACGGGTTTTTGCTGTTGCATACTTTCTGATGCCAGGAGAGCAATATGCAGCCGCGTGCAAACGCCTCCTCAACACGCTCTTGTCGTGTCGTGGAGTGTCCGCCACCCAAGCCTGGAGCGCAAGCCACACGCCTCAGCAAGGCAAACGCTGATGCCCCCATGTGTTGGCGATGCCACGCAACATGGCACCGCGCCCGGCACCAACGTTGCTCACCCGCAGGTTGAAAAGCGCTCAAATGGTGGGGCGATGCTATTCGGCGGCCGCTTTTGATTTGGGCTGCACCAGTGCCATGTAGTCGTTGAGCAGCGTTTTGCAGATCTCGCCCGGTGTGAAGCGTGCCTCACCGATCTCGGAAACGGGTGTGACCTCTGCCGCTGTTCCCGTCAGGAAGCACTCATCGAAGCTTGTCAGCTCCTCGGGCATGATCACGCGCTCGACAACCTCAATGCCGCGATCCTTGGCCAATCCGATCACCGTGCGACGGGTGATGCCATCCAAAAAGCAATCGGGCAGCGGGGTATGGATCACGCCATCCTTGATGAAGAAAATATTGGCCCCCGTACACTCCGCAATATGCCCACGATAATCGAGCATCAGCGCATCGGCATATCCGGCCTGCTCCGCACGATGCTTCTCAAGCGTGCAGATCATGTAAAGACCCGCTGCCTTGGTCTTTGCCGGCGCTGTCGCGGGATCGGGACGACGGTATTTGGCCATCGTCAGGCGGATGCCTTTCAGCCGCTGCTCCATCGGGAAATAAGAACCCCAGTCCCACGCTGCGATCCCCAGATGAATCTTGGTCAGTTGCGCGGAAACACCCATTTGCTCGCTGCCGCGCCACGCCAGGGGCCTGATATAGGCATTGTTAAGGTTGTTGGCTTTAACGACGTCGCGGCACGCCGCGTCGATCTCCGCGGCACTGTAGGGGATCTCGAAATCCATCGTGCGGGCCCCCGCTAGCAGCCGCTCGGTATGCTCACTCAGCTTGAAGATCTCGCCATCATAGGCACGTTCCCCTTCGAACACCGCACTGGCGTAGTGAAGCGCATGGGTCAGGAAATGGACATTGGCCTCCCGCCACGGCACCATTTTCCCATCAAGCCAAATGACACCATCGCGATCGTGGTAGGGAACAATTTCGGCCATGCCTTGCTCTTCCTAAAAGCTACGGGAGCACCCTCGGGCACGGCAAACCGCGGCTATCGCGCACATCCGCACACCAAGCGCTGCCAACTGCAACGCGAGCGGCCTTTTCTACCCGAAGCCGCTCATTTCCTTGCTCAAAATGACTTGCCACGACTATCAATCAGTTGCAAACAAGTCAACATGACTGACGTAAATCAAAGGCCTTCGGCAGAGTCCCCCATGAGACAGCGAAACAGCCCCCAACAAGCTGCCGCCGTTATGGATCAAAATCTCGCAGGTGAAGACCGCGAGCAGCTGATTGCCTGCGCCGAATTGCTGTTTTTCGCCTATCGTGATTTTATCAATGATCCTGATAAGGTGTTGGAGCAGTATGGCTTCGGGCGAGCTCACCACCGTGTTCTGCATTTCGTCAACCGCAATCCGGGGCTGCGTGTGGCTGATCTTTTGCACATCCTCAAGATCACCAAACAGAGTCTTGCGCGCGTTCTCAAGCAGTTGATTGACGAAGGTTTTGTAACCCAGCGCTCGGGACGGGAAGACCGCCGCCAACGCCTGCTTTACGTCACCCCGAAGGGCAATAAGCTGGCCGATAAGCTGGCCAACCTGCAGATGAGGCGCATCGAGGCGGCGCTGAACCAGGCAGGTCCGGGGGTGAACGCGGCAACCCAGCGTTTTCTTTTTGCCATGATCGCGGAGAAAGATCGCGAGCGCGTCCATGCACTCCTGCGCTTGCCGGAGGCGCTGGTGGCGTTTGAGCCAATTGAACACCAACAACAGGATCGGACAACATGACTGGCGCCCAAGCCACGGCGCGCGAACCGCTGCCTGACAATGCACCCCACATTCTTGTCGTCGACGATGACCAGAAGATCCGCGATTTGCTGCTGCGCTATCTATCCGAGCACGGATTTCGGGTGACGCCCGCAGGCGATGCCACTGCGGCGCGCGCCGCCATGCGCGGACTGGCCTTCGATATCATCCTGCTCGATGTCATGATGCCCGGCGAGAGTGGCCTCGACCTGGCTCGGGATCTCAAGACGACAATGAGTGTTCCGATCCTCATGCTGACCGCACGATCCGAACCGGAAGACCGCATCGCCGGTCTTGAAGCTGGTGTCGACGACTACCTGCCCAAGCCCTTTGAACCACGCGAGTTGCTGCTGCGACTACAGAACATTCTGCGGCGTGGGCGAACCCCTGCACCAGGGGGATCGGCGGACGAAGTTCACATGGGTTCTTATGTATTTTATGTTTCGCGCGGCGAGTTGAAACGTGACGACGAGACGATCAAGCTGACCGAGCGCGAGCGCGATCTGTTGCGTCAGTTCGCCCAGCGGCCGGGCACGCCAATCCAGCGTCACGAGCTTTCCAGTGACGATACGACCGGCTCCGAACGCGCCATCGACGTCCAGATCAATCGCCTGCGGCGCAAAATCGAGACCGATCCTTCTAATCCCGTCTATCTGCAGACGGTTCGCGGAAAAGGTTATATCCTGCATACCGACTGAGGGAACGGTGCCTCCAGCCAGGCGGGATGGGGCTGGCGCTCCGGCCTTTCTGCGCATGACGTTCGCCTGCATCCCCCGCGAGCACGAGGCAGCAAGAGCTCGACCATGGCGGTCACGCCGGAAATATCCGATGAGAAGACCCGTTCGCGTTACGGCATCCGCACCGCGGCATGGTTGCGGCTGGCGTCCGCTCGATCGAGGCGCGTGCTGCATGGCCCCGCGCAATGGATCGCGGACGCCATGCCCAAGGGGCTTTACGCGCGCGCCCTCATCATCATCATCGCGCCCATCGTCCTTCTCGAAGGTGTCATCGCTTTCGTCTTCATGGAGCGGCACTGGCAGGCTGTGACCCGCCGCCTGTCCGAAGCGACCGCACGCGACGTCGCGGCACTGATCCAGGTCTATGAGCAGGCGCCAACGGGCGAGGCCAGTCAAGCACGCATCATTGATCTGGCCCGCGACAAGCTGAACCTGTCGCTACAGTTCCTACCTGCCGGAGATCTTCCCGAATCGCGACCCAAGCCTTTCTTCGGCCTCTTGGATGCTGCATTGTCCGATGAAATCAGGAAGCGCATCAACCGCCCGTTCTGGATCGATACCATCGGCCAGTCGCGGCATGTCGAAATCCGCATCAAGCTCGACAATGCCATCTTGCGCATCATTGCCACGCGCACGCAGACCTACGCTTCAAACTCCCACATCTTTCTGCTCTGGATGGTCGGCACCTCGGTCATTTTGTTGACCGTTGCAATCTTGTTTTTGCGCAATCAGATCCGGCCAATCCTTCGTCTTGCCGAAGCGGCTGATGAATTTGGCAAGGGCCGACCGATCCCGGAGGATTTCCGGCCACGTGGTGCGCGTGAAGTGCGTCAGGCGGCACAGGCCTTCCTGGAGATGCGCGACCGCATCAAGACGCACGTTGACCAGCGTACGACGATGCTCGCTGGCGTCAGCCACGACCTGCGCACCATTCTGACGCGCTTCAAGCTCGAGCTGGCGCTGCTTGGCGAGACACCGGAGGCGCAGTCGTTGCGTGCTGACGTCAACGAAATGCAGCATATGCTGGAGGATTATCTTGCCTTCACCAAGGGCGATGGCGGCGAGGAGGCGCGACCCACGAACGTCCGCCAGCTTCTGGAAGAGATACAAACCGAGGCTGACGCATACGGCGCGCCTATTGAATTGAAACTGAGAAAACGCAGCCGCGACCTCGTCGTGCCGTTGAAGCGCAGCGCCTTCAAGCGCGCGATTACCAATCTCGTCACCAATGCGGCCCGCTATGGGGATCAGATCATCATTCGCGCGGCCACCGAAGGCCCATGGCTCCGAGTCGAGGTCGATGACGACGGCCCCGGCATCCCCGAAGGCGAACGCGACAACGTTTTCAGGCCGTTCTACCGCATCGACCACGCGCGCAATCAAAACAAGAGCAACACGGGCCTGGGGCTTGCAATCGCTCGCGACATCGCCAAAAGCCATGGCGGCGACATAACGCTTGGACAAAGCTCAATCGGAGGCCTGCGCGCGATCATCTCCGTGCCACTGTAAAATCTCGGTGCCACTGTGAAAGTATCCGAACCAGAGCGTTTCCCAAAGGGGTGGACACCGGTTCGCCGGAAAATGCTTGAGATCAAATCCGCCCACGATCACTGCGCGCACCATAGTACCGGCGCCGCAAGCTGCAGCCGGGATCGTCAACCGTCACATTCGCTTCACGTGCTGCGCTTACATCCAGGCAAAGGCACGACGCAAGTAGGCAACGCCACCCGATGGCTGCCATGTTCCGTGCGCCATAATCACGCGCTCGGGCGCCCAGGCGAGTACCTTGTCGCGCGCTGCGCGCAACAGCTTGCGGTTGGTGAATGAAAGACGCCATTCAAGGGGTGCGTAACCGTAGCCTTCGACAATCTTCCACGGCTTGGCGATCCATCCAAGCCACCACGGCCAGTGCGTGGCGATGAAGTGGGGAGAAAAATTTTCCGACAGATCTGCGATGATTGCCGTGCGCGACGCGCGATGGAAAAAGACGATCTCATCCATGAACAGCGAGCCACGAAACCAGGCCTGATCGATCTCTCCCACCCATGGCGACGGCGGCATTTCGCCAAGTGCCGGCTCAAAGATAACATCTGGCCTCTTGTTGATCGTCGAGCGCGGACCCCACACACGCGCCTTTGGAAAAGCACGCTTCCAATCGGCCAGATAGAGGTGATGCAGTTTGTTGGGACTGACGAGATGGCGGACCGGCCCGCGTGCAGCAACCTCACGGTACAGATCCTGATCGAGCGCCACCGGCGACCACACCCACAACGCACCATCATCGAGCTTCACGATCACGCAGCGCGTGGGATAGGGAGCGCCGTAGAAACTGACGACGCCACCTTCAATCAGGAAAATGTCTGGACCGCACTGATAAAGGCGCCCCATTGCCCCGCCTCCACACGGCCCGATCAGATACCGTCGCCCTCAACCTCGCGCTTAAGCTGATCGAAGGCCTCCTGCGCGCCTTCCCAGTAGGGATAGACACGCAGCAGTCTGCGATAGATGCCGAGTGCTGCCGCCTTATCCCCTTGCTGGCGCATGATTTGCGCAAGTCCATCGAGGGCCTTGAAGTGGTTGGGCTCGATTGCCAGCGCGCGGGTCAACGCATTAAGGGCGGTTTCGTAATCACCTTGAAGATAGGCAACCAGAGCACGTCGATTCCAGCCTTCGGCATAGCCCGGCTCCAGATCGACAATGGTGTTGGCAAGTTTTTCCGCCAGATCCAGCCGCTGCTCGGCCACCGCCTTCAACACCCGTTCCATCAGGACGTCGATCGTATCTGATCCCGAGTAGACCCAAAGCCGCTCGATTGCGGCAGCCAGCGGAATCGCCGTCTGTGCATTTTCGGTCGCCGCCAGATGCGCATAAAGATCATCGAGCGC
>JAXGRZ010000114.1:0-8556 GCA_040765305.1 Hyphomicrobiaceae bacterium | reverse complement strand
GCGGTCTTGCGGCGGGCGCGGGGGAACCCATGTTCCGCATCATCGCCGATGGCGAGATCGAACTCGATGCGAGCGTCATCGCCGAAGACCTGGCACTGCTGGCGCCGGGCCAGCCCGCAACCATCGACGTCGTGGGCGCTGAAAACGTAACGGGGCGCGTGCGATTGGTAGCACCCGAGGTTGATCGAACGACGCGACTGGGTACGGCCAAGATCTTCATTGGCGATCGAAGCGACCTGAGGATCGGTACATTCGCCCGGGCCCACGTCGTGACGCACGAGGGTAGCGGCATCACCGTTCCAGCCGCAGCAATTCTCTACAGCGCACAGTCCCGCCCAAGCGTTCTGGTCGTGCGCGGCGAGCGGGTGGAAGCCCGCGACGTCACCACAGGTCTACGCAGCGGCGGGCTCGTCGAAATCACGAAGGGGCTCAGCGAAGGAGAACTGGTGGTGGCCAAGGCCGGTACCTTCCTTCGCGATGGTGACCGGGTACGACCTGTCACGCCTGATGCGAAGATCAGTGAGGCGCGGTGATGAATTTCAACATTTCGGCGTGGTCGATCCGCCGCCCGGTGCCGTCCCTGGTGTTGTTCATGGTGCTCTTGACCGTGGGCATCATGAGCTTTCGCGACCTACCCATCACGCGGTTTCCCAACATCGACTTGCCGCTCATCCAGGCGCAGATCACGCAAGCGGGCGCCGCACCAGTGGAACTGGAAACGCAGGTCACCAAGCGGGTGGAAGATGCAATCGCCGGCATCACCGGCATCAAGCACATCTCGTCAACAATCACCGAAGGCATCTCGCAAACGATGGTCGAGTTTCGCCTTGAGGTCAATGTCGACCGGGCTCTCAACGACGTCAAGGATGCGATATCGCGGATACGGGCCGACCTGCCGCGAACCATCGATGAGCCGATCATTCAGCGCATCGAGGTCGAGGGTTTGCCGATCGTTTCCTACGGTGCGTTTGCGCCCGGCATGACGCCAGAGGAACTGAGCTGGTTCGTCGATGACGTGGTCAAGCGGCGGCTGCAGGGCGTCAAAGGCGTTTCCGCGGTCGATCGTGTCGGGGGTGTGACGCGTGAAATCCGCGTTTCGCTCAATCCCGACCGGCTGTTCGCCTATGGCGTCACGGCCGGTGACGTGAACCGCCAACTGCGCGCCACGAACGTCGATCTTGCCGGCGGTCGCGGCGAGGTGGCCGGGCGCGAACAGGCGATCCGAACACTTGCCGGGAAGGTCAGCGTCAAGGAGCTCGCCGGGACAATGATCGCTCTGCCTGGAAACAGATACGTGCGACTGGACCAGCTCGGCACCGTAACGGATGCCTTCGAGGAGCCGCGCACCTTCGCGCTGGTCAATGGACGAGCGGCCGTCGCGTTCCAGATCAGTCGCGCCAAGGGGTCCAGTGATACCGTCGTCCAGCGAGGCGTTGCCGCGGAAATCGCACGCATCAAGACCGATCACCCGGGAATTGAGATCAGGAAGATCGATGATACCGTCGAGCATACCATGCGCGCCTATCATTCGACGATGAAGATGCTGCTGGAAGGTGCTGCGCTGGCCATCATGGTGGTTCTCGTATTCCTGCGCGATCTACGCGCCACGCTCATCGCTGCGATTGCGCTACCTCTGGCGATCATACCTGCGTACTTCGCGATGGACGCGCTTGGGTTTTCTCTCAATCTCGTGTCGCTGCTGGCGATCACCATCGTCATCGGCATCCTGGTGGACGATGCGATCGTTGAGATCGAGAACATCGTGCGGCACATCCGCATGGGCAAGAAGCCCTATCAGGCGGCGCTGGAAGCTGCCGACGAGATCGGGCTTGCGGTCATCGCCATCACCATGACGATCATCGCCGTGTTCGTACCCGTCAGCTTCATGGGCGGCATTGCTGGTCAGTATTTCAAGCAGTTCGGTCTTGTCGTCGCGTTCGCGGTATTCTTTTCGCTGCTGGTGGCCCGCCTGATCACGCCTTTGCTCGCCGCCTACTTCATGCGCGCATCCAGCCACGAGGAAAAGGAGGGCTGGCTGCTGAGGCTCTACACGAAGCTCGTCGCCTGGTCGGTGCGCCATCGCGTCATCACCGTGTTCCTTGGTCTGTTCATCTTCGCAGGCTCGGTCGGCAGCTTCTTCCTGCTGCCCAGTGGCTTCCTGCCGGTCGAGGATATGGGGCGCATCTTGCTGGCGGTCGAACTGCCGCCGGGCGCCCGCATGGAAGAGACCGAGCAGGTTACCGCGAAGATCGCAGACGACATCGACAAGCGCGAGGATGTGACAAGCGTCTTCGTCATTGGTGGCCAGACGCTCGGCTCGGGCAAGGAGGTGCGCAAGGCGACGCTCGTCATCACGCTGGCTCCAGGTGAGATGCGCAAGCTCAAGCAGGCGGCGATCCAGGAGGAGATCGGCCGCGCGCTGCGCAACCTGCCCGATATCCGCTACTGGTTCATGCAGGACAACGGACAAAGGCAGGTCCAACTCGTCGTTGCCGGACGCGACGGCAAGGCCGTCGACAAGGCTGCGGCGGAATTGACCAGCCAGGCCAAGACAATTCCCTCACTTCTCAACGTCGTCTCGACCGCCGAACTTGAACGGCCCGAGCTGCGCGTCATCCCGCGTGATGATGTGGCCGCCGAACTCGGCGTCACCACGGACGCCATCTCGGAAGCTGTCCGTATTGCCACCATTGGCGACATCGGTGCCAACCTGGCCAAGTTCAATGTCGGTGACCGGCAGATTCCGATCCGTGTGCAGCTACGCGAATCGGCGCGCGAACGGATCGACCTGCTGCGCGCGCTGAAGGTGCAGACGGCCGGCGGGCAGGCTGTTCCGCTATCGACGGTGGCCCGCTTCGAATTCAGCCAGGGGCCGACCTCCATCGACCGCTACGATCGGGAGCGACGGGTCCTGATCGGCGCGGATCTGCGCGGTACGACGCCGCTGGGCGATGGGGTCGAGGCAATTTTTGCGCAACCGGCCGCCAAGTCCCTGCCGCCAGGCGTGACACTGAAGCAGTTCGGCGACGCAGAGGTCATGAAGGAGGTGTTTGAAAGCTTCGGTCAGGCGATGAGTGCCGGCATCATGATGGTCTATGCCGTGCTGGTGCTGTTGTTCTCCAGTTTCCTGCAACCGATCACCATCCTTTTCTCGCTGCCATTGTCGATCGGCGGCGCGATCGTAGCGCTGGCGCTGACCGGCAACTCCATCAGCCTGCCGGTCGTCATCGGCATCTTGATGCTGATGGGCATCGTGACAAAGAACGCGATCATGCTGGTTGATTTCGCGGTCGAGGAAATTCGCGCTGGTGTGCCGCGGATCGATGCCATTGTGGATGCCGGACGCAAGCGCGCTCGGCCGATCATCATGACGACGATTGCCATGGTCGGAGGCATGCTGCCGCTGGCGCTGGCATTGGATTCGGGGGGCGAATTCCGCGCTCCGATGGCCATCGCAGTGATCGGCGGCCTGATCTCTTCAACGCTCCTGTCACTCGTCTTCGTACCAGCCGTCTTCGTGTTGATCGACGATCTGGCAAATTTCATATGGCGAGCTTTCAGCCGCTTTGTCGGGCCGAGCGCGGAAGCACCACTTGAGAGCGGGTCGCGTGCACCGCCGCCACAGGGCGCAACACATTCCTCATTGCCGGCAGAATGAGTTATTCCATTTGCTGCATGGGTCTTGGCGGTAATACGCCTTATCTCCAGGGCCCCGCCCGCAAGGGCACACGCATGATGAGGTGACAGGCCCATGTTCGATGCAAAGAGTCTTCTCGAAGCTCTCGTGACAGGTGGTGCTCAACGTCAAGGCTCCCAAGGAGCTGGCGCCGGCGGCGATCTTGGCGACCTGCTTGGCGGCATTCTCTCCGGAGCAAAACCGGGCGGCGGGGCGACATCATCGGGCCATACGCCTCAGCAAACGAGCGGCGGCATCGAAGATCTGTTGCGCCAGATGCTGCCCTCTGGGTCAGGCAACTCCGGGAGCGGCACCGGCGCCAACAAAGCCGGTGGTGGATTGGGCGACATTCTCGGCAACCTGCAAAAGCAGCTAGGTGGCGGTGCTGGCGCGTCGGGCGGCAGCATCACCGATATGCTTGGTCAGGTTTTTGGTCAGGCGACCTCGGGGGCAAAAGAAGGTGCCAGCCGGATCGGTGAGGCAAGTGGGGCACGCGAGGCGCTGGAGAAAATGACCGGCGGCAAGTCGATGGACGATCTGCTGGGACAATTGAAAGAGCTGATCGGCAACAATCAGCTGGGCGCGGGTGCGGCTTTGGGTGGGCTTGGGGCTCTCGTTTTTGGAACCCAGAGCGGACGTACAATAGCTGCCAACGCCGCTAAGCTTGGGGCTCTGTCAGTGATCGGCGGCCTTGCCTATCGCGCCTACCAGAATGATGCGCAAGGACGCTCACCAGCAGCTGAACGCAACTTCGTACCGACGCAAGCCCCCGCCGGCTCTGGCTTCGAACCAGCGGCGATCAGCAACGAACAGGCTGCCCTCTACATCCGCGCGATGATCGGCGCGGCGGCGGCCGATGGGCGCATCTCGGCAGACGAGCAACAAAAGATTCTCGGCTCGCTCAACCAGACCGGCCTCAATGCCGGTGCCGAGGAGTTCCTCGCCAACGAACTCAATAATCCAGCGTCGGCGGGCCAGCTCGCCGCCGCCGTCAACAGCGAGCAAGAAGCGGTACAGGTCTATACGGCAGCACGCATTGCCATCGATCCGGACACGCGCGGCGAACAGGCATTTCTCTACGAACTGGCACAGCGGCTCTCGATCCCCGAGGACTTGCGCGCGCACATCGATGCGGCGGCCGCCAGCGGGGCTGCGTGAACCGCACTCAAGCCAAGCCGTTCGGATGAGACACCAGAGACACCGGAACAACAAAGGGCGGAGCCGCGGCTCCGCCCTTTGCAATTGGGTGCACCCCTGGTTCAGAACGCGAGCGCTTTTCGATCCGATGGATAGAGCGCCGGCTTACAACCTACTGCTTTACTTGTGCCGTCTCGGGATGAGCAAAGTAGACATCAACGCGCATGCCTGTCACCAGCTCCGCGGCTTCATCGAGGGTGGTGACAACCTCCAGAACATCAACGTCGCTGGGTCGACGAGGGCCACGCGTGGCAATGTTGGGCGCGCCGATTGCCGATGCAATGACACTGACGCGACCCTTGAAATCCTTGTCGGGGAAGGCATCGGAACGCACAACGACGCGCTGACCGAGTTGAACCTTACCCAGATCACGCTCCTCAACCTCTGCACGGACCTTTATCTGGCTCATGTCGCCAATGGTCACGACGGGCGTCGGTGATGTCGGCCCGGTCAGCTCACCAACCTTGGCGTCCACACGCAGCACGGTGCCGGCGGAGGGGGCACGGATGCGCGTGCGCTCCAGAGCCTGAAAGGCGAGCCGCAGATCTGATCGCGACTGCGTGAGCGCCGATTCCAATCGATCGGGAAGCGGCATACCGTCCTTCCGGTTGATCGCCGCAAGGGCTGCGCGCGCATCGACAACAGCCTTTTCCTTGTCCTTCACCGCTTGGCGAAGATTGACGAGATCGGTGGTGTCGCCGCCCGACTTGACGCCGGCAAGGCGTTGATCGAGCGCCTGGCGCGCCTCAAACAACGCGCGATCGGCCACTTCGGTTGCGTCAGCCAGCTTGTGGCGATCAAGCGCAATACCGGCAGCTTTCGATTCCTCGTCGCGCTCGCGCCGGCGCACTTCGGTTTCCGCCTCGGCGGCGGCAATGCGGGCAAGCTGATCGCCATCATCCAGACGAACCAGGAGATCACCCCCCTGAACGCGGTCATTGTTGGTCACAAGAACTTCCACGATCTCACCAGCGCTTGGAGCGCCAATGGCGATGAGGCCATCCTTGGGCTCGATACGGCCGGTTGCCGAGGTTGCCCATTCGCGCTGCGGACGCGCGCCACCGCTCATGCCCGGCGCCGGCTCAGCGGTGCCACCCGTTTCCATCACGTTGCCAGGCGCGCGCGCATTAGGCTGCCAGGTGAGCATGGCGCTCACGGCTGCGGCCGCAACGAACGCGACCGCTATCGTTGCGATGGTGGAATCGATCTTAGCCATGTGCTTTACGCCTCTTCGAGAGATCGGTGATTTCTGGAGCGTCGAGCCCCTCCGGGCGACGCGTCTCGCGAACGATCTGACCATCCTCGATGTAGATGGTGCGATCGGCAAACGGCAGCGTGCGTGGATCATGGGTGACCACGAGCACGCTCCGGTTCTGTTCCTTGGCAATGCGCGCCAGCAGGGCCATCACCTGCTGTCCATTCTCCGTATCGAGCGCTGCGGTCGGCTCGTCGGCAAGAATGATCGACGGCGAGCTGGCGATCGCGCGGGCAACGGCCACGCGCTGCTGTTCACCGCCCGACATGTTACCCGGGTGATACTTCAAGCGGTGGCCGAGACCGACATCGCGCAAGCATTCTTCGGCGCGCGCTGCCGCTTTGAAGCCTTTCTGGCCACGCACATCGAGCGCGATGCGCACGTTCTCCAGTGCCGACAGGGTCGGGAACAGATTGTACGACTGGAAGATATAGCCAATGTGTTCGCGGCGGATCGCGGCAAGGTCCTCCGCACCCAGGGCTTCGGTATCACGCCCCGCCACACGGATCGTGCCGGAGGTGGGTGACATGATGCAGCCCAGGATCGACAGCAGTGTCGTCTTGCCCGAGCCGGAGGGGCCCATCAGCAAGGTCAACTCGCCTGCTATCAGGTCAAGAGACACGCCCTTCAAAGCCGTGATCTTGCCGGCCCCGGAGCCCAGCTCCTTGACGATATTGACGGCTTCCAGAACCGCTTTGCCTGTCATCTGTTGAACACCATGGCTGGATCGATCTTGGTTACCTTCATGATCGCCGACATCGCGGAAATGGCGCACATGAAGACGGTAACGGCAAACAGCACCGCGGCAAGCCACGGCGTCATGACAAGGGGCAACGGCGTATCGCGGCTGGCGAAGACCACGCCGAGGGCGATGGTCATGCCCAATGCATAGCCGATCACGGCGCTGAGGCCCGCCTGTCCGAGGATCACGCGATGGATGTAGCCTGAAGATGAGCCCAGCGCACGCAGCGTGGCAAACTCGTTGAGGTGATCCTTGGTCGATGAATAAAGTGTCTGCGCGACGATCACGGTGCCGACCAGCAGACCCAGGAGCGCACCACCGATCAAGGCAATGCCCGCGCCCGTCTTGAACAACCACGTCTTCAAGCTGCGATCACGGAACTCGGCCTTGGTCAGCACTTCGGCCGACTCAAGTCGGCTCTTGAGTTGGTCGCGCACGTGCCCGATGTCGGCACCGGGCTTCACCTTGATGAGTAGGAAGCTCGTTGCATCAGTCTCACGGGCCAGCAGATGGCGGGCACGCGCCAGGGTCGTATAGACATAGGGCGACTGGGTGAACGAGCGCACCCCTTCGGTCAACGCCTTGATGCGAACGCGGCCCGAAGCCACCTGCGCGGTATCGCCGATGCCCGTGACATCGAGATCGCGGAAGTACGACTTGTCGATGGCGATGCCGTCGGGTGTTTTCACATCGCTCCAGGTCCCATTCTTCAGCGCCCAGGGCACCAGTCCGTTATCTTCCGGATCAGTGCCCACGACGACCACACGGGTCGAGCCACCGCTCGGCTTGCGCCATTCGGCAAAGGAAACCACCAGCGGCACGACGCGCTCAACGCCTGGCGTTGCCAATGCCTGATGGCGTTCGGCCGAATGCAAAAGCATACCGCCGTCCTCAAAGCTCTTGGCGCCAAATGTCGTCACCCACAGGTCAGCGTTCGCATGGTCGATATTGGCCGTGATCATGCGGCTGGAGCCGAGATAAAGGCCCAGCTGAACCGCCACCAGGACGATGGAGAACAGAATGCCGACCAGCGTCACGACAAGCCGAATGCGGTCGTGAAACAGGTTACGAAAGGCAAGCGTCATGATCATCGTACTGGACCTTGATTGAGCGTCAGGGCAGGAGGCTTTCTGCCCTGGGTGACTTGAAACGACAAAGTGTTGCCGCTGGTAAAGCGATATCGATCGCGATCATGAACAGCCCAAGTAGGGCGCAAGCACGGCGTTAAACCTCTTAAAACCAGAACCTTGAGCAAAAATACAGAGGGACATGGCTCAGCAGAGCCTGAAACCGGCTTTAACGAGGAAGTTGTTAAGAACTTGCATTTACGTACACAGAATTGTGCAACGGCATGACCAACGGTAACTTTCCCGGCTAAGCGGTTCGGTTTGATTTCACTGTTTTGCCGTTTTGGTATGTTGGAAACAACCTTTCTCCAACTTGGAAAAACGAAGCCAACCATGAGCATTTTCGAGTTCAAACCGGAGTGCATGTCTGCAACGTCCTGTGACAGGCGCGGACACAGGCAACACGCTTCAGCCCGCCGTTGGTACGGAGTTGCAGCTGCAGCAGCAGCTTTCTTCGCGCTTGGAGCCACGGCCAGCGCCGGTCCTCGAGAAGCCGGCATCTGGTATGACGATACGGGCAAGGGTGCCGTCGAGATCTTCGAATGCGGGCCCAAATTGT
>JAXGRZ010000113.1:0-8609 GCA_040765305.1 Hyphomicrobiaceae bacterium | reverse complement strand
GCGTCACAGTGGCGTTGATGCCCGCCGGTTCCGGACCGACGTACTCGGGGCGGAAGCGGCGCAGGAGCAGCGACAGGGCGAGCGTGTTCTCGACCTGGCTCATGGCGCCGCCGGGGCAGGAGCGCTTGCCGGCTCCGAACGGCAGATAGGAATATTTGACGCGCTTCCTGGCGGCATCGTCCATCCAGCGCTCGGGGCGGAACGCCTCGGGCTCGTCCCAGAAGCGCGGGTTGTGGTGGGCGGAGTATCCAAACAGCACGATGCGGTCGCCGGCCTTGATCTCCTTGCCGCCGATCACGTCGTCCTCAGCGGCAACGCGGATGAGGCCCCAGACCGGCGGATAAAGCCGCATGGTCTCCTGGATGACTGAGCGCGTGTAGATGAGTGCGGTGTAGTCGGCCACCGTCGGCTCGCGCTCACCCAGCACCTCCTCGCTCTCCTTGATGACGCGCGCTGCGGCTTCAGGGTGAAGCGAAAGCAGGTAGAGTGCCCAGGCGAGCGTCAGCGCTGTCGTTTCGGTGCCAGCCCACAGGTACTGCTTGATCTCGTCAATCGCCTGCTGGCGATCGAACTCGGGAATATCGGGATCGGCGGTGCACGCCTCGATCAGCTTCAACAGCGTCTTTTCGCGGTGATCGCGCGGCGGGGCGGCCATGACGGAGGGTGGCACGGCGGCCCAGGCCTGCACCGCCTTGGCGGCGTCGAACTCGGTTTCCTCGTAGGCATCGCCCGATTTCTTCTTCTCGCGAATGCCCTTGTGTTCCTGCACGTTTGTGTAGGTCTTGACGTACTTGAAGACGACGTGCGGGTTAAATGGCATGTCGCGATCGAACAGGGCCTTGCAGATCATGTCAGCTGCCAGCGTCCAGGTCTGCTCGACCATCTCGAAGCTCTCGCCCGACTTGGCGTACTGGGCCCACTGTTCCATCTTCTGCTTGATGGCGGCGGTGAAGAAGGGGATGTAGTCGGCGAACGCATCGGGGTGGAAGGCGGGCTGCTGTGGCATGCGGATCTTCTGCCAGAGCGCGCCGTCATTGGTGATCATCGACTTGCCGAAGATCGGCTTCAGTCCGTCAAAATACTTGATGTAGTTGTCGGCCTTGGAGACGAGCACGTGCTTGAACAGCTCAGGCTCGCAAATGAGCACGACGCGCTCTGATCCCATGTTGACGGGAATGACCGGCCCATAGCGCTCCGCCATCTGGCACATGATGCGCATTGGATTGTTATTGTTGCCCTTGAGCAGCGGCGTCAGCTTGAACCAGATGCTCTCTTCCTCGCCAAGCAACTGAGCTTGTGCGTCGACTGCGTTCATTCACTTCGCCTCCAAGTCGTGCGCAGTCCATTTGGATCTTGCGCCATTGCGGACGAAGGCACCGCCTCAACGGTCCTTGCTATCCTGTGGGCCCTCCGACGAGGTCGCCTCCCTTGGACGTCACGCAATCTCCTGACGTCATGCAATATTTTCTGCACCGCGCTTATCGGCGGTTTGCTCAATAATGGGCCACCCTCTGAATGCGTCGATCGGTGGAAACAGCCCAACAACCGCGCTCCCGTACACTTCAATTCGGGCACAGTCCATATTGGTGATCAAATAAAGACGATCAGGGTGCATGTCATTGGGCGGCGTGCCAAGTCCAAATTCTGTAGCTTTGTCTGGAACCGCTGGCGACGGCCATGGCGTTGACTGGTTAACCGGCTGGGGGCCACTGCTCAACGTGACATGCCGCAGTTGTTTCCAAATAAAAATAACGCGCTGTAACGATAGGTTACAGGCGTCCAAGATGTGCGCGCAAGATGGGCTGGAATATGGCCCTCTGGAGGTGGTGCGGCCTGGTATGGCGTAGAGCGATGTGACGCGAGCGTGCGCGTCTTCAGGGCTAGAGCATTTTTCCGACGAAGTGGATGGCGGTTCGTCGCGGTCGAGCGCTTGCACGATGAGGTGGAAGCGCTCAGGCCGCGACTGCGGCCCGGTGCCGATGCGCCGCGCCCGCGCAGAGCCAGGCCGAAGGCCGGTACGGCTCGTGAGCGATAACAGATCAGATCGATTCCGCCTAAAGCGGAAACGATCTAAGAGGTGGGCTGAAGAACGGGGCTGGCGTATCGGTCGCAGGGGCGAAATGGATCTCCTCCTCGCTCACCCGTACCGCGCCAGAGGCAACGAGCCGCAGGGCATGAGGGTAGAGTGCGTGTTCGGCTTCGAGCACCCGGGCGGCCAGAGTTTCAGGCGTATCGTCTGGCTGCACGGCAACGGCGGCCTGCGCCACGATGGGACCGGTATCCATCTCCAGGCGCACGAAATGCACCGTACAGCCGTGGATGCGCACGCCTTCGCGAAGTGCCCGCTCATGCGTATCGAGCCCCGGGAAGGCCGGTAACAGCGAAGGATGGATGTTCAGCTGCCGGTTTTTCCAGCGGTCGACGAAACCGCCCGTCAGCATGCGCATGAAGCCGGCGCTGCAGATGAGGTCGACGCCCGCGTCGAGCAGCGCCTGATGCATCTTGGCCTCGAAAGCCATGCGCGTGGCGTAGTCCTTGTGGTCGATAACAACGGTTGGAATGCCCGCTTCGTTGGCCAGCTTCAGGCCGCCGGCCGTCGGTCGGTTGGAAATGACGGTGACGATTTGTGCCGGGTAGTCGGGGGCGCGCGCTGCGTTGATCAGCGACACCATGTTGGAGCCGCGGCCCGAAATCAGAATGCCAACGCGCATCTTCTTCATGTGCAACCCGCCTTGTCTCGTTAAGCCAGAGCGAGAGCACCGGTGTAGTCTACCGCCCAGGCTTCGCCTTTGCCCTTGGCATCGGATTTTCTGCCGCTCGGGGACACGACGTCGCCGATTGTGACAGGGGCCTCGCCGGCCGCCTTGAGCGCGTCGCAGACCTCGCCGGCACGCGCCTGGTCAGCAACGATGACCATGCCGATGCCGCAGTTGAAGGTCCGCAGCATCTCGGTGGCATCAAGACGGCCGGTCGCCGCCAGCCAGCCAAAGACGGGACGGACCGGGATCGCGCCCAGATCGATGCGGGCGGCAACAGTGTCGGGCAGCACACGCGGCAGATTTTCCGACAACCCGCCCCCGGTGATGTGTGAGAGCGCCTTGATGGCGCCGCCAGCGCCGCCGCCGCCAGTTGCTTTGAGTGCGGCGAGCAGGGGTTTGACGTAAATCCGTGTCGGCTCCAGCAACGCCCGCGCCATGCTCATTTGAGGCGCGAAGGGAGCCGGGTCGTGCCAGTCAAGCTCGGCCTCGTTGACCAGGCGACGGACCAGCGAATAGCCATTGGAATGCACGCCCGAGGACGGCAGGCCGATCACCACGTCGCCGACCGCGATATCGCCGCGCGGCAGCAGGTGTCCGCGTTCAGCCGCGCCCACCGCGAAGCCGGCCAGATCATAGTCCCCCGCCTGGTACATGCCCGGCATTTCGGCGGTCTCGCCACCGATCAGCGCGGCCCCGGCCATGCGGCAGCCCTCGGCAATGCCCTTGATGACCGCCTGGGCAACCCCCAGATCGAGCTTTCCGCAGGCGAAATAATCCAAAAAGAACAAGGGTTCGGCGGCTTGGACGACAAGATCGTTGACGCACATGGCGACAAGGTCGATGCCGATCGTCTCGTGCTGGGCGGTATCGATGGCGATCTTCAGCTTGGTGCCGACGCCATCGTTGGCGGCAACCAGGATCGGATCCTTGAAACCGGCGCCCTTGAGATCGAAAAGCCCCCCGAAACCGCCCAGATCCGCGTCGGCGCCGGGCCGCCGCGTCGCCTTGACCAGTGGTTTGATGGCTCGCACAAGGGCGTTGCCCGTGTCGATATCGACGCCGGAATCACGGTAAGTGATGGCGCAAGCGGCCGGTTTGTGGTTCTCAGCCATGGTGCCTCGGGTGCCTTGGGTGCATGCGGCGAGCTGCGTCAGGAGAGGGGCCTGGTGGCGCCGATGGCGCGCCAAGACAGGTCAAAACCCTTAACTTCGCCTGAAAAAGGCGGGAGATGCGGGGTGGTAGCAGGTCAGCGAGGGGGCCGCAACATGACAGCACGGGTCTGCGGTACGGCAACGGTGGACAGAATTGTGCTGCAAATGTGCTGTTCCTGGCTGGTGCCGCGGCACGCGGGATTTAAGGAAATCACGATGACCTTGACGAGCGAGATAGGGGCGACGAGCGAGATAGGGGCCGGCGGGCTTGAATGGCGCCGGGCAAGGCAGGCCATTGCATCCTGGTTGGGCGTGGTCGTGTTGGGTGTGGTTGTTGGCGTCCTGGTGGTTCTGGTCCCGGCCATGGCCATCGCCCGGCCGGCGGGCGACAAGGTTTTCACGATTGCCAACTATCCCGTACAGGCAAAGGCGGCGAATGCCGTTGCGGCCAAGGAGCAGGCCATTGCGGACGGTCAGAAAGCCGCGTTTCGATCGCTGTTGAAGCGGCTGGTGCCGGTGATGGCCTATAGCCGGCTGAAGGCCTTAAAGGAGACCGATCCGCAGGGTCTTCTTGATGGCTATGTGGTCCGCTCCGAGCGCAATTCGACCACCGAATATATCGCCAGCCTCGACTTTTCCTTCCGCCCCGACGCCGTCCGCAATTTGCTGCGCCGCGAAGCCGTGCCCTACATCGATGAGCAGGCCCCCGAGGTGGTTTTGGTGGCAGCCGTCAGAGAGGGTGGCAAACTGGTTCGCTCGGGGTCGGTTGCCAAGGCCTGGCCCGACATCTGGCGCGACCTCGACCTGAAGAACACATTGACGCCGCTGAAGCTCGCCGAGATGAAGCCGTTCATCCACGATGACACGCTCAACATGCTGATTGCTGGGGATGAAAGCGCCAACCGTGTGCTGGCCAACGAATATGGCGGCGCCAGTGTGGTCGTTGCTGTTGCCGAAGTCGATCAGCCTGCCGGGCGCGTGCATGTGACGCTTGCTGGTCGCGATGCGGTTGGCCCGTTGACGCTGAAGCGAAGCTATCGCCTCTCTCATGGCGATGCTGGCTACGCGATGGAGCTGGCTGCTGTTGTTTCGATGGGCATCATCGAGGGCCGTTGGAAGGCGGTGCGGGCGCAGCGTTACGGCGGTGTGGCGGCGCTTTCGAACGGTGGCGAGCCGGTCCGCATGCAGGTCGAGTTCCGAGGGCTGGCGGAGTGGACGGATCTGCATACCCGTGTGCGTGAAACGCCCGGTGTGTCCGATGTCCAGGTCGACGCCGTCTCGGCGCGCGGTGCTGATCTTCAGGTGACCTTTCCCGGGGGTGGTCCGGCCCTCGCCAATGCTCTGGCGGCACGCGGGCTCAGCCTCAGCAACGTCGGCGGCAACTGGTTCTTGCGGTCGGGTTTTTGAGGGGCGAACGCCGTGAAGGCCACGGATTGGGCAGTTTGCCATCATCCTTGCGGGGAGCTTGCAACCCAACTCACGATTTGCAAGCTTGCACGGCGGCGTTGGCGCAGGTTCGCTCGGGTCCAAGTCCCGCCTGGAGGTGGGGGTTTGCGTCTCACGCCCTGTTGCAAAATCTCAATCGCGCTTGAAATGGAGGCTCCAGGGCCGCCATCTCAGCCAATCAGACGATAGCCGGGCACCGGCAGACCCCTGCCGGTAGGTCAATGGATCAGGTCGAGAAGTGTAGATCGGGTCGAGAGTGTCTAACCTTCCCAATTTCATCACGCTTGGCCGGGTCATCTTGGTGCCTATCGTGTTCTGGCTGTTGCTCTCCGGCCAGATGCAGGCGGCATTCTTCCTGTTCGTGATCGCGGGGATTTCCGATGGCGTCGACGGCTATCTGGCCAAGCGCTTCGGCTGGACGACGGAGCTTGGTGCCTATCTTGATCCGCTGGCCGACAAACTGCTGCTGGTGTGCATCTTCATCGCGCTGGCGGTCGGCTCCCAGCTTCCGTTGTGGCTGGTGATTGCCGTCGTATCGCGCGACCTTCTGATTGTCATTGGCGTCGTCCTGTCCTGGCTTTTGGCCAATCCGGTGCATATTCATCCTCTGGTCGTCTCGAAGTTCAATACGGTGTTTCAGATCCTCCTGGCGGCTGTGGTGATGGCTGACGAGGGGTTCGGGCTGGGCCTGGCGCCGCTGCGCACCGCACTGATCTGGATAACGGCGATCCTGGTTCTGGTTTCGCTTGCCGCTTATGTGCGCACCTGGCTTCTCCACATGACGGGTTATGGATCTGCCACCCCACCGGGGTAGGATCGCCGGCGGGCCTGGCACGGGGGTGCCGTAATAACAATTACAAAGGGCAAGGGGAGGGGCGAGATGCGAGCCGAACGACAGGTGCTGTTCTGGATGGGCGCAGCCCTCGTGCTCATCGTGATGATCGGGCTGCTGAAGGAAATCCTTTTGCCGTTCATTGCCGGTATGGTGATCGCCTATTTTCTCAATCCGCTGGCCGGTGCCCTGGAGCGCATGGGACTGTCGCGCCTGTGGGCTTCGGTGCTGATTGTGCTGGTTGCCATCGTTGCCCTGGCAGCGGTGCTCATTTTCATCGTGCCGCTGTTGGCGCTACAGGCCCAGCAGCTGGCTCTCGCCCTGCCTGGCGAGTTGGAGCGGCTTAAAGGTTTTGTCGATGCCTGGGCGCATGAACAACTCGGCCCGCGCTATCCAGCCTTCGCGGCCGCATTGAACCAGGCGATCGGCAGCCTGTCGGAGAATTGGGCGGCGATTGCCCGCTGGATTGCTGCCTCGCTGTGGGACCAGGGCCGCGCCGTGGTCAACTTCATATCGCTGATCCTGGTGACGCCGCTCGTCGTCTTCTACATGCTGCTGGATTGGGATCCGATGCTGGCCAAAATCAACGGTTGGCTGCCGCGCGCCCACGAGCGCGCCATTCGCCAATTGGCCAGCGATGTCAACGATGCGGTCTCCGCATTCATTCGCGGCCAGGGTACGGTGTGCATGATCCTTGGCGCGTTCTATGCCGCAGGGCTGACCGCTGTGGGACTGAAATATGGTCTCCTCATCGGTATCGGCACGGGCATCTTGACGTTCATCCCGTTCGTTGGCTGGGCGCTTGGTCTCATCACCGCAACCTCCCTGGCGCTCATTCAGTTCTGGCCCGACATGATGCCGGTTGCCATGGTCGCCGGTGTGTTCCTGGCCGGGCAGGCGTTTGATGCGGGCTTTTTGTCGCCCAACATCGTTGGCTCCAAGATTGGCCTGCATCCGGTGTGGCTGATTTTTGCGCTTTTCGTATTCTCTTATCTGTTCGGCTTTGTCGGCGTGCTCGTCGCGGTGCCGGTGGCGGCTGCACTCGGAGTGCTCATGCGCTTTGCGCTGAAGACCTATCTGGCCAGCCCATATTACGGTGGCGAGCCGGGCCATCCGGCTGCTCCTGGCGTAAAGATGCCCAAGCCATGACATCACGGCCGCGCCAGCTTGTTCTCGATCTGCCGCTGCGTTCGGCGTTCGGCATGGAGGATTTCTTTGTCTCTCAATCAAACCGTGCGGCAGTCGAGTTGATCGACCAATGGCCTGACTGGCCGCACTGGGCGGGCCTGGTGGTCGGGCCGCAAGGTTCAGGCAAGTCCCATCTGGGTCATGTCTGGCAGACGGCTTCGGGGGCATCTGCCATCGCGGCGAGCGATCTGGGTGAGGACACGATTGCGCTGCTGGAGCGCGATCGCGCCGTGCTGGTGGAGGATATCGACCGTGGGATCAGCGATGATCGGATCTTGTTCCACCTGTTGAATCTTGCGCGTGAACACAAGTTCACCATCTTGATGACCTCGCGGCTGGCACCCGGCGAGATGTCGATTGCGCTGCCCGATCTGCGTTCGCGGCTGCGCGCCGTGCCGCTGATTTCCATTGCGCCGCCTGATGAAACGCTGCTGAAGGCGGTGCTCGTTAAGCTTTTTGCCGATCGTCAACTGTCTGTTGAGCCGCATGTGGTCAATTTCATTGCCGTGCGCATGGAACGCTCGCTGGCCGCCGCCAACGCCATCGTCGAGCGGCTCGATCGCCAGGCTTTGGCGAGCCATCGGCGCGTGACGCGCGCACTGGCCGGCGATGTCATGCAGGCCTTTGACGAGGAGATTGGAAATTGTGGCCGCGATGATAACGGGCACGAGGGCCCATAGGGTCGTCCGCCAGCCCATCCTGGTTGGAGGCGTTGGACGCAGCCTAGAGCACTTTTCGATGAGGTGGCAACGCTCAGGCCGCTACGGCTCGTCAGCGATAATAGATAAGATCTTTTCCGCACAAAGCGGAAACGATCTAAGACGGACAGGGTGCGAGATCTTGCGCGTTACGAATACGGAGGTTCTCGACAACATCGAGAGTGTTTGGGAAGGCGTGCTGGCAAAACTTGAAGGTGCCACTGAGTAACCGGCATCACCAGAAAGCCGCCCCTCACCCCGGCCCTCTCCCCGCGGTGCGGGGAGAGGGGGGGAAGCACACGACACCGCACGCAATTTCCTCTCCCCGCGGTGCGGGGAGAGGGGGGAAGCACACGACACCGCACGCAATTCCCTTTCCCCGCGTGTGGGGAGAGGGGGGAAGCCACCACCGCACGCAATTCCCTCTCCCCGTCTTTCACGGGGAGAGGGTTAGGGTGAGGGGCGGCTGCGGGATACGAACCGTGGACGTCGGCTGCGCTAGAGCATTTTCCGACGAAGTGGATACCGGTTCGTC
>JAXGRZ010000112.1:0-8646 GCA_040765305.1 Hyphomicrobiaceae bacterium | reverse complement strand
GGCGCTTCCCACCGCACCGGCCGCGCCGATCACCACGACCCGCGTACCCTTGCCAACGCCAGCGCGCTGCAACCCATCCCAAGCCGTCACATAAGGCACGCCACACGCCGCGGCCTCAGCAAATGACAGACACGCTGGCTTTTCCACCAGCGCCGCGCTTGGCACCGTCATATAGTCGGCGTGGCTGCCATCGCGCGTAAAACCAAGCTCGCGGCCTGTGCCCCACACGTGGCGGCCCACCCATGCGTCGGGGCCGGCAACCACGGTTCCGGCAAAATCGCGTCCAGGTGTGCGCGGCAAGGTCGTATAGGGAAAGCGACCCAAGACATTCTTGACGTCGCTCGGGTTCAGCCCGGCCGCATGCACCCTGATCAAGCTTTCACCGACACCGGGAACCGGCTCGGGTCGATCCAGCATGTTCAAGGCGGCAAGCGTGCCGGTGCTCTCAAATTGAAGGACTCGCATATGTCCAATCTCCATGGCGCCGACCAGTGCCGGCTGAACCGTAAACGCTCATTAGGGTGATTTGAGCTTTTCAGCGATCTCGGCGACGTGGCGACCCTGAAATCTGGCGCCGGCCAGTTCATTCTGGCTCGGCTGGCGCGAACCATCGCCATCGGCAATGGTGCTTGCGCCATAGGGCGAGCCGCCGACGATTTCCTTGACGCCCATCTGGCCCTGATAGGAATAGGGCAGACCGACAATCACCAGACCATGATGCAGGAGCACCGTGTGGGTCGAGAGGATCGTGCTTTCTTGTCCGCCGTGCTGGGTTGCGGTCGAGGTAAACACGCTGCCGACCTTGCCGATGAGCTTGCCTTGCGCCCAAAGACCTCCGGTCTGATCGAGGAAGTTCTTCATTTGCCCTGGCATGGCGCCAAAGCGCGTTGGAATGCCGAGGATGATGGCATCGTACTCGGGCAGCTCGGCCACGGTGGCGATTGGTGCCGCCTGATCGAGTTTGAACCCAGACTTCTTTGCGATCTCTTCGGGCACCAACTCTGGCACACGCTTGATGACGACCTCAGAGCCTGCCTCGCGCACACCCTCGGCCACCGCTTCGGCCATCTTCTCGATATGACCGTAGCTCGAATAGTAAAGAACCAGCACTTTGCTCATGATCATCGTCCTTTCGGGGGATTTGATTTTCGGCTTTTGGTTTTCTGACGCGATGGGAGGCTTGGCGATGCGCGCGTTTCATCACACACCGCCGTCACCCATCGCTCGTCTTGCCTGATGCTCAGCCCTTGAAATCCTTTTCAGGATTGGAGCCATCCCAGTTCTGGAACACGTCCATGAACCCGGGAACCGTTTCGGAGCGCGCCCAATCACGCTGCAACTCGCAATAAAGCTGTGTCTTGCTGATCAACTGGCCACCAGCCTGCTCGATACGGCGCAGGGCAGCTTCGTGCGCACCCAGCGACGTTCCACCGACAGCATCGGCAACAACATAAACCTCGAACCCTTCCTTCAGGGCATCGAGCGCGGGAAAGGTCAGACACGCCTCGGTCCAAAGCGCGGTCATCACCAGCTTCCTGCGACCGGTCGCCAGAACCGCCCGCTTGAATTCGACGTCTTCCCAACTGTTGATCGAGGTGCGGTCATAGGTGGGGTAAGCACCCAACACATCCATCAGCGGCTTGATTGGCGGCTTGTTCTTGCCGGTCGCAACATTGACGGTGGAATGCACGATCGGGAGCTTGTAATTCACCGCCGCCATTGACGTATGGACGATGTTGAAGACCAACTCGTCCTGGTTCATCGATCGGATCGAGCTGACCTGAATAGGCTGGTAGTCGATGACGATGAATGCCGCGTTCTGCGGGGTCAACAGGTGGTCGAACTTCTGATCACGGATGGGCTCGCTTGTCACGGGATTGTCCTCATTGATGTCTGGTTCATGGGCAGAAAGTTGTCTCACAAATTTTCCGGCGCGACATCTGTTGGCTTTGATGCCGCGCCGGAGCAGGTCAGTTTGTTGCGTCAGCCATCTGGCCGAACTTGCCCGACTGGAAATCAAGCATGGCCTGCTTGATCTCGCCGACCGTGTTCATGACGAAGGGGCCATGAGCAACGACCGGTTCGTTGATGGGCTCGCCAGACAGAACGAGCAGCTTGGCGTCGCTGTTGGCTTCGAGCGTGATCTCGCCGCCCTCACGCGCCAGCACGACGAGCTGGCCCGCACGCACGATCTCTGCGCCATTGACTTCGACCGTGCCGTCGAGCACGACCACCGCAAGTGAATGGCCGTCGGGCAAGTCGAGCTTGGCGCTCTTGTCGCGACGCAGGCGCACATCCCAGATGTTGATCGGTGTGAACGTCCGCGCCGGCCCCTTGCCACCGTCATAGTCACCCGCGATGACACGCACCGTGCCAGCCTTGCCCGGCAGCTCGACCGCAGGAATGTCCTTATCAAGCAGGGTCTGATATCCAGGCTTGGCAGACTTGTCCTTGGCCGGCAGGTTCACCCAGAGCTGCACCATCTCCATGTTGCCGCCCTTGCGGGCAAACGCCGTGGAGTGAAACTCCTCGTGGAGGATGCCCGATGCGGCCGTCATCCACTGCACGTCACCTGGACCGATGGTGCCACCTGCACCCGTCGAGTCGCGGTGCTCCACTTCGCCGTCATAAACGATGGTAACCGTCTCGAAGCCCCGGTGCGGGTGCTCGCCGACGCCGCGGCGCGCGCTGGTCGCGGAAAACGTTTCGGGCGCCGCGTAGTCGAGCAGCACGAACGGGCTCAGATAAGCGCCGTGGATGTCCGGTGAGATCATCGAGCGGACATGGAAGCCGTCACCGACCCAGTGCGGGCGAGGGGCGCTGTAAGTACCGAGAATCTTTCTCATTTTTTTAGCTCCTTGAAGCGGGCCACAGATGGCCTTCGCTGTTGGGAGCAAGCTATTCATGGAACGATCTTGGCAGAAGTCGGCAATTTTCATACTGTTCGTCCCAAATATAGGACGATGAATTGCCATGCAGGACCTCAACGATCTCTACCTGTTCGCGCAAGTCGTGGAGCACGGCGGTTTTGCCGCTGCCGGCCGCGCCATCGGCGTACCCAAGTCCAAGCTCAGCCGACGGGTGGGCGAGCTGGAGGCACGGCTCGGCGTCCGCCTCATCCAGCGCTCGACACGCCGGTTCACCGTCACGGAGATTGGCGAAGAGTATTACCAGCACTGCGTTGCCATGCTGGTGGAGGCCGAGGCAGCGCAGGAGGTGATTGATCGTTCACACTCCGAACCGCAAGGCGTCGTACGCATCAGCTGCCCGCCGGCCCTGATCGGCTTTCAGGTTGGTGACATGATTGCGCGATTCATGGCGGCGTATCCGCGCGTCGCCGTACATCTGGAAAGCACCAGCCGGCGCATCGACCTGATCAGCGAGGGCATTGATATCGCCATCCGCGTCCGCTTCCCGCCGATCGAGGAAACCGATTACGTCATGCGCGTGCTTGGCGACAGCGGACAACGGCTGGTGGCAAGTCCCGGCTGCCTTGCCCAGCTCAACGGACCTGCGGTGCCCGCAAGCCTTGGGGCATTGCCGAGCGTCGGCTTTGGCCCGGCGCATGGCAAGCACGTGTGGGAACTTGAGGGGCCCGATGGCGCCAGGGCAAGCGTTTCCTATAACCCAAGGCTCGTCACGGACGACATCGCACAACTGAAGAGTGCAGCACTGCTCGGCATTGGCATTGCGCAATTGCCAAGGATGATGACAGCCAAGGAAATCAAGGATGGTTCGCTGGTCGACATCCTGCCCGATTGGCGGCCGCGATCTGGCGTCGTCCATGCCGTCTTTCCGACACGACGCGGGCTCCTGCCAGCCGTCCGCAGCCTCGTCGATCACCTGGCCGACGAATTCTCAAAATGTGCAGACCCGTAGTTACGACAAGGTCGATCTTGTCCGCACAATGACGCTCAGCACCGTTATTGCCGTCATCAGCTCCAGTGGCGCGGGCAGAAAAAAGCCCGCGACCAGAAGAGCGACCGCGCCAACCAGCAAGGTATGTCGCCGCAGACCGCCACCAAGATAGCGGTCGCGAATGAACCACAACCCAATCAGATAGAGCGCAAGCGGAATGGCAACCGCGATGTCACCGGTGCGCACGCCGACCTGCGCATGCGCCGTCAGCACGTCGATCAACACGATGAAACCAGCACCGAGCGCGGCGGCGGCGGCAAACACAATGACATGCCCATAGCCCCACATAAGGACCCGCCGAAGCTCCTGGGTCTGGAGATGTTCCTCGCGCGAAAAGTACGCCCACCAGAGCGAAAAGGTGATCACGGCAGCACAGATCGCGACGTGCAGCAGCGGGTTCATCAAGGTGATGTCTCCCGCGGATTTGCGCAGTGCCGTCACGATGGCCAGCATGATCTCGCCCAGCACGATGATGTTGAGCAGACCATAGCGTTCGATGATGTGATGGCGATGCCAGGGGGTCGTGTTGGCCCGTTCGGCAAACGCCGGCACCGCCAACTCGATCACCATGCCAAGAGCGAACGTCACCTTGAACAGGGTTGATCCTGGCTCCGGGCCCCAAAAGACAAACGTCCAGTAGAGCTGCGCCACGACAATGCCAAATGCATAGCGCAACGCCGTTGTGCGATGGTGCCGATCACCACGCGCCGCCATGAGCCACAAGGTGATCTGGCCCAGCCGCATCACGACAAAGCCGAACCAGACGAACAGGATCGGCCGATTCTCGAACAGCTCGGAGATGCCCGCCGCCATGATCAACGCACCGACGATGATGAGCATCGTAATGATGCGAAACAACGGCTGCGCATCATCATAGGCGGAGGCAAACCAAGTATAGTTCATCCACGCCCACCAGATCGCGAAGAACGAGAAGGTGAAAGCGAACAAGCCATCCATCGCATGATTGGCCGCAATCGCGTGCGCCAGACCATGCGCCGCAGTAGCAATCGCAACGACACTCGCCAAGTCGAAGAACAGCTCAAGCTGGGTTGCGACGCGATGATGCTCATCCCTATCACGCGGCGATAATCCGAAGCTTGCTTTTATCATTCATGTTTCTCCACGCGGGCGCGCATCGGCGCCAAGCAGGCATCCACAATCGGGCCGCGCTTGTCTATCATCTGTCTGGTGAAAACGGAACGAGACAGCAGCGCTCGGGTTGTGCATCAAGGTGCGCGGGTCCCCACGGCCACGATTGCAGCCGCCCTTCACCTCTCTTCAACCCCAACGACCTATACTCACGATCCTATGTCGTTCACATCCTCAGGCAATCCTAACGGGCGTGCCGGGATGAAACATCCGTGAGTATACCCTGCCATGCCCCAAGCCGACGCCATTCCGGCGCTTGCCGTTCGCGGCTTGATGAAACGCTTCGACCAGCCCGCCGTCGATGATCTGTCGCTCACCATAAGGGCGGGCGAGTTCTACGCGCTGCTCGGACCCAACGGGGCCGGCAAGACAACGACATTGCGGATGGTCGCCGGCCTGCTCGATCCCGATGCCGGGAGCATCGAGATCTGCGGCACCAATGCACGCAAGGACCCCGTCGCGGCCAAGCGCGTGCTGGCGTGGGTGCCCGACGAGCCGATGATCTACGACAAGCTGACGCCGATGGAATACCTCTCGTTCGTTGCCGGCCTGTGGAACCTGGATGCGAATGTCGCCCGCGCCAAGGCTGATCAGTTGATCGACGTCTTCGGCCTTTCAGCCAAGGCCAACGAGCGTTGCCAGGGTTTTTCGAAAGGCATGCGCCAGAAGGTTGCTCTGGCCGGTGCGCTGATCCACGAACCTCGCCTCATCATTCTCGATGAACCGCTGACGGGCCTTGACGCGGGTTCGGCGCGCCAGGTCAAGGCGGTGCTGCGCCACCTCGTTGAACACGGCGCCACCGTCATCATGACCACGCATATTCTCGAAGTGGCCGAGCGCATGGCCGATCGCATCGGCATCATCGACAAGGGGCGGCTGGTCGCGGAAGGCTCACTTGACGACTTGCGAACAACCAGTCGCGTGCATGGCGCCAGCCTGGAAGAGATCTTCCTCGATATCGTCAACGACGATGGTGTTGGCGAGCCCGACAGCACCCGCGTAGCCATCGCAGGCGCCCCGGCATGAGCGCCACGACCGCGACACTTTCCTGGTTCGCCCGCCACGAGGCCCGCCTCGCCTGGCGCGACTGGATGATGCTGATGTCAGGCGGGCGCAAACGCAAGGACCGTGCCGTCGTGATCGGCATGGCGGTGTTCGCACTTGGCCTGCACGCCATCGCCGGTCTCGTGTTGCGACCTTATCTGCCTGCCTTAGGAGGCGTTGGCGTGCCGCTACTGGCAGCCATCGCGATGAGCCTGGTTCTCACCTTCACGATGATGTTTTCCCAGGCGCTCGAGCAAGTGACGCGCGCCTTCTATACGCGCGATGACCTCGACCTGATCTTGTCTTCGCCCGCCCCCGCACGCCATCTATTTTGCGTGCGCATCTCGTCCATCGTGATCACCACGACGACGATGTCGGGCCTCATCGTGGCACCATTCATCAACGTGGCGGCGTGGCTCGATGGGCCCCGCTGGCTTTCCGCCTATGCGATGATCGTTGCCGCCGCAGCCCTCTCGGTGGGCCTTGCCGTGCAGGCGACAATAATGATGTTCCGGTTGATCGGGCCGAAGAAAACCCGTCTTGTTGCACAGATCACCGCGGCGGTCGTGGGCGCTTCGTTTCTGATCGGCATCCAGACGGTGGCTATCCTCGCCTATGGATCGATGTCGCGCTTTGCGCTGCTCAGCGAAACGAGCGTGCTTGCCAGGCTGCCCGATGCAGCGAGCGCATTGTGGCTTCCGGCTCATGCGGTGATGGGCGCGCCAGTGCCATTGCTCGGCGCACTCCTCATTGCAGCACTCTACGTTTCATGGGTTGTTCAGCGCGGCTCACGCGAATTCAGCACGCACGCTGTTGCGGCAATGGGCCTTGCCGAAACGCGGCGCACACATGCGCGCGTGCCAGGGCGTGGGTTCGCCCACACATCGCCATTCATGGCACTCATCCAAAAAGAATGGACCCTGCTGGCGCGCGACCCCTGGCTCGTATCGCAGACGCTGATGCAGATTCTCTATCTCATCCCGCCGGCGCTGATGCTTTGGGTGAGCTTTGGCGCCAAGTCCAATACGGCAACCCTGCTTGCGCCGGTACTGGTGATGGCTGCCGGACAGCTTGCCGGGGCGCTGGCGTGGCTGGCGATCTCAGGCGAGGATGCGCCCGATCTCATCGCAACCGCACCGATCAAGCCGCGCGCCCTCATCTGGGCCAAGATCGTCTCGGTTCTAGCTCTCATCGCCGCGGTTATCGCGCCATTCGTGATTGCAATCGCATTGATGTCACCGCGCGGGGCGTTGGTGATTGGCGTTGGTGCCATGGCGGGCGCCGCCTCGGCGGTCCTGATCCAGCTCTGGTTCCGGGCCCAGGCACGCCGTACCAATTTCCGCCGACGGCAGGTGGCCTCACGGATCTCCACGATCCTTGAAGCATTCGCCTCGATCCTCACCGCCGCAACCGCCGCGGTCGCCGCCGCGGGTTCTTGGCTGGCGCTCGGCCCGGCGGCGCTGGTTGGTCTCGTTATGCTGGTTGCATGGCTGGTGCGGCCGCGCGGCGATTAGCGCATCCAACCCAGACGTACGAGGCCGGCTTTATTGTCCCCTCAATATGGCCAGCGCCTGTTTCGGATCGATACGCCCATCGTAAAGCGCGCGTCCGGTAATAGCGCCTTCGAGCATCGCATATTCGGGCTGCATCAGGGCCTTGATATCATCGATCGAGGCAAGACCACCGGAAGCGATCACCGGAATGCTCACCGCGCCAGCCAGCTCAGCCGTCGCCGGTAGATTGAGACCCTTCAGCACGCCGTCGCGCTCGATGTCGGTGTAGATAATCGCCGCGACACCGGCATCCTCGAAGCGGCGCGCCAGTGCGATCGCCGTCAGCTCGCTCGTTTCAGCCCATCCTTCCACCGCCACCTTGCCGCCCTTGGCGTCGATGCCAACCGCGATGCGGCCGGGAAACTTTGCACAAGCCTCACGCACCAGATCGGGATCGCGCACGGCAATGGTGCCAAGGATGACGCGGCCGATGCCCTTGTCCAACCACATCTCAATCGTCTTGATATCGCGAATGCCACCGCCCAGCTGCGCCGGCATCGTAATGGCGGCAAGAATGGCTTCGACGGCGGCAGCATTGACCGGCTTGCCCTCGAAGGCACCGTTGAGATCGACGATGTGCAGGTATTCAAACCCCTGCTCCTCGAAGATGCGCGCCTGTGCAGCCGGATCATCATTGAAGACCGTCGCCTCACTCATTTCGCCCAGCTTCAAGCGCACGCACTGGCCATCTTTCAGATCAATCGCGGGGAAGAGAATCAAATCGCACCACCAGATGTTGGAGTTGCAGCGCGAACGCGCCACCAGATGTGCTAGAGCATTTTCCGACGAAGTGGATACCGGTTCGTCCTAAGAAAATGCGACCAAACCAGAGAGCTAGAGCGCCGGTTCCGTTCCATCGGATCGAAAAGTGCTCTAGTGCACATTCCGCCGCCTTGAGTTTGCTGTCATTCAACGCGACAAATGTCAGTCTTCGCCATGCCCCTCGTGAGATAAGGCGGGCTTCTTGTTTTGAGCCTTGTTT
>JAXGRZ010000111.1:0-8687 GCA_040765305.1 Hyphomicrobiaceae bacterium | reverse complement strand
TCACCGGTGCGGCCCATGCGACGCTTGCGACCGGTGTGCTCATGCTGGTGCCCATCGGCGCCCAAGTGCATCAGCGCAGTGTGCTCCTGTTCGCGGTGGCGGGCGGTATTGCCATGTGGGCCATCGTACAGTTCATCTTGCGCCCGAATGTTGCGCGCATCACCGGCAAGGTGGCCGCGAGCGATGCTGAGAAGGCCACCGCGCGCGTCGCAATCGCCAAGTGGGCGCGGATCAACCTCATTCTCGTCATTCCGGTTTCGGTTGCCATGCTGGTCGCCGCGCATGCCGGGCTATAGCGCGTTCCGTGCGCGAGCGATGATCAAGAAAAGCAGCATGCCATGCTGAGTGAGGCACAACGCACCGAGGTTATTTCTGCGGCGCGGCGCGGCGCCTATGATTATTATCTTTCCGCGCTGCTGGCTCCGGTAGGCTCGCGCGACGATCAGCTCGTGCTGGCGGCCTTCGAAGGTGAACTGGTGCGTATCATTGAAACCGTTGGCGAGCCGATCCTTGCGGAGATCCGCTTGCAGTGGTGGCGCGATACCATTGCGGCAATGGCAGAGAGGCGAGGGCCTCCCAATCAGCGCAGCGGACACGCCATCGCCGACGCGCTGGCGGTTCTCGTTGAGGTAGGTCGCGTATCGATGTCTTCGCTGCACCAGAGTATCGATGCGCGCAGTGCCGACACAGGTACTGAGCCGATTGTAAGCGAAGAGGATCTTGAGCGTTATCTCGACCAGACGGATGGGGCGGCGCTGGAGCGGGCAATCGCGGTGGCCGCGGCGGCAACGGGTGGGCCTGAGCCTGATCGGGACCTGGTGCAGGCGGCGGGACGGTGTGTCGGGCTCGCACGCATTCTGCTTGATATGCCCCGACGGCACGCGATGGGGCAGGTGCCACTGCTGGCGGGCCTTTCCGGCCAGACGATAACGGCTTGTGGCGTTTGTGATGACGACGCGGGAACAGCAGAGCAGGCAGAGCAGAGGGATGAGCAGGCGGCTCAATGCCGCAAATACCTTGCCGAGGCGGCTTTGCACCTTGGCACCGTTCGGCGTGGCTGGGCCCGGTTGCCGCGCGGGCAGCGGGCGGCGCTGGGACCGGTTGCCCTTGTGGGGCCTTATTTGCGCGCTCTGCAGAGACGTGGATGTCTTGGGCCGCATCCCCAAGGCGTGATTACGCCCGTCTTTCGCGTTGCGCGATTGTGGTGGGCGGTCCGCTTTGCCCGGTTGTGAACACCGGTTTGCGGTTATTGAAGCTGGTCATCGTGCCGGTACGGCGTCCGTCGATTGGAGAGATCAGATGAACCGGGGCACTGCCCGTGCGCGATGTTCTGCACGTTATGCGCTGGGTCTTGCGATGATCGCTGTAGTGTTCACCGGCGCGCAGGCGCAGGACAGCCGTGGCGCGGATGGTTCTGTCATCCTCACGCCGTTGCCGCCAGTGCAAGCCGGCGATCGGCAACCCTTGCCTTTCGTGCCAACTGATCCGTTGCCGAATGCACCTGCGCCGCCGCCGATTGCTGGCAAGACCGGCACAGCCCCTGCGCCTTCCAGCAAGGCCACCGACGTTCAGCAAAAGAGCGCAATGCCGCGCTCGCGAGACGAGATCGAAAAGATCATCGAGGCGGCTCCCGCACCGCAAGCTGCACCCCCGTCAACCGGCCAGGATGTTCCCGCTGACGCGGCCACTCCAGGGCCGCTGCCAAGCTTTCGCGGCACGCCTCTGGCGCCCAGACTCAGCTGGCGCGTTGAAAATCCGTTTCGCTTTTTTGCCGATCCTGCGGTCGCTGAAATGCATCGCAAAGCCTACGAGTCGTTGCAGGGTGACGAACGGCGCAACCCCGTGCTTGCAGTCGAGCAGCTTTTGTCAGCCACCAAGCCGCGCGGCTGGGCAGCCGACGTCATCGACGCGACGTGTTGGGATACGCAACGCAACAAGCATCGGTGTGACGATCGCGCCGACTATCTCGCTCCGCGTATGCACCGCGTCGAGGTTTTTCTCGAGGGTATTGCCGACGCCGCGACCGTTTCGTGCCAATGGACGTCGGTTCCCCGCGACACCGGTATCAACACCGCGCCGCCGGTCAGCGTCCTTCAATCCTGCACAACACCGTTGAAGCTGGAGGTTCCCTATCCGGCCGGTGCCGATGTCACCGTTTCCGTCGGCGGTATTGAACTGCAACGCACGACCATCAAGGTTCAGGATCTGCTGATCGTCGGCATGGGCGACAGCTTTGCGTCCGGCGAGGGCAACCCGGATGTGCCGGTGCGCTTCTCGCGCGAGCGCGCCATGTCCTATGGCGATGCCAAGAGTGAGCCCACCGCCAGCGGTTTCCCCGCGCGCGACGGCAATTGGAAGGAGATCGGCGACAAGGCCTTCATCGAAGGCAATGCCCGCTGGCTCGACCAGGCTTGTCACCGCTCGCTTTATTCCCACCAGCTGCGTGCCGCCCTGCAGCTGGCGATCGAGACGCCGCACCGGGCCGTGACCTATGTTGGTCTTGCCTGCTCGGGTGCTGAAATCACCGATGGCCTCTTTTTGCGCTACAAGGGCAACGAGTGGGTGCCCAATCCTCCCGAGCGCTCGCAGATTTCAGCTGCGGCCCAGGCGCAGTGCGACAAGACCCGGGCCGAGCCGCAGGATCTGCCGGAGGCCTATCACATCAAGGGCGCGGTCCCAGAGCTGGGCGGCCTCGTGCTCTACAAGTGCCCGGTTGAATACGCCCGTCCCATCGACCTCCTGTTTGTCTCCATTGGCGGCAACGACATCGGCTTTGCGCGTCTCCTTGCCAATGCCATCTTGAGTAACCAGTCGACGCTGCGAAAGCTCGGTGGCTGGTTCGGCCAAGTGCATGGTCAGGCGCAAGCCTCAGGACTGCTCGATAATCTCAATGAGCGCTACAAGGCGTTGAATCGCGCGCTGCACTACATCCTGCACATTCCCTGGAACGAGAGCGATCGTATTTTGCTGACTGGATATCCGGGTCTTGCCCTGCTTGGTGATGGCAGCCAAGTGTGCCCTGATGGAACCGCCGGAATGGAAGTCGTTGCCGATTTTCGTCTTAGTGCGCTAAAGGCGCGCGAAGGTGTGTGGGTGTCCGACAAGCTCAATCGCATCATGGCGAGCAGTGCCAGGAAGTATGGCTGGACGTTCGTTGATCATCACCGAGGCGCCTTTGTCGATCGCGGCATCTGCGCTGGCTTCTTGGACAACGCCTTTTCGATTGCCGACGACCTGCGCCTGCCGCGCAAGACCGACGGTCGCTGGGAGCCCTACGATCCGGCTGATTACCCGCCCTATGCCAAGCGTCAGCGCTGGTTCCGCACACCCAACGATGCCTTCATGACGGCCAATTTTCACGTGGCGCCGTCGATTCTGCAAAAAGCATTGAAACTCAAGAGTTTGTCCTACTTTCAGCTGGTCCTTGCCGCAACCTATTCGGGCGCCTTCCATCCAACGGCCGAAGGTCAGGCCGCCATTGCCGATGCGCTGGTTGAGCAGTCGCGTGCGGTCTTGCTGCGCCACGGGGAAAGTTCGCCATCCTACGCCGATGGCGCGAAAGCGGCGCAGTAGCCATTGTGGGCTTGCGGTATGTTGCTCCGCTCCTTGTCTCTCCACGTCTGCCGCACGTCTGTTCCGCGCAGCGACACCAGGGAGACTTGAAATCCAGCGCGCATCGCGTCACGCTGCGGCGTCTTGGACAAGAGGAGAGGGACGCGATGGCGCAGGAAATGGTTTTAACCGTGATTGCGCGCGATCGCCCGGGGCTCATCAAGGCACTTTCCGAGACGATTGATAGCCATGCCGGCAACTGGATCGACAGCTCGATGGCGCGGCTGGGTGGCGAATTTGCTGGGATTGTCCGGATTGCGGTCCCCGATGAAAACGCCTCAGCTCTGGAAGGAGCACTTGGCGCTCTGGGCGATGCGGGCATCTGGGTCACGATCCGCCGCGGTGAGTCTGTTGGTGTGCGCTCCGATGAGCCTGCCCGTCACATCAGCATCTCGCTTACCGGTGTCGATCACCCCGGCATCATCCACGAAGTTTCCGCTGCGCTTGCGGCTCTCGAGGTCAGCATTGATGAACTCAACTCGCGCATCTTCATCGGCTCGATGTCGGGCGAAGCGATGTTCGAGGCCACCGCCGATATTGTGCTGCCGGCGGACTGCGACCTTGCAAAGCTGCGTTCCACGATCGAGGGCCTGGCCAACGATCTGATGGTCGATGTCGAGCTTCACAGCCTCGACAGCAACGACGCTCTAGATTGATCCATGTAACAGCGCTCACCAGTTCAGGCGGACGCCGGCTTTGCCGGATATGGCGTAATGGTCCGCGCCGCCCACATCGAACTCGACATCGCCGTCGGCAAAGATCGAAAGACCTTCGGCCGCTTCGACCGTGAAGCCGAGCCCGACGTCTGCCCACGCGTCACGCCTTTCAAGGCTGACGGGCAGGGTTGCGATATCGATGCGCTCATCGCCACCTGCCAGCACACCCCACAGTGAAGCTTTGACATATCCGGTTGCCTTGCGTCGGCCGTCCGGGTCCAGATTTGCCGTGCTCTTGAGGCGAACGCCCAGGCGCCCGACCAGCGCATCATCCATCGTGAAGCGCCAGTCGATGGCATCATCCGCGATGTTGTCAAAGCTGCGGTGGTGATAGATCAACTGCCCTTGCGGCTCGAGCGACAGCCCGCCCCAACCCAGCTTGAATGCGCGCCCCATCTCGATGGAGGCCAGCCACGACGTTGATTGTGTATCGAGCTTGTCGCCGCTGGCCTTGGCGTCGACGTCGAGCCAGGCGCCATAAAGCCCAGCATCCGCATACCAGCCGGCGCGATCGTAATGGGTCAGGTGAAGTCCAGCCAGGGCGCCTTCGTGTGATGTCGATCCGCCGATGCCGAAACTGCGCGCGGTGCTGTCTGCGTGCGCGTATCCAAGCGAGATGCCGGCATGGGTCGATGAACCATCCTGCCATGTCCAGCGCCGCAGGTCGAAGCCGCCCTGGAAGCCGGTCAGCGTGGTCCTGGCATCGATGTGTCCGACCGTGTCAGTGTCGAAATTGTCGTTGCTGCGCTGTCCGATGATACGCGCCCAGGTGCCGCGCCGGTATGTGGAACCAGCCAGTTGCTCTTGTTCGCCAACGCGCTCGTGCAAGGTGCCAACGAACGTCAAGGCGATGTCGTCAACGACATGAGACGCACTGACGAGGCCTGGAACGATTGCTCGAACCTGCGACTGGAGATACCAGATGCCGTCGGTGTGCAGATAAAGATCGTAATTGAAGGCATTCACGACGATGGGACCGCCGGCAAGGACAAAGTCTCCCGGCGCGGTGCCGCGTGTCGTCGAGACATCGACGAGGCGGATACCAAGACCAGGTCCGATGCCGGTTGCAGTGCCTGTGCCATTGCCGACGTCGGTGATGAGGATGCTTGTGCGGCCGCTGACGACAACGCCGTCGATAACAACGAGGTCCGATGCATTCGTTGCATCGAGGGCTGCATCCATGCGCAGTGTGCCGCCGCCCAAGTAGTTGCCGCCGACATGCAATCGATCGCCGGTGGCCGCGCCATGGCTCGACAGGTCGACAGTGCTGGCGCTGGCGTTGTCCAGGTAGCCGGAGATGCTGGCGCTCGAGGTGCCGCCATTTCCAACGCGCAATGTGCCCTCGCGCAGCGTGACGTTGCCGTTCACCGCCAGCGCGTTGGAGGCGTCGAGCGTGCCGGCGTTGTTAACGACGATGCCGTAGGGAACGGGAAAACCCGTCATGGTGCTCAGCGGAGCATAGGTGCCCGGATCTGAAGACACGCTGATTGCGGCATCGGTGAAGGAAACCGTGCCCCCGTCGATATAGAGGATCTCGAAGTTGCGCGTGTTGGCACCGCTGAGCGTGCCTGACCAGCCGCCATTGAGCGTCAAGGCATCGATCTGCCCATCGCCGGTGGTCGTGTCATCGCCGCCATCAAGCCGCGTCACGCCGGAGATGTTGGCACCGTTGAAAACCGAAAGTACGTCGGAGTCAGCGCCCAGCAAGATCTGACCCGTGGTGGTGCTACCTGCAAGCAGGCGAACCGTGTCGTTGCCGCTGAGGGCCTGGATGTCGCCCTGGATGACACCGGAACTCTCCAGCAGCATGGCGCCGGCATTGTCGTAGATGGCCGTGCCGGACGGTGCGCTCACCTGTCCGGTGGATCGGACGTAGACCTCGCTGCCTCCACCGCCTATCAGACGGATACCTGCACCGCCGCCGCTCCCCCCCTGAACTTGGCCGGCCACATCGATAAGGTGATGTCCGTCAAGATACGACATGGCATGAATGCCATCGGCCCCGGTTCCTGTGGCGGTTATGGTTGCTCCATCGGTTTGCGTAATTGTCGTCGTTCCGTGTGAGCTTTCCGTGAAGATACCATGCGAGCCAGTGCCTTCCGTCAGAATACTGCCTGCTGTCTGATTGATCGTCACCGTTCCTGTGGTCGTGGCGATCGCGACGATCCCGGCACTCGACTCCGTTGATGATGGCGAGGCCCCGGTCGTATGGATTGAGCCTCCCGACTGGGTGACGCTGGCGTTGCCGGTTGTTCCGACTAAGGAGATGTCTGATTGTGCAACGATGCCTGCCGAACCCTGGCCCGAGGTCGTGATGGTGCCGCCGGCGAAGGTGACGGATGCGCTGCCCGGCACAGCGGTGAGAGCGTTTGAATCGCGGACCAAAGCGACGATGCCGTCCGCGTCATGACCCGATGTCGTTACGCTGCCGCCTGACATGGTCACATTGGCGTCACCCGTGCCCGCCTTGACGTAGGCATAAAGGCCTTCGCCATTATCGCCCGTGGTGGTGACGGTCCCGGCGCGCATCGTCACCATCGCGTTTCCAGAGCTGCTATCAGCCAGCAGGCCGGGGCCGAGGGATGTCACCGAAGAACCAGGCGTTGCGAAATAGATCAGGGAATTGGCGCCCGTGGTGCCGGGGCCTCCGCCCGTGTCGACCGCCACATAACCGCCGTCGGTAGCCAGAATGCCGTTGGTCTGTGCGGTGATGCTGGCGCCACCCTTCAAAATAACGCTTGCGCCACTTTGAGCTATGATGCCAATGGCGCTCGCCGTGGTGTTGGTGAGACCAATGCTGGCGTAACCGTCAACCTGGATAGTTGAGCTGGTGTTGGCAAAAAGGCCGTGGAAGACGCTGCTTGAGCTGGTACCAGTAAGGTTGATGCCGCCCAGAAAGTGCGCGTAGCTGCCGGTGTTCTCGACGCGCACAACGTTACTTGCATAGTTGCCGCCGAAAATGGAGACGGTAGTTCCCGAGAGTGTGAGGCTAGCGCCGCCGTTTACAGCGATGGGAGCCAAATTCGACGTGCCGGTCGAAAAGGCGGTAAGCGCCGTATTGCATGTGGAAGCTGAATTGGCGGTATACCGGGGTCCGTCGATGTTGACAGAACAAGTAGCCTTGGCCTGTTGCGACGCGCCGATGGTAAGTGCACCAGCTATTCCGATGGCTGTCATGCAACTCGAAAGCCGAAATCTGTCTGTGAAGGCCATAACGGGGGCAAACAGGCCGTTGTGGGGAAGGGAATGCTTCACGATAAATGCCCATGGTGTGATCTGGATTGTTTGCAGGTTCGGGATCGAGTTTTGTTACGCATGCAGCACATTTCTACTTTGTCTGGTTCTTGCTTTTATTGTGCAACCTTTACAGAGTGTGCCACATCAAAACAATGGATGATCGATCATAAATTGATTTGCCAATTCGTTGGTCTATTTTTTTTGGTTTGCAACCGCATTCGCAAATTTGCGAGCGAAGAGAACGATTTGAAAATATCGAGGTGAAGCTTCCTATTTTAAGTTTTGATGCCCACAAATAATCTTCGGGCAGAAGCAAACAAAACTCACGCCGTGATGCGTTGTCAGTGCTGTTTTATTCTTTGTTGAATTGACGTGAGAAAGGCGGGCTAGAGAAACAGAAATTGCTTCCGATAGAGCGCACGACGCTCTCGGCATCGAGGGACTTGGCCCAAAGGCTCTGCTCGCCAGAACGGGAGGCGCTTTGGTCTGGATCTGACGTTTGGCGACCTGCGCTCAACACGTGAAACGTCAGTCGCTCCAGAACATGAGGTCAATCCCCATCGGATGGCGATGCAGCCGGAGTTGGCTTACCCAGCCGCGCCCTCGGGCTCGGCCGTTGGTGCAACCCACCGCAGCTTGGGTTCGCGCGCGGCGCGCGTTTCATCGAGGCGCCGACGCGGTGTGAAGCGTGGCGCGCTGGTGAAGCGCTCCTTCTCTCCGGCATTGGCCGCTTGCGTGAGCTGGCGCAACGTGGCGATGAAATTGTCCAGGCTCTCCCGGCTTTCGCTTTCGGTTGGCTCGATCAGCATGGCGCCGTGCACGACCAGCGGAAAATACATGGTCATCGGGTGGTAGCCTTCGTCGATCATCGCCTTGGCGAAATCGAGTGTCGTCACGCCCGTGCTTTTGAGGAACTTGTCGTCGAACAGCACCTCATGCATGCATGCCTGATCGCCGAACGGTTGGTTCATCACGTCGCGCAGCCCGGCGCGCACATAGTTGGCATTGAGCACCGCATCTTCCGAGGCCTGCCGCAAGCCGTCGGCACCGTGGCTCAGCATGTAGGCAAGTGCGCGCACGAACATGCCCATCTGCCCGTGGAAGGCGGTCAACCGGCCAAAT
>JAXGRZ010000110.1:0-8829 GCA_040765305.1 Hyphomicrobiaceae bacterium | reverse complement strand
GATCAGCGGTGCCCGCCGGCGCGTCTTGAGGTTGGGCTTGCTCGTCGGCCGGTTTTTCTGCCGCTGGCTCTGCTGCAGTTTCTTCTGACGCGGGCTCCGCTGTAGCCCCCTCTACCGCCGGCTCTGCTACAGACACGTCCGCCGCTGGCTCTGCTTCAGACCCCTCGGCCACGGGCTCGGCAGCTGTCGCCTCGACCAGCGGCGCGGCATCTGGCGTGGCCTCCACCACTGCTGGCGATTCCTGCGTCCCTGGCGGTGCGGGCGCAACCGCCTTGCGCTCGACCCAGAAGCCCAAAGACTTGAGCACTGCGCCCAATTCGTCGGGCGAGCAACCCAGGATCGACATCATGTCAGGCAGCACCGTGAAGCCACCATCACCGGTGGCACCAGCGGGTGCATTGTCTCCTGGGGTTTGCGCCCGCCAAGCGAGCAACGGACGAATAAGGTCGGCAAGCCGCTCGAGAATGTCGATGCGGACGACCCGCGGTCCGCACATATGGAAGCCACAGGCGCGGTAGAACGCTTCGGGAGCAACCTGGGAGGCGGCAACCGATGTCAGTCCGGCGCGCGGCGGTTCGGGCATGACATCGAGCGCAAGGCCATGCTCACCAGCGTGTTTCAACGTCCATAGCGTCAAGATCAGTTCGGCCGCAGCTGGCTTCAACAGGATCGGCACGAAGATATTGAAGGCGCCAAATCGCACGCCATAGCGGCGCAGACTGGCACGAGCCGGTTGATCCAACGTGCGGATTTCTTCCGCCACCGCCTCACGCTTCAGAGCACCAAAGCCCTCGACGAGACGAAAGGCAATGCCGCGCGCCAGACCTGTCAAATCCTCCGCCTTGGCAAGCTCGACCAATGGCTTCAGCTTGTCGGCCACCAATTCGGCGATCCACTGATCGAGGCGCGCCTGGACTTTCTCACGATCGGGCACCGAAAGATGCTCATCGACACTCACGGACACCGTCGGTTTCAAGGGATCATCGGCCGGTTCCAGGCGCGCGATCTCCTCATCGCGCCATAAAATCGCACCAGCGCGGGTCAGCTTGAAGGCATCGGGCTTGGCTGCCGCGACCCGGCGCGCGCGCATGCCAAGTTCACGCGAGAGAACCTGGGCCGCGGCGTGGCGTGACGCCTTGCCATGCAGATCCTCCGTGGTTGTATCAGGCCAGAACCGGAAGCCTTTCAGGCAACCGACAAAATGACTTTCGACCTCGACCGCACCATCCTCGCTGATGGTTGCGGTCAGCTCATCCTTGTCACGCATGCCCTTCATCAGCGCACTGGTGCGCCGATCGACAAAACGCTGTGTCAGGCACTCGTGCAGCGCATCGGACAACTGATCCTCGATTTCGCGCGTGCGGCCCTGCCAGTGTGCCGGATCCTTCAGCCAGTCGGCACGATTGGAGACGAACGTCCAGGTGCGGATATGGGCGATCCGATTGGCCAGCGTGTCGATGTCACCGTCGGTGCGGTCAGAGAACGCAACCTGCTTGGCAAACCAGTCTTCGGGAATGCGTCCCTCAGGCCCCATCAGGAACTTGTAGAGATTGCCGATCATCTCGGCATGCGAATTGATCGAGATCTTCCGGTAATCGGGAACCTGACAGACATCCCACAGTCGCTCGACAGCAGCCTTGCCATGCGCCTTGTCCATGACATCGGGATCACGGCTGACGATCTCCAGTGCCTCCAGGTCGTCAGCGGTGCGGGCACGGACCAGCCGCGGCCCGCCGGGCACCGCTCGCAAGCTTTCCTGCAGCGCAGAGACACTCGCAAAATCAAGAGTGCGATTGCGCCATTGCAGAACCTTCACGGCATCGAAGGTGTGATTCTCCAACCGCTCGATCAGGTCGGCGTCAAGCGCGGGCACCCCAGCGGTAACACCGAACGTGCCGTCGTTCATGTGGCGGCCGGCACGCCCGGCGATCTGGCCCAATTCACCCGGCGTCAGGTTGCGATGGTGCTGACCATCAAACTTGCGCACCGAAGCGAACGCAATGTGATCGACGTCGAGATTGAGCCCCATGCCGATGGCATCGGTCGCCACCAGGAAGTCGACATCACCGGACTGGTAGAGTGCCACCTGGGCATTGCGCGTGCGCGGCGAAAGTGCACCCAACACGACGGCCGCTCCGCCGCGCTGACGGCGGATCAGCTCGGCAATGGCATAGACGTCATTGGCCGAGAAGGCGACCACGGCTGAGCGCGTCGGCAGACGCGTGATCTTCTTCTCACCCGCATAGGTCAGCTTGGACAAGCGTGGGCGGGAGATGAAATTGGCGCCGGGAATGAGATCGCCGATCGCCTCGCGCATGGTCTGCGCGCCAAGCAGCAAGGTCTCCTCGCGACCACGAGCATTGAGCATACGGTCGGTGAAGACATGTCCGCGTTCGGGATCGGCAGCAAGTTGAATCTCATCGATCGCGAGAAAATCGACCTCGATGTCACGTGGCATTGCCTCGACCGTCGCCACCCAATAGCGCGCCCGCTCGGGTCGAATTTTCTCTTCGCCCGTCACGAGAGCCACCTTGTCGGCGCCGACCCGGGCTGCAATCTTGTCATAGACCTCACGCGCCAATAGGCGCAAAGGCAGACCGATCATGCCGCTCTGGTGGCCGAGCATGCGCTCTATGGCAAGGTGGGTCTTTCCGGTGTTGGTTGGGCCAAGCACCCCCGTAACATGGCGGATGCGTGCCTCGAAATCACTGCCCATACGTAAAGGCTCCTGGTCTCTGTGGCCCTTGGCATTGCATTGGGCTCGGCCGAGATCAAGGCTTTCGTGGGGCAAACAGACATATGCACGCCCGACCAGCGGGGATAGCGGAGCAATTAAGGGCGCCTGGGGCGACTGGCGAGCCGGTGCCTGCCATTGCTGGAAAGGCGCTCAAGTGACGCTGCCCATGGCAACATCGGCCCACAACTCCCGATTGTTCCTGATCGTATGCCGTTTTGCGGGCGCTCGACAGCCCATGCGGAGGCATCGAACGCTGGAATGGGACCCGCGCAAATGGGTCCCACCCAAGCCATCGGGCGATGGGGCATCAAGGCCACATCGCGCGGCAATCCGGCAGCTCAGTTCACGAAAGCAATCTGATCCTGATTTGACGTGACGATGTCGATTTTCTGCAGCTTCAGAACCGCGGAGCCGACGAGTGTTGGAATCTTGATCTCGTGGGGTACGTAAAGGCCAGCATTTGGCACCGGCAGCATGGCGATCTCGATCTTGAGCGATCGCGCCAGTTCCTCGGTTTCACTGCCACGCTTGTAGCCCGAGATCGGCCTGTAGCGCATTTCACACACATGAAGGATGCCCTGCTGGCCAGAAAGCTGACGCGTGCCAGCTGGCGTCGCGATAAGGTCAAAGCGCTGCAATCCATCATAAATGGGAAGCCGCTGGTTGCACGGATTGTCGCCGGCAGGCCGCGTCATCACCATCACCGCGGTCAGCGGGTCAAGTACGCCCTTGAGTTGCGCGCGCTCGACCGGGACCATGTCCGGCGTCGTCGGCAAAGGCGGGCTTGCCAAGGCACTCCTCACCGCTCCATTGCGGAAGGACATGGAGACCGAACCCGACTTGCCGCTCGAACTGAAATCGAAGGCATATCCGGATGGCAACGCCTTGGCACCGGAAATATGACCGGCCGTGCGGGTCAGACCCTGCCATTTGACGAACCCCAGCAGGGCCGAAATCTCAGCGTCGCCCGACAGCGTATAGCTCTTGGCGCGCACATCAGCCTGGAAGGCGAAGCGGCCGAGATCAAACCCATTGAATGAGATGGAATAGAGGGCTGATACATGGCTTGGCCAATCCACATCCCCAGCCGCGCTTGCATGATGGGAACCCGAAAGACCAAACAGGGCGAGGACACCGGCAGCGGCCAGCCCGAGCCGCGCAAGGCGCAGCTTCAACGCAGAAAACATCACTCTTTACTTCCCCTGACATACGCGACCCCGACGAGCTTGAACAGGTGCGGGGCTGAGGCCAAACGTTAGTCCCATGAGGCTACCTGATCATGGTTAAGGAAGCGTATCGCAGCGTCGCAGAGCGAGCCGTTCAGCATGACTATAATGTGTGCTGGCATGGCGCTGGCGCGCGGTTGGCCAAACTATGGTCCGCCCCCCTCTTGCGGCATTTTGAGGCAAGCGGGCATCACAATCGCGGCCAGCCACGGTGACTTGACGTTAAGGGTCCGAAGCCCTTATAGGAACGGCGAGCTGCCTGCCGGATAGAACTGGCGGGCAATTCCGCTTTCCTCAGGAGACGGACAGAATTTCGCGCCCACGGCCGATTGCCGCTGCGGCTGCGCCGAAGGAGTTTTGACGATGACCCGCAAATGCGAGCTGACCGGCAAGCTGCCGCTCTCAGGCAACAACCGCAGCCATGCCGAGAACAAGACGCGGCGCAAGTTCCGCCCGAACCTGTGCAACGTGACGCTGATCTCCGATACGCTCGGCCGCAGCTTCGCCCTGCGCATTTCGGCACGTGCACTGAAGACGGTAGAGCACCGCGGCGGCCTTGATGCGTTCCTGGCCAAGGCCCGCGACGAGGAGCTTTCCGAGCGTTGCCTGAAAATCAAGCGTGACATCGCCAAATCGAAGAAGGCCGAACCGGCCGCCGCCTGATTGCGATCGGGCTGATTGACGATCTGGCCGAATTGTATTTTCGATATCAAGCGCCGTCCCCCACCAAGGGGGCGGCGTTTTTGCATGGGCGAACGGCAGGCGTGCGCCCTTGCCGCGTCCGCCCGGTGCGGTTTAACACCTCATTGGAACAGAATTTATTCCAGCCAAGTCGACAGCATCGGGCGATAAATCGGATCGAAAGGCGCTTCCGCCGCCAACACGCATGCGATTGGCCGGCCCCCCTTGGCCGAGCCCCTCCGTGTTTGGACCACAAAACAAATGCATTGCGTTTCGCGGATCGAATTTTGCCCACATCGACAGCAAACATCGGCTGCAAATGGATATAGGCCACGGTCTCAATTATAAGAGGCAGCCGAGACGAACGACATGACGGCCCGCTTCCAGCACCTACGGGGGATCGTTCTGATGCAATTTTCTATTCAGAGCTTTGGCGTGCTGCCCCATGCCACTGGCCGCAGACTATTGCCGATCGCGAGGGTCCTTGCTTGCGTGAAGGGCCTGGCTTGGCCGTTGCGGGTGCTCATGGCGATGGCGTTGTCACTGGCGCTCAATTCAGGCGCTGCGCTGGCGGTGGAGAAAGCGGAAGCTGCCTCCGGCCCTCCGTTGTCGGTCACCATCTTCGTCTCCTCGCGCCACGACAAATGCTACGATGATGGGCGTGTGGCGGCGATCAAGCGCCTTACGCTGGCCGAGCAGGACCACATCAACGCCACCGGCGGCATCCACGGGCGCCCGCTCGACCTCAAATTTCTCGACGATGAGCGCGACGAAACAAAAGCCGTCGCCAACATGCGCACGGCCCTCGACGATCCAACGCAACTGGCGATGATCGGCCTGCCGAGTTCGTCGCGTGGCAAGGCCGTGTTTGACGCCCTCGGGCCGCAGATCGGCACAAGCCAGATCCCCTTCCTTGCTGATTTCTCGGTCAGCGATCTCTTCGCCGACTTCAATAATGTCTACACGACACGCGCTTCGCAAGACGAGGTGCGCGCTCCGGTGATGGTCGAGTTCACAAAGAACATCGGATATGCGCGGCCTGCATTCCTGGGTCGGTCGGGAAGTGTCTTTGCCGACGCGCTCGCCGATGCAATCAAGAAACTGCACGGCCCCGATGGATTGTCTGGTGATGTGCGCGCCGAGAGCGAGGGTGACACGGTAACACCCGAGGCGATCGCCAAGGCGATCGAGGCGCTCAAACCCAGTTCGCCCGATATCCTTTATGTGGCGATCGGCTCGAGCGCCATGCCTGACCTGATAAAGGCGCTGCAGGCAGCGTCAATGACACCGGCCATCTTCATGACCGGCCGCATCAATGCGCTGCCCAAGGAGGTGACGAAAAGCTACCCCAATGCCATCTACCAACTGGCCTGGGACGACCTGCCGGAGGTCTACAACAACCGCATCCGCAAGAAGATCGCAACGACAGATCCAAAGCTATGGCTGTTCGAGGGCGCCAAGGTGGCGAGCGCTCCGGGCTGGGCCAACGGCGAATGCAAGGAACGCGACGCCAACCTGCCGGCCGATCCCCTCTCGAGCGCGAACCAGCAGGCAACCGGTTATGGTGCGCAATACGCCGATATGATCGGCCTTGTCGCAACAGCGGCCCGGCAAGCCCCGCGCGGCAGCGATATGACGGGGTTGCGCGCGGCAATCCTGAAGCGACTCAGAACTGATTACGCAACCGGTAGAGGCGCCTTCAAGGGCAGCTTCCAGAACTGGTCGTTCAATCCGTCAACGAGAACGGCAACACGCATGCCGTTCATTGTCGTCCTGCCGCAAGGACTGGGGCGAACACAACTTGCACCGCTGCAGTACGTTCGCGCCCGCGATGGAAGCCTGCGCCAGACCAAGACCCTCTATCTCGACATCGATATGATCAAGGTGCACCGCATCAGTGAGAACGAGCAGTCGTTCTTCGCCGAGTTCTATCTGTCCATGCGCGCCGACACCCAAGACAGCCTCAACACCATCGAGTTCGCCAATGCCTACATAGATCCAGACTCCTCGCGCCGCCAGCTGACCATCGAGACGATCCATGGCGGAGGCCCATCCAACGCCTATCCGGCCACGATGAAGATCTACAAGGTCTCGGGCCGTTTTCTGTTTTCACCGCGACTGGAGAACTACCCGCTCGACACCCAGCTGTTCAGCATCGAACTGCAACCCAAGAGCGGCGATGCACCGTTCATTATCCAGCCACCGCCGCTGGAACTGCGCGACCAGAACATGATCACCGACGGCTGGGATCCGCAGGCGCAATATGTCGGCACGGATGAGGATTTCGTTCCCGTGGTCGATGCCTTTACGCATGCTCCCAGTGTCGTGCCGTTCTATAATGCGAGCTTCTCCTGGCTGATGAAGCGGCAGACGACCGATTACCTCCTGCGCGTGGTGGTGCCACTCGGCTTCATCTTGATCGTCGCATATCTTTCGATCTTCATTCCAAGATCGAATTTCGAGGCAATCGTCACGATCCAGGTCACCGCCCTGCTCTCCGCGGTGGCGCTCTATCTGGCGCTGCCCGCGCTCGAAAGCGATTCAGCCACGCTCTCGGACCGCATGTTCGTGTTCGTCTACATGATGGTCGCGGTGATGATCGCAATCTCCATCCTGCGCGTGAACCAATACGTCGCCACACGCAAATGGATGATCTGGACTCTCGACACCTTCCACGTCGTCGTGCTGCCGATCCTGGTCGGCGTGGTCGTGCTTACCGTCTATGGAATAAGCCTCACCCTGCAGTAACCGGCTGAAGGGCTTGGCGAGCGAGCCAGGAAACGAGCCGGACAACCGCGGTCGCGATGGCCCGATCCCTCATGCGATCAGGCAATCGATGCGCCAGCCCGATTTATTCACCAGAGCGGCCGACGACCGCTCAGCGCAAGCGGTCGGCCATCACCGCAATGGTGCGGGCATAGACATCGGCTTTGTTCCAGTCCTTGATGACGGAATAATTGTGTGTGCCAGGTTCCCACGAGCCACCGCGCTGCCAGCCATGGCCCTTCATGAAGTTGGCTGTCGAGGCCAAAATGTCGGGAACCGAGTGGACGAGATCGCGGCGGCCGTTGCCATCATAATCGACGGCGTAGCGGTCATACGAGCCAGGCAGAAACTGCACCTGGCCGATTTCGCCTGCCCATCCACCGCGCATTTCGCTCGGGCTCATATCGCCCTTCTGCACGATGCGCAGTGCCGCCATCAGGTGGCCGGTGAAGAACTCGGAGCGGCGACAATCATAGGCGAGCGTCGCGATAGAACGGATGATCGAGTATTTGCCGGCGCCGTCAGCACCGAAATTGGTCTCCAGCCCCCAGATAGACACAAGAATTTCGGGCGGCACGCCATAGCGTTTCTCGATGCCGCGCAAAAGGGAGGCGTGCGTCCTCAACTTGCCGCGCGCTTTTTTCAACAAATAGGAGCCGACACGACGGCGATAGAACTCGTTGAATGACAGCTTGAATGACTTTTGCGAGCGGTCGCGGCGGATCACCGCCCGATCATAAGTGACACCGGACAGCGCGCGGGCCGTTGTCGAGGCCGAGATACCCTGCGCCTGCGCGCGACCTTTAAAGTCATCGAGCCATGAGGAAAATCCAGAAGCGGTCTTGCCACACCGTGCCGCCTGGGCAGGACTCGATGCCGGCAACAGGCTCAGCCCCAGCGACAAGACGATAGTTGCTGCAAGATGAGCCGTGAACCGGCTGGATTTTGTCGTGCGCATTTGCATATGAACGCATCCCTGTTTCAGTGTTGGCTCCACTGGCAGCCAAGTTTGGCAGGAGAATGGGCAGGATGCAAAAAACGCCTACCCCCACTCTTCTGTTCGGTTAATTGCAAGTCACGTTGCAGATCTATCCTGGTTCATGCCGGAGCGCGGCGCAGGGTCTTCCGAGGTCGGCGTCCAAACATGAAAGTATCCCCCGGCAAAGCCGGGGGCTTTAGGATTGGAACCGCCCGAGACGGTAGGTGGGATCGACACCATCATGTGCACGTGATCGGGCATCAGATGGCCGTCCTCGATCCTCGACTCCTTCTGCATCGCCAGCTTGTGGAACACCTCGCCCGGGTGCTTCGTGAGTTCGAAGTACAGCGTCTTGCGGCGACACTTCGGGATGAACACGACGTGATATTTGCAGTCCCAGGTCGTGTGGCTTAAGGCTTGGTACTCGTCCATCGGTGGGG
>JAXGRZ010000011.1:0-24744 GCA_040765305.1 Hyphomicrobiaceae bacterium | reverse complement strand
TTCTTCGACATCCCGACCGACAACCTGTTTGCCGCGCCGATCATCGCCCGCGACATCCAGGAGCGGTTTCCCGAAAACCAGACCGTCGTCGTCTCTCCCGACGTTGGCGGCGTCGTGCGCGCGCGCGCGCTCGCCAAGCGCATCAACGCGCCCATCGCCATTTGCGACAAGCGCCGCGAGCGCCCGGGTGAATCGGAAGTGATGAACGTCATTGGCGCCGTCAACGGCATGCGCTGCATCCTCATCGACGACATCGTCGATTCGGGCGGCACGCTATGCAACGCGGCCGAGGCGATGCTGAAGAGCGGCGCAACGGAAGTCCATGCCTACATCACGCACGGCGTGCTCTCGGGCGGCGCGGTCTCTCGCATTAAGAACTCGCGGCTGAAATCGCTGGTCATCACCGACTCGATCGAGCCGACGGAGGCCGTGCGCGCGACCAAGAACATTCGCGTTCTCTCCATCGCATCGCTGATCGGTGAAGCCATCATGCGCACCAGCCGCGAAGAGTCGGTCTCCAGCCTGTTTTATTGAGAGCCATCAGCTCTGCCCCTCCGCTTGCGTACCGATCTTGTTGAACCGCTCCGGATTGATCTGGCGCGCGACAATAGGATGTATCCTGACCTGATTTGTCTCTCGGCTGCTGTTGGCGTTGCGCGCAGCAGCCTCCGAGGAGGCTGCCGGCCACCGCCGTCGGGTCGCCTTGCTCCCGGACATCATTGTTTGGCACTGTTCGCTCGCTCGCCGGCTCGCGGATCTTCATGGCGCCAAGTCACCGCGAAAAACGCGTCGCAATTTCCGACGTCGAAACCATCAAGTTGTACTGGTTGACGAGAAACGTGAGGTCCATTCCGGCAATATGATTGCTCACTCTGCCCTTTGATTTTGCCAGCTTGTCGCGAAAATCACGCAGCTTGCCAAGCAGGGAGCGCGGCTGGCTCTCGAAGGTAGAGAACTTGCCTGGATGAGCCTGTGCGTATTCATCGAGCGCGCGCACCGCCTTGGCATAGACATCAAGCGCCGCATCGAATGCCTTCATGTCAGCTGCCTGCTGTCCTTGCGGCAACAGCTCGATCACGTCCTGCGCACTCATCATGACATTCTTGACATGCCAGTTCGGCCCCTGCCCCTCACGCGCCTTGATGGCCGCAAGCGCACGCTTATCGACATCGCGCTTGAAGGCACGCATGCGCGTCTCGACCTCGCCGCGCGCCGAGATAAATGCTTCGGCCGCCGGCACCAGTTTGGCGTGCAGCGCCTTGCCCTCCGCCATCTTGTCTGACTTGTAGTCCTTGCGCTCGTAGTACCCGCTCGCCGTCGTCATCAACGGCGCCAGCCGCTCGTAGGCTGCAATGTAGCGCTCAAAAGCTGCGTCGAGTTCGGGCGTGACAGGGGGCGCGCCAATGACTGCGCGGGCCTTTGCAATCTCGTCTTTCGCATTATGGGGCGCGTACATCCCATAGCTGATGTAGCGCTCCTTGCCGGTCGGCCCCTTCTTTACATTGACCCAGCTCGTATACCGGTTCCACGATGACACCGCTCGCAGCGTCCGGTTCATGAGATTGATATAGGCATTTGACTTGGCGATCGCGGCATCGAGTTCGCCCGCGCCTGCGTCCTCCTTATCGCGCGCCTGGACCTGGCCCGTCGGCAAAACCACCGCGAGCACCAGCCCAAGCCCGATCATGGCTGCACAGCATGCCTGGCCGATCTTCATGAATAGCCTCCCATACGGCAAAGATTCCCTCCTACTACGGAAATTTTAAAAAAGTAATGCTATCGCCCGCCCCGCTCGGCACCGTTAACCGCTGCCCTGGTTGCCCAAAACGTCTGTTACCCCTATAAGCAGGCCATCTCAGCGCTTTGGCTGAGGCGCGCTCTGGCACCCTTGGAGGCCGGGGCAATTTGGTATGGGCTCGGACGGGCCCTTTTTTAGTTGGAGAAACAAAGCCATGGCACAAGAGCCCGTAAAGCTCGACGCCGCGGCGCGCGATCGTGTCGGCAAGGGGGCCGCACGCCAAGCACGCCGTGAAGGAAAGATTCCCGCCGTCATCTACGGCGCCAAGAAGCCACCGGTATCGATTGCGATCGACGCCAACACGCTGTGGAAGCAGTACCTCAAGGGTCACTTCACCTCCACCGTGTTCGAGATCAACGTCGGGGCTGACATGCACCGCGTAATCGCCCGTGACCTGCAGCTCGATCCGGTTCGCGACACCCCCGTGCATGCCGACTTCCTGCGTATCGCCGACGACGGTCTGGTGCGCATCAACGTGCCGGTGAAGTTCACCAACGATGCGCTCTCACCAGGTCTCAAGCGCGGTGGCGTCCTCAACATCGTGCGCCACGACGTCGAGGTGTTCTGCCCCTACGACCGCATCCCGGCGTCCTTCGAGATCAACCTGGAAGGCACCCGCATCGGCCAGTCAATCCACATCTCGGCCGTCGCAATGCCTGAAGGCGTAACTCCGACCATCACAGATCGCGACTTCACGATCGCCACCATTGCCGGCCGCATCAAGGATGAGGGCGGTGATGAGGCCGAGGCAGCAGCTGCTGCAACGGCACCGGCTGCTGACGCCAAGGCCGCCCCTGACGCCAAGGCCGCCGCTGGCAAGACCGCAGCTCCGGCCGCCGCCAAGCCGGCTGCCAAGAAGTAACGACGATAGAATCGCCGATCCGATCTAATCGGATCGGCGCTCTAGCTCTTTGGTTTGGTCGCATTTTCTTCGACGAACCGGCGTCCACTTCGTCGAAAAATGCTCTAGACCGTCCGGCCCATGTCCTTCGCGACGTGCGCCGGTCGGACGTTCGGGGACCTGAGCCATGAAACTGTTCGTCGGATTAGGCAATCCCGGCGCCCAGTACGCAGGCAACCGCCACAACGTCGGCTTCATGGCGCTCGATGCAATCGCGGCCGACTACGGCTTTGGGCCGTGGAAGAAGAAATTCCAGGCCCTCGCGGCGGACGGCGAGATCGCGGGCGAGCGGGTCCTGCTGCTGAAACCTCAGACCTTCATGAATGAAAGCGGCCGCGCGGTGGGCGAAGCCATGCGGTTCCTCAAGATCGCGCTCGCCGACACCGTCGTCTTCTATGACGAGATCGACCTGGCGCCTGGCAAGCTCAAGGTGAAGACCGGTGGCGGCAACGCCGGCCACAATGGGTTGCGCTCGATCACCGCGCATTGCGGCAACGATTATCAGCGCGTGCGCATCGGACTTGGCCACCCTGGCCAAAAACACCTCGTCGCCAATTATGTCCTCGCCGACTTCGCCAAAGCCGACCGCATCTGGCTGGAGCCGATGCTCACCGCCATCGCTCATGCCGCCGCCCGTCTCACCCGCGGCGACCAGGCCCGCTTTTTGGCCGATGTCGCAAAAGAGTTGCAAATCAAAGACGCTGGCAAGAACAGTTCAGCCTCGCTAGTATCACCCCGCTCCGCAACGGACAGCACCGAACGAGGCGCAAAGCCGAAAGCGGCCGGGAGTGAAGCTGGGCGCCAGGAGGATGACGACGCCAGCTCACAGGGCAAGGCGGGTTCGCCCGTGCAGCGCAACCGCCACCCAGCTGGCGAACGCGCGGCAAAGCGAAAAAGTGCTCTGGCTGAAAACCTCGCAAGGTGGCTGTCCTCGCGCAAAGGCGATAGCTGAGCGCTCAATGAGGGGGAACCGAACGGGCATTTGGAGGCGAGCGGGCGGGGGAGCGGACAAAACCCACAATCCTTGCGCTGATCCGCGTTGCTGGCACCCGTTGCCCTGACAGCGGCGAGAAACGCGCCGCACAGCAGAGCGTTACGCCGCTCAGGTAAGACGGAGTACCCACGTGGCAAGTGATTTTGACCGCCATGACGAGAAGCATGATCGCCGCTCCGGCGCGCTCGTGGCCTATCGTTGGTGGGAGCGGATCGGCTGGTTGCGCTGGCTCTTCTCTCGCGGCGGCGAGATGGCTGGCCGGTTGTTTGCTGCGGGCCTCATCGCCTCTGTCGGCACCTGGGTCGCATGGGACGCCTACGATGCCCGGGCACGCAGCAAGTTCCTGATGCCCCTCATCTCTGCTGAGCGCCTTAGCCCCGCCACCCACGCTTACGTCATCCAAGGGCTCGACAGCGCCGGTCGCCGCGCCGACTTTGACCTGATCGTCGCCGACAAAACGTTTACCTGGGAACGCGGGTCCACCGAGCACCTGTCCAGGAACGGCCAGCAGCTCACTGCTGCTGATGTGCAAAATATTATCCTTGACCCACTTGTGCGTGCACGCCTGAAAAGTTCCAAGCAGCTGATTGCCGTCGGTACAGCCAGCGAAGAGGGCGATCCCGTCCAGGAAAAACACCGGGCCGGCCAGCGCGCCGACCAGACCGCACGTTGGCTGTCTACCATTGCAGATGATCAAGTCCCCTTGTGGACGCTCAATCTGGGCCAGTACCAGCAACCATGTGAGGCCTGCGACACCAATGAAACCAACTGGCAGCGCCCCTTCCTGATCATCGCTGTACGCCAAGCCGCCTGGGGAATCGACCTTGCAGAAGCGCTGGCAGACGCGCTCGGTTCAGCCTCGAACCTGCCGGCGCCCGAGCGTTATTCCGCCTTTGCGCTGGCCCGCTTCCGTTGAGCGGCAAATGACATTATAGAGCCCACAACGATCCTTGGAGCTTCGCCCCCTGGCTGAGCCCACTCCACCCTTGCCGCGCGCAATCTGTTGCCACGCTGCACACCACGGAAAGCACTGATCATATGGGTTTCAAGATGGGCATCGTCGGCCTGCCAAACGTCGGCAAGTCGACACTCTTTAACGCGCTGACGCAAACCGCCGCGGCGGAAGCTGCCAACTATCCCTTCTGTACCATCGAGCCCAATGTCGGTGAGGTGGGCGTTCCCGACGAACGCCTCGACAAGCTTGCAGCAATTGCCGGCTCCAAGGAGACCATCCCAACACGTCTGACGTTCGTCGACATCGCCGGCCTCGTGCGCGGCGCCTCCAAGGGCGAGGGGTTGGGCAACCAGTTCCTCTCGCACATCCGCGAGGTCGATGCCGTCGCCTACGTGCTGCGCTGCTTCGAGGACGAGGACATCACTCATGTCGAAGGGCGCATCGATCCGCTCTCGGACGCCGAAACCGTCGAGACCGAACTGATGCTGGCCGACCTTGAAAGCTGCGAGAAGCGTTTCACCAGCCTGGAAAAACGCGCCAAGGGTGGCGACAAGGAAGCCAAGGCCCAGGCCGCACTGATCGAAAAGGCGCTGATCCTCCTGCGCGAGGGAAAACCGGCGCGCATGGCCGACATTTCAGCCGAAGAGGAAGCGGGATGGAGCATGCTCCAACTGCTGACCTCCAAGCCGGTGCTCTACGTGTGCAACGTCGATGAGGCCTCCGCCAAGGATGGCAACACCTTTTCCGCAACGGTCTTCGAACGCGCCAAGGCTGAAGGTGCACAGGCCGTCATCATCTCCGCCAAGATTGAAAGCGAACTGGCTGGCCTTGATCCGGCCGAGCGCGCCGCCTTCCTGTCCGACCTAGGTCTTGAAGAGCCGGGCCTCAACCGGCTGATCCGCGCCGGCTACAAGTTGCTAGGTCTGGTCACCTACTTCACCGTCGGCCCCAAGGAGGCGCGCGCCTGGACGATCACCAGCGGCACCAAGGCACCGCAGGCCGCAGGCGTCATCCATACCGATTTCGAGAAGGGCTTCATCCGCGCCGAAACCATCGCCTACAATGACTACGTTACGCTGTCGGGCGAGACGGGCGCCAAGGAGGCCGGCAAGATGAGGCTTGAAGGCAAGGAGTATGTCGTCCACGACGGCGACGTCATGCACTTCCGCTTTGCCAATTGAATTTGGCCGCAACATCACCACCGCTCGGCATCACTGGCCGGCCCACCCCCCATCCCACGCGCGCGAGCTTCAGCTCGCCATGATGAGGACCTGATAACGCCATGGCAGACACCCTTCCCGACCGCCTCTCCACCGATCCGGCGAGCCCCCATTACAACGAAGATGTTCTGAGGCGCGACATCGGCATTCGCTTCAACGGCGTCGACAAGACCAATGTCGAGGAATATTGCGTCTCCGAAGGCTGGATCCGGGTCGCCGCGGGAAAAACGCGCGACCGCAAGGGCAATCCGCTGACCATCAAGCTGAAGGGCCAGGTTGAGCCCTATGTCCGCAACGCCCCTGACGCGACCTGAGCCGCCGCACCGTCCCCTTGTTTTCGGGCCCGTTCCACGCCATTTTTGAAAAATGAGCCAGATTGAACCGACAGCACGCCTATCGAACCGGCCATCCCCTGCCCGGGTGATCATTGGCCCGATGGCGCTTATTGGTCTGTGTGTCGTGGCGCTATGTACCCTGGCGGCAAGCGACGCCCTGGCCGGTAGCAAGTCCAGGCACGGGCAACGCGACGTGATCATCGATCCGGGTTTGGATATCCATCGCCCGCCCCAGCCACCGCCCAGAGCCCCCTCGCCGGGCAACGCGGAGGCAGGCTCGCCCATCCATGACTACATTCATCGCGGGCCCGCTGACAGCGGGGCAATCACCAACCGCCTGCTGCCACCTTCGACACTGCGCAGATAGAGAGCCTGATGACCTGAGGTGAATGCCGTTTAACGGCCACTGAGGGCGTCGTTGAGACACGCAAACAAACGCATTGAGCGACCACAGCTGCCAAACGTCATCATTTGACGGAAACGAGCACGGCTTTGGTTTGCCGCATTTTTTGCGACGCGAACCGGTGCCCACTTCGTCGGAAAATGCTCTGGCTGACGGCGCAGAGGTTGCAGATCCCCATAATAGGAGGCTCTCAACTCTTTGCTGACACACAGCTGCCGCGCGCAGCACACCCAGGCAATTAACCCTGGCGGGCCTTGAATTTGCGCTGCGTCTTGTTGATCACGTAGAGGCGACCCTTGCGGCGCACCAGACGGTTATCGCGGTGACGCGAGCGCAGCGATTTGAGCGAATTTCTAACCTTCATAACACGATCATCCGTTCCTTGTGCCGCATCGGACAACACAAACGCCCGCGCTCCATCGGATCTTCCTTTAAGGAAAAATTCCCCAAAAGGGGCCCGATGATGCGGGGCACATGCCACCACGGCTCAGATTAAGTTGGAGCGGAACCTACTTGTCCCGTCCCGCCATGTCAATCGACCCAAGCGCGAAAATCCGTGTCTCGCCAGCAGCGCGCGGCATCCACCCTGGAGGCTGGGCCAAGGGCTCGAGGCATTGATAATAGTTAAAAATTTGAGAGTGGTGGGCACTAGAGGGATCGAACCTCTGACCCCTACCATGTCAAGGTAGTGCTCTACCGCTGAGCTAAGTGCCCACTCGTTGTGGCGCCAAGCGCCGTGCGGAGATGGCTCTATATCCATATTGCGCCGCAAGAGCAAGCCGCACGTTCCATCATGTTGGTCTGGATAGGGGCCGCCCCAGCCCTTGGAATGCGGCCGCGACAACATGGATCACGCAAGCCGGCGGCGCGCCTCAAACCGTGCGACCCATTGTGGAGCAAAAGCCGCTGCTCAGGCGGCCAGAAGGCGCTCAACCTCGCGCACCAGGTCTTTCAGATGAAACGGCTTGGACAGCACATGCGCCTCCTTGGCGACGGCAACGTCACTATTGAGAATGACGGCAGCGAAACCAGTGATGAACATGATCTTGAGGTCGGGATCAATCTCCGCAGCGCGGCGCGCCAGCTCGATCCCATCCATCCGCGGCATGACGATATCGGTGAGCAAAAGCGTGAACGGTTCCTGCTGAAGGCGCTCGTATGCCTCCTCGCCGTTCGCGAAGCTGACGACGTCATAGCCTGCCCGCACGAGTGCACGTTCGAGGAATCCTCGCATGGAGTCATCGTCTTCGGCGAGAAGGATACGGCTCACAGGCAAATGAGAGGGCTTCAATGTCATATCTACAGATACCGAACTTTATCAACGTTGGGGCCGGATTTGACGAGTTGTTCTTATGAATCTGTCGCCAGGATGGTAAATGGAGCGTGAACTTGGGGCATGTTTTTTAAACAATTCGAGAGCACGATGCCCAGATGGTGGACATGCAAACCAGATGCCGTAGTGCGCCACCCGCAGGCCATTCAATATCGTATCGAACGTGTTGGCTACCCTGGTATTGCGACGGGGTTATCGGTAGATTGAGGCTGTGCGCCTCATGATCTGCGTTTCAACTACCGCACGCTCCACATCTATCACTTTTTGCCGCAGCCGGCGTCCTGCAGATGACGCTGCACATAGACGATGCATCACAAGATGCATCACAATATGTCGGAAACGGCACCCGTGAGCAGCCGCACCGGCCAATGCCAGGACAGTAAACTTGCCCATGCCCACCAACGAGTATGATGGTATCGCCGCGGATCTGACGCCCCCTTTCGAGGTGCGGCGCCCCGCTGAATACGCGGCTCCGTTCGTCTTTTGCTCACCCCATTCGGGCCGCATCTATCCGCGTCATTTCATTGCCCAGTCGCGCCTTGATCCGCTGACGCTGCGTCGTTCGGAGGATTGCTATGTCGATGAGTTGTTCCAGGCCGCCCCTGCACTGGGCGCGCCACTCATCACCGCACGCTTTCCGCGCGCCTTTCTCGACGTCAATCGTGAACCCTATGAGCTTGACCCCAGCCTTATTCGCGATCCCCTGCCCGAATATGCCAACGCGCATTCGGTGCGGGTAACGGGTGGTTTGGGCACGATCGCCCGCATTGTCGCCGATGGCGAAGAGATCTATCGCGATCCGCTTTCGCTGGCCAGCGCGCTGGCCCGCATCGAGACCCTTTATATCCCCTTCCATCGGATGCTGGCATCGCTGCTTGATGAAACTCTTGCGCGCTTCGGATACGCCGTGCTCATCGATTGCCACTCGATGCCATCGGCAGCCATGACCAAAGGCGTTGCTAATCGCCCCGATTTCGTCATCGGCGATCGATTTGGTGTTTCCTGCGACCACCGCATGTCGCATTTCCTGCGCGATGAACTCACCGCCATGGGCTACGAGGTGCAAATGAACCGCCCCTACGCAGGTGGCTACATCACCGAGCACTATGGGCGCCCCGATCGCGGCTGGCATGCCGTGCAAATCGAAATCAACCGCGGGCTCTATCTCAATGAGTTTTCGCTGGAACGCAGCGAAGGCTTCACCCGGCTGCTGGTTGATCTGACCGCATTGGCCGAGGCGATGTTTGCCGAGTTGCCCGAGCGTCTTGCCCGTCGCGCAGCAGCCGAATAGGCCGTTCTGCGTCAGTCTTGCCCGATGACCTTGCCCGTTCGCGATCCTAGAGCACTTTTCGATCCGATGGAACGGAACCGGCGCTCTAGCTCTTTGGTTTGGTCGCATTTTCTTCGACGAACCGGTATCCACTTCGTCGGAGAATGCTCTAGGTCTGAACAAAAAAAGGCCGCTCGACGTGTTATCGAACGGCCCCGAAGTCTGGGAGGAAACACCCGGATCGGGTGGTTGGTGCCAGCGGATGCCAGCACCAACGGGTCTTTATCTGTGCTGCAATGCAGCAGTATTCAAGCTGCACCTTCGTCCTAGTCGGCAACGGCACCCCCATGGTGGGGCGTTCCATCCCACGCTGACTGAAAAACAAAATTGCCCAACGCCATATGTTCTGCTATCAGACAATATCTGCGTCAAAAAGTCTATTTGTCTGTTTTATCGATTGTTTCCCCACGATGCATCAGGCTCTCTCAGCGAGCCAAGCACAAAAGAAAAGGGGCCGTCCGGAAACCGAACGGCCCAAGTCTAGGGAGGAAACGCCCAAGGAGGGCTACGACAGACGAGCGAACTCATCGATGTCGCAGTGCAGTAGTTAAGGGTGCGACGCACAAAATGCAAATGCGTTTTGCGCAGGTCAGGGTATACTTCAGCGGGAGGCTGACCCTTCAGGACAGACACTTTGGCAAACCAACCTTCTGATTTGCAAAAGATTTTATCGCAACGACCGCCGCTGTATTAAGCTGCGTGGGACAACAAAACGTTACCTGCGGTGAGCAATTTCGTTAGGCGCAATCCACGACGAGCCCCGCACGGGCACGAAAGCTGGCGCATGCTGCCGCCCAATCAGTAAGCCGACGGGACATTCAGTGAGCAGGAGGGGCAAAAAAAGGCCGCTCGTGATGACGAACGGCCCAAGTCTAGGGAGGAAACGCCCAATGTGGGCAGTGACGTCGCTGGTGAAAACAACGTCACAGACACAACATGGGATTATTCGAAGCCCCTTACAATGCGAGATAATCGCGAAACCATTCGTCAATGTGTATGGCGATGCATTGACGACACAGCAAGAAGAGCAAATCAGTCACACGCAGTTGCGTCCAATGCTTTTGCTAACATCACTTAACCTGACCTATTCGCAAGATTCGACTTGCCGCCGCAACCAGGATTGACCTGCTGTGCCCACCCAGAATGCTCCCGACTTTAAATCACTTCTCAACTTCGCCCATCAGCTTGCCGACCGCTCGGGCCCGGTGATCATGCGTCACTTCCGCAAGCAGATTTCCATCACCAACAAACAGCACGATGGCGGATTTGATCCCGTCACCGCAGCCGACAAGGGCGCCGAAAATGTCATCGCCAAGGCGCTGCGTTCCAGCTTTCCCGAACACGGTCTGATCGGCGAGGAGCACGGCAACCACCAGGAAACGGCTCGTTACCGCTGGGTTGTCGACCCCATTGATGGCACCCGCTCCTTCATCATGGGCTCACCGCTCTGGGGCACGCTGATCGGCCTATTGGATGGTGAAACCCCGCTGCTCGGCCTGATGGACCAACCCTACACTGGCGAGCGGTTCTGGTCCGACAAGAAGGCCGCCTATGCACGCAATGCCGACGGCGTCGTCAAGCGCGTGAGGACCCGCACCTGTTCATCGATAAACGAAGCAACGCTCACCACCACCCATCCCGACCTTTTCGCCAAGGGCACCGAGCTCAAATCCTTTTTGCGCCTGAAGGACGCCGCCCGCATGACCCGATATGGCGGCGATTGCTACAATTATGCCCTGCTGGCGGCGGGCTTTGTCGATATCGTCATGGAGAGCGGTCTCAAAGGCTTCGACATCGTGGCGCTCATCCCGATCATCGAACGCGCCGGCGGCCGTGTCACCACATGGGACGGCAAGCCGGCAACAGATGGCGGACGAATCCTCGCAACCGGTGATCCGGAGCTGCATGAAAAGGTTTTGGCATTCCTAAAGCATGTTTAGAGCGTTAGTCATAATGCTGCCGGCGCTCAAGCCGCCGCCATCGCTCTTTCCAGATAGGCATCGAACACCACCCAGAAGCGCTGACGGATGACATCGTTTTCCTGCAGGATCTCATGCAGCGCGCCAGGCAGCAGAAGATGCGAGCCGAGCTTCAGCTTCACACCCAGTTCCTCGATTGCACGCGTTGAAACGATACGATCCTCGCCGGCTGCCAGCATCAGCACGGGGACCTTCACGCTTTCGGCAAAATTGGGCGCCGTGATACGCGCGCATGCGCGCATCGCAGCTTTCAGCCAGCCCACCGTTGGCGCGCCCACCGCCAGATCAGGTGCCGCTTCCAGCACCGCGCGTGTGCGCCCCCAGCGCTCGCGATCAGACGTCAGCTGGTTGTGCTCGAACGCGCCAAGCTCGACAGCCTTGGCCTTGCCGCCAGGCACGAACCAGGTCGCAAAACCCGATAGCGACATCACTTCAGACAACCGCAAAGCCATTCCTTGCGGCATGCCCAGCTTCTCATCGGCGATCTGCACCAAGGGCGCCGTCATCACCATGTAGGAAAACCATGAGCCAGGCTGCGTTGCCGCGCGCAACAAAACAGTGCCACCCATCGAATGGGCAAGCGCAATGTAGGGCGGCGGACAGTCCGGCAGGACGACATCCTTCATGAAGCGAACGAGATCCTTGTCGTACTCGGCAAAATCCACAACGTGTGACTTGTTGCGATCGGACAGCGCACGAAAGGAACGCCCCTGCCCACGCCAGTCCAGGATGGCCACCGCGAAGCCGCGCCGCCTCAGATCGGCGATCGTCTCGAAATATTTCTCGATGAATTCAGCGCGCCCCTGAAACACGCAGACAGTCCCACGCCGGGGGCTGCGCGTCGGCTCCCAGCGCGCATAGCGCAACGGCGCTTCGTCGTAGCCGGCAAATGTGCCGACGACAGCGCCCGATGGCACCGGGTTGCGCGCCAGTGAGACAAGTTCCATGCCGCTTTTTTCCGTGTCTGCTCGCCGCGCGCGGCGCATCGAAATCGCGGCGATCATAACACCGGCAGGCCGCCACATACAGCGGCCTCGGATTGCCTGAGCAAACCGGTGTGGGAAACCTGCACGGCCCGCAATGACGCCTGCACGGCCCTCAGACCATCCCCAGACCGCCAGATGGGGAATGCAGCGCGGCGTCGAAGGATCTAACGATCTCACTGATAGCGCCAGGGCCCGCCAACCACGCGCCACGGCCGGCGACCGTCCCTCCACTCACGCCGATCGCGCCAGTCCGCGCGACGATCCCAGTCGCGATCACGACGCCAGCGCCAATCCTTGTCGTCATATGAGCGCACAAAGACACGCTCGCGTGGCGCAAGCGGTTCGGAGGCAACGACATCGCCGCTGCAGCGGTCAACCGTCAACAGGAATGGCCGTCCAGACCGCGCACGCCGGGCCTCCATCAAAACGTAGCGGCCACGCGGCTCCACACGACGCAAATCGCGCCAGCCCTCAGCACGCAGATCCTCGCGGACAAATTCGCGCGGCGCACAGGCGCGCCAATCAGCTTCGCGATCCTCATAATAATCCTTCACCGAGCCATATCGCGGCACATCGTAATCGAGATCGGCAGCACGCACGCTTTGCGTACCAGCAAACAGAAACCCAGCGCAGGCGAGAGCCAACCCACAGGCGACGCTCACGGTCCGCGGGAGCCGCTTGTGTCCCACGTGAACACCGACACGCGAGCGTGCACCTAAACCACCCGCGCACACGCCACGTGGATCATTGGAAAAGTCCATGGAAGCGCTTCCTAAAGTCAGTTGCTTCGAGCCACGTTATGCCCGCCATGAGGCTCGCACCGCCAAGCTGAATGACATATGAACCACCGCCTGTTCAAAAGACCGTCTGTTCAAAGGCCCGTCTGCTCAAAGGACCGCCTATTCAGCAGAAGGAAAAGTTATGCTCATTCATTGCTTTAATTAAAACAGCAAGCAAATATTCCGATCTCAAATTGCCCCCTGACATCTCAAGCCTCGCCCCTTGAACGGCAACCGCGACCACCTAAATCAACTGATGCGTCCGCCTCGCAAGAGGGGGCGCGAGAAGTGAGAACGCCTGGCCGCTATGGCCACCTTGAAAACGTGGCTGGCAGGTGGTTCGCATGTCGCTCAATCAAGGAGGATATGTGATGCGACACGTCGATTTTGCCCCACTTTACCGATCCACAATTGGATTTGACCGTATTGCGCAGCTGCTCGATCAGATGGGCAGTTCAGAAGAAGGTACCTACCCGCCTTACAATATCGAGCGCCTCGCCGAAAACGAGTACCGCATTACCATGGCGGTCGCCGGATTTGCCGACCACGAGATCAAGATCGAGGTCAAGGAACAATCGCTGACCGTACGCGGTGAAAAGGCCGCTGAGGACAAGGAGCGACATTTCCTCCACCGTGGCATCGCCGCGCGATCTTTCGAACGCCGCTTCCAGCTTGCCGACTATGTCGAAGTGAAGGGTGCGGATTTGAAGGACGGCCTGCTTCACGTCGATCTTCAGCGCAACATCCCTGAACGGATGAAGCCACGCTTCGTTCCCATCGGGCGCCACGATGACGCGCCCCGCCAGATCGCAGCCGCCGAGTAACACAGCGCGGCAGACGTGAGTTCGCTGGACGCCCCCTTGTCGTTCAGCGCCAAGCGGCACTTAGGTCTGCGGATTTATGTGCCGCTTAAGCGTCACCGCCCTCCCCCCCCCGGACGGTGATGCGTGGGCGGATGCCGAGCAGCATCCGCCCTTTTTTGCCGCCGCTCGTTTTTCTTTTTCACCAGCACTGGCGCCCCCCAGCGGCCCCAGCGCCAGCAGCAAGGCGCGCCCACGGCGCGACACCCTTGACCACTTTTGCAAAGAGCCTTCCGCCAACCTCGCCGGGCCGGCTCAGCACTGACCACCCGCACCAGATGCGATCCCGGTCACGCGTCCGCGGATTAGTCATCTGCGGGCCTTGTGCAGCACCGTAAAATCTGCCATCTTCGTAGCAAAAGGACAGCATTGCTGACCTTGTTACTGGCGAATATTGCCGGTATTACCGAGAGAATTCCTAAGCCGTTCCACACCGGTCCAAGGGCCGGTTAGGGGCGGATTTTGCGCGGTCTGCCATCTATGGCAATGGCCGCATGATGGAGACAACCGCGTGTATCACGTTGCGGCACACCACGACGACGTGCCAAACCCGGCATTTGCCGGCCGGCCTGTGTTGGGATTTTGCCCACGGCCAGACATCAAAATCCGCCCGCTTCTCGACCTGCGAACGTCCACCCGCGCCGCGACAGGTGTGCGAAAATACGCCCCGCCACAGGCGCACTGACCTGTCGGCCACCTCTGGTGTGACTTGCACACCCACCGCTCAGGCCCGATGATCCGGCCCAGGCGATCCCGACCTCAATGAAATCGAGTGAGATGAAGCCCGAAGGGCAATCCAAGGACCAGACATGACCAGCAGCACAGAGCTCGACATCTCAACCGACGCCCTTGCCGCGCGCTACGACGCCGAGACGGCGCTACCCTCCGCCCAGGGCCTTTTTGATCCCAATCTGGGGCGCGACGCCTGCGGTGTTGGCTTCATCGCCGACATGAAGGGACGCCGCTCGCACAAGATCGTGGAAGATGCACTTCAGATCCTGGAGAACCTGGAGCATCGCGGCGCCGTGGGCGCCGATCCGAAGGCTGGCGATGGCGCCGGCATCATGGTGCAGATCCCGCACACCTTCCTGGCCCAGGAATGCCAGGTCCAGGGTTTCTCTCTACCCGAACTTGGCAACTATGCCGTCGGCCACGTGTTCATGCCCAAGGATGAGCGCCTGCGTGCCTACTGCGAGAAGGTGTGGACCCGCATCATCAAGGAACAGGGCCTCAATCTGCTCGGCTGGCGCTCGGTGCCCACCGACAACCGCTCGCTGTCGCAGATGGTGATCGCCACCGAACCGCTGCACCGCCAGGTGTTCATCGGCCGCGGCACGCTGGATGTCGACCAGGAGGCGTTCGAGCGCAAGCTCTACCTCGTCCGCAAGATGGTTTCCAACGCCGTGCAGGCTGCCTCCAAGGGGCGCGACATCGGCCATTATTGCGTCTGCCTGTCAACCCGCACGCTGGTCTACAAGGGCATGTTCATGTCCTACCAGGTCAAGGCCTACTACAAGGACCTGTCGGACCCGCGCTTCACCTCGGCGCTGGCGCTCGTCCATCAGCGCTTTTCCACGAACACGTTCCCGTCGTGGAAGCTCGCCCATCCCTATCGCATGGTGGCCCACAACGGCGAGATCAACACGCTGCGCGGCAACGTCAACTGGATGGCGGCTCGCCAGGCCTCCATTTCCACGCCGCTGTTTGGCGACAACATCTCAAAGCTCTGGCCGATCTCTTATGAGGGCCAGTCCGACACCGCCTGCTTCGACAATGCGCTGGAGTTTCTGGTCATGGGCGGCTACTCGCTGTCACATGCAGCGATGATGCTGATCCCCGAAGCCTGGGCGGGTAATCCGCTGATGGATACCAAGCGCCGCGCCTTCTACGAATATCACGCCGCCCTGATGGAGCCGTGGGACGGGCCGGCGGCCATGGCCTTTACCGATGGCCGCCAGATCGGCGCCACGCTGGACCGCAACGGCCTGCGTCCAGCACGCTATCTCGTCACCAGGGACGATGTGGTGATCATGTCCTCTGAATCGGGCGTCCTGCCGGTCAAGGAGGAGAACATCGTCAAGAAGTGGCGTCTGCAGCCTGGCAAGATGCTGCTCATCGACCTGGAAAAGGGACGCATTGTCTCCGACGAGGAATTGAAGTCGGAAATCGCATCCTCACACCCCTATGAGACGTGGCTGAAGAGCACGCAGATCATGGTCTCTGACCTGCCGTTGCCGCAGCGGCGCGTCGATGCGCGCCGTTTTGATGTCAAACTGCTCGATCTGCAGCAGGCGTTCGGCTACACGCAGGAAAGCGCCAAGTTTTTGATGACGCCGATGGCCGCCACCGGCCAGGAGGCGATTGGCGCCATGGGCACCGACACGCCGCTCTCCGCGCTATCCTCCAGGCCCAAGCTTCTGCACACCTACTTCAAGCAGAACTTCGCCCAGGTGACGAACCCGCCGATCGACTCGATCCGCGAGGAACTCGTCATGAGCCTCGTTTCATTCATCGGCCCGCGCCCGAACCTGCTCGATCTGGAAGGCACCTCGCGCCACAAGCGTCTTGAGGTCTATCAGCCGATCTTGACCACCGAGGACCTGGAGCGCATCCGCCAGATCGGCGAGGTGCCCGACAACAACTTCTCCTCGATCACGATCGACATCACCTTTGCTGCCGAGGAAGGCACCTCCGGCATGGTCACGGCCCTCGACGTCATCTGTGCGGAGGCCGAGGAAGCGGTGCGCTCGGGCGCCTACAACATCATCATCCTTTCGGATCGCGAAGCGGGGCCGGACCGGGTGCCGATCCCCGCGCTGCTGGCCACCTCCGCCGTCCACCATCACCTGATCCGGCAGGGCCTGCGTACCTCCGTCGGTCTCGTCGTGGAGACGGGCGAGGCGCATGAGGTGCATCAGTTCTGCACCCTGGCAGGCTACGGCGCCGAGGCCATCAACCCCTACCTCGCCTTCGAGACGCTCGAAGCGATGTTGCCCGACCTTGATCCAGGACTGACCTCCGATGAGGTCAAGAAGCGCTACATCAAGGCGGTTGGCAAGGCCATCCTCAAGGTAATGGCGAAGATGGGCATCTCAACCTATCAGTCCTATTGCGGCGCCCAGATCTTCGACGCTGTCGGCTTGAAATCGAGCTTCATCAGCAAGTACTTCACCGGCACGCACACGCAGATCGAGGGCGTCGGGTTGCGCGAGATCGCCACCGAAACCTGCGAGCGCCACCGGCTTGCCTTCTCCAACGCACCGGTGCTCAAGAACGCACTCGACGTGGGCGGCGAATATGCCTACCGCATCCGCGGCGAAGCCCACGTCTGGCGCCCCAGCGTCGTCGCTGACCTGCAGCACGCCGTGCGTGGCAACCTGCCCGAGAAGTATCGCTCCTACGCCCGGCAGGTGAACGAGCAATCCGAGCAGTTGATGACGATGCGCGGCCTGTTTCGCATCAAGAGCGCGCAGGAGACCGGCCGCACTCCCGTGCCGCTCGATGAAGTCGAACCCGCAGCCCAGATCGTCAAGCGCTTTGCGACCGGCGCCATGAGCTACGGCTCGATCAGCCGCGAGGCGCACACGACGCTCGCCATCGCCATGAACCGCATTGGCGGCAAATCGAATACCGGCGAAGGTGGCGAGGAGCCCGACCGCTTCGTGCCGCTGGCGAACGGCGATTCGATGCGCTCGGCGATCAAGCAGGTGGCCTCGGGCCGGTTCGGCGTGACGACCGAATATCTGGTCAACTCCGACATGATCCAGATCAAGATGGCGCAAGGGGCCAAGCCTGGTGAGGGCGGCCAGCTGCCCGGCCACAAAGTTGATCAGACGATTGCCAAGGTCCGCCACTCCACCCCCGGCGTCGGCCTCATCTCGCCGCCGCCGCACCACGACATCTATTCGATCGAGGATCTCGCTCAGCTGATCTTCGACTTGAAGAACACCAGCCCGAAGAGCGACATCTCGGTGAAGCTCGTCTCCGAGGTCGGTGTCGGCACGGTGGCGGCCGGCGTTGCCAAGGCGCGCGCCGATCACGTCACCATCTCCGGCTTCGAAGGTGGCACGGGCGCCTCGCCCCTCACCTCGATCAAGCATGCCGGCTCGCCTTGGGAGATCGGCCTTGCTGAAACCCACCAGACACTGGTCGTCAACCGGCTGCGCGGGCGCATCGCCGTGCAGGTCGATGGCGGCTTGCGCACCGGCCGCGACGTCGTCGTCGGCGCGCTTCTGGGTGCGGACGAATTCGGTTTTGCCACCGCGCCCTTGATCGCCGCGGGCTGCATCATGATGCGCAAGTGCCACCTCAACACCTGCCCGGTCGGCGTTGCCACGCAGGACCCGCGCCTGCGCGCCAAGTTCACCGGCCAGCCCGAGCACGTCATCAACTACTTCTTCTATGTTGCCGAGGAAGTGCGCGCGCTGATGGCCGCAATGGGCTATCGCACGTTCAATGAAATGATCGGCCAGACCGAGATGCTCGACAAGGAGCGGGCGATTCGGCACTGGAAGGCAAAGGGTCTCGACTTCACCAAGCTGTTCCATAAGCCGCAGGTGCCCCAAAGCGTCGCAATCTACAATTGCGAGCGCCAGGACCATGGCCTCGACAAGGTGCTGGACAATCGCCTGATCGAATTGGCCAAGCCGGCCATCGATCGCGGCACGCCGGTCAAGCACGAGCTGGCGATCAAGAATACCGACCGCTCCGCCGGCACCATGCTGTCGGGCACGATCGCCGAGAAGTACGGCCACACCGGCCTGCCCGAGGATGCCGTCTGGCTGACGTTCAACGGCGTTGCTGGCCAGAGCTTTGGCGCCTGGGTGGCGGCCGGCGTCACGCTGGACCTGGTCGGCGAGGGTAACGACTACGTTGGCAAGGGGCTGTCGGGCGGCAAGCTGATCGTGCGCCCCGATCCCAAGTCGGGCATTGCACCTGAGGAGAGCATGATCGTCGGCAACACCGTGCTTTATGGTGCGGTGGCGGGCGAATGCTACTTCCGCGGCTATGCGGGCGAGCGGTTCGCGGTGCGCAATTCAGGCGCCTTTGCCGTCATCGAGGGCACCGGCGATCACGGCTGCGAATACATGACCGGTGGCGTCGTCGTCGTGCTGGGGCCAACCGGTCGCAACTTCGCTGCCGGCATGTCCGGCGGCATCGCCTACGTGCTCGACGAAGCCGGTGATTTCGAAACCAAGTGCAACCTGGCGATGGTCGATCTGGAACCCATCCCAGCCGAAGAGTGCGAAATGGTAAAGCTTGGCCAGAACGGCGATCTGGAAAGCCACGGGCTGGTCGACGTGATGGCCGACATGACCGGTCAGGACGCTGAACGCCTGCACGCCCTCATCACACGTCACGCCCACTACACCGCCTCGAAGAAGGCGCAGACCATATTGGCCGACTGGTCGACGTGGCTGCCCAAATTCAAGAAGGTGATGCCCGTTGAGTACCGTCGCGCACTGCAGGAACTTGCCAAGGTGCAAGCTGCCGACAAGACGGGACTGGGCGTGATCGAAATCGGCATGACGCGCAACAAGGCCTGAAACTGAAAAGGGGGCGGGCGTGCCCAGCCGGCACAGCCCCCTTTCAAACCGCTGTCACAGCGAGCCAATTTGACGGAACGAAAAGACATGGGAAAGCCAACCGGATTTTTGGAATTCGAACGTGCCGAGCGCAAGTACGCCGCCGTTGAAGAGCGCGTGCAGCACTGGAAGGAATTCGTCATTCCCTTGGGCGACAAGGAGACGACGACCCAGGCCGCACGCTGCATGGACTGCGGCATCCCGTTCTGTCACAGCGGCTGTCCAGTCAACAACCAGATCCCCGACTGGAATGATCTGGTCTACCGCGGCGATTGGGTCACGGCTTTCGAGAACCTCTCCTCGACGAACAACTTCCCCGAAGTCACCGGCCGCATCTGTCCGGCGCCCTGTGAGGCCGCTTGCACATTGAACATCGACGACACACCGGTCGCCATCAAGACGATCGAGTGCGCGCTTGGCGATCGCGCCATTGCCGATGGTCGCATCAAGCCTCAGGTTGCCGAGCAAAAGACCGGCAAGTCGATTGGCATTGTCGGATCGGGCCCCGCCGGACTTGCCGCCGCCCAGCAGTTGGCACGCGCCGGCCACGACGTCCATGTCTACGAAAAGAACGCGCGCCCCGGTGGCCTTCTCGTCTACGGTATTCCCGACTTCAAGCTGGAAAAGGACATCATCGAGCGGCGCGTCAGGCAGATGGAGGGCGAGGGTGTTCGCTTCCATTGCAACGCGCACATCGGCAAGGATCTCTCGCTGCGCGAACTGGAAAAAAAGCATGATGCGCTGCTGCTGACCTGCGGCTCGGAAGAACCGTTCGACTTCTTCGCCAGCGCTCCTGGCCGTGATCTTGACGGCATCCACTACGCCATGGACTTCCTGCCCCAGCAGAACCGTCGCGTCGCCGGCGAAGCGCTGGCGCGCAACACGCGCGAAATCCTGGCGAAGGACAAGCACGTCATCGTCATCGGCGGCGGCGATACCGGTTCGGACTGCATCGGTACGTCGATCCGCCAGGGCGCCAAGTCCGTGACCCAGCTTGAAATCATGCCCAAGCCGCCGGTCAAGGAGGATAAGGCGATGAACTGGCCTAACTGGCCACTCAAGCTGCGCGTGTCCTCAAGCCAAGCCGAGGGAGCAACGACCGAATACCAGATTTCCACGACGGCCTTCGAAGGTGAGAACGGCAAGGTGCGCAAGCTCGCCTACGTTCGCGTCGACGATAAGCTGAAGCCCATTGCCGGCACCGAGGGCACACTCGATGCCGATCTTGTACTGTTCGCCATGGGCTTTTCCGGTCCCATCGTGACAGATGTCGTCAAGGACCTGTCGCTGCCGATCGTTGCCCGTGGCCGCTTCAAGGGTGTTGATGGGGACGAGGTCAGCTACCGCGTGCCCGGCCACGACAAGCTGTTTGTCGCTGGCGATATGCGCCGTGGCCAGTCGCTCGTCGTGTGGGCGATCCGCGAAGGCCGCCAGGCCGCCCATGCCATCGACAAGACGCTGATGGGCTCCACACTCCTGCCACGCTGAACGGGCCGAGCGCCGTGCGGCGCGGCACGCGAACAGGACTTACGCACAGGACTGGCGCACCAAGACCAGAGGCGGCTTCTCGTTGCGTTCACCAATGGGTTGCTCAAAAATTGGAGCGCTCAGCGATTGGGCTTCGCCGCCGGCAACGGAACCAACCCCGAGGCGCCATCGGGGTTCACCCGCGGCTCGTCCTCCTTTGGCGGCGGCGGAGCAGGCAATGGCCAGGAAATGTCGTCGGCGCGACCTGGGCGCGCGGCGATCCGTTCACCTTTGACGAGAACCCGAAAATATGGCGTTTGCGCTGGCGAGAGCTTGCGCCGTTCAGCGGCGCCATCGATCCCGCCAGGGGTGATTGAGCTCATCACCGTCAATCCGCCCGGGATTTGATCGACCACTTGATCACCCATCTGCGACAACCGATCAGCGCTCTCGCGCCGCGTCACCAGCGCGATGACGGCCGCCGGAATAGCCGGCCTCACAATCTCGACGGCCGACACATGCTCACGCCCATCGGCACCCACAGATTTCAGATTGATACGACTGGTCTCGGCTGCCTGATCGCCAGTACTGGCGGCATCCTTACCCTGCGATTGCGAACCGGGCTGCGACGTCGCCAGCCACGAGGCACCCCCAGCGGCAGGCTTGGCCGCCGAGCGAAGCGGGTGGATGAGGGCCTGCTCGGCCTCGTTTCCGGCAAGCGGAATGGTTCTGACGCGCTTGGCGCGATTGAGATCGCGCTTGATCGCCCGCTCTACGAAATGGGCAAGCTTTTGATAGCCCGCATCGGTCATATGCATACCGTCTCTGTCGCGCAGCAGCCGGTTCTTGCCCGCAAGGTCGGGACCATAGGAGCTGTATTCGCCGTCCTCGTCAGCAAAGCCCTGATAGACATCAACATAACGAACCCCGCCGAGGTAGGCGCGCTCGCGGAACACCTCATTTTGGATCTGCGCGGCTTCATTGGTGTCGGAACGGCGCATGATCGGCAAGCCAACCCAGTAGATCGCTGCACGCGCCGTCTTGAGATCCTGGATCAGCTGATCCATCCGCTGCGTGTAAACCTTGCGCCATTCCGCGGTTCCAACCGGATAGCGCTGACCGTTCGGCCCACGAAACGACCAGCGATCCATGGCTCCGAACATGATCACCACGATCGGCGGCTTATCGGCGGCGATACCGCGCGCGATGTCTTTTAATTCTTCGAGGGAATTGGGCCGTGTCAGCCCGGAAAGCCAGAGCGGCCTGCGCTCCACCTCAAGGCGCGGATCGGCCGCGAAAGCATCCATCAAAGCCGCGTGGATACCCGTGCCGAACTCATCGCCGATGACGCGCAACTTGTAGCGCTCGCCATCGGGAAACGGCGTGATGTAGCTGTCTCCGGGTTCGTTGACGAGACCGATTTGCGCGCGCACCGGCCCGCTGATGAGGCACAGCGCCATAACCAGCCCCGCCACAAATGCACCCAGCGCGCAAAGATGGGACGTCAGCCGCAGTGCCTGTTCGACGATCTTCATCCGGGTTTCACTCGTTGGGGAACCACTGGGGCAAAACGCTGGGGGAATCGCTGCCAGCAATGATGCCCGCCTTATACCCCCAAATTACGACATCTGTCGCGCGGACCCAACGCAGAAGAATAGAGCCGCCACATACTCTTCCACAGCGAGAACGGGGCCCGCGAAGGTCGGGCGATTTGTTGAAGAAAACGCGACAATCAATTGACCTGACACGCCGATCTCAGACATCTGCTTCGATGGAATAGGTGCGCAAGGCCCTACCGTCTGCGATTGAGCTGGTCAAGCAGACCCGGAGTTGGCCAGCAATCGACCTTGAGGCCGTTCTTGACCTGATATTGGCCGGCCTCACGCCGCGTCCCCGAGCCAATGAAGCCGTCGATCTTGTCGATCGCATATCCAGCCTTCTGCAGCCCGGCCTGCACACCGCGGATGATGCGCGTGCGTTGCGGCCCGATATCCTGCCAGGGCGTGACGAAATCTCCACCGCCTGCAATCCGGTCGGCAAGGTTGCCAACGAACGTCGCGTAAAGATCTGACGTGTTGTAACGGCGGATCACCTGGAAATTCTCCAGCACCAGGAAGGATGGGCCATAAGCGCCCGCCGGCGACATCAGATAGGCTTGCTCGCCCAGCACGTCAGTTGGGAAATGGCGCCCCGCAACGCGCTTGTAGCCCAGTGCCACCCAGTCGCGAACCGGCCTTGAGCCCGGGGGGCCTTCGAGCGAACAGTTGGAGGAGGCAGGAATTGCGATTTCATAGCCCCAGGTCCGCCCGCGCACCCAGCCTTTCGCCTGCAACTGGCGCGCGGCCGAGGCCAGGGCATCGGGCACCGAATCGAACAGGTCGGCAACGCCGTCCTTGTCGTGATCGCGCGCGTGTTGATAGAACTCGGAAGGCAGGAACTGGGTCTGCCCGATGGCGCCCGCCCAGGACGAGCGCATCCGGGCGCGAGGAATTCCATCCTCCAGCATCTTCAAGGCCAGCACGAACTCGTGGCGGAACAGGTCCTTGCGCCGCCCCATGTAGGCCTGCGTCGCCAGAACGCGAATTGCGTCATGCGGCAGCTTGTAGTTGCCGAACGCCGTCTCACGCCCCCAAATCGCCAAGACCGAGTAGCGGTCGACGCCATAGGTCGTCTCGATCTTATCAAGCGCATCCTTATAGCGAGCCCCAAGTGCCTTGCCCTTCTCGGCAAGCCGCGCCAGATAGGCCGCATTGAGGTACTCGCTTGGGGCGCGCGTGAATTCGGCCTGCCCCTTCATGGTCGGCTTGTCGTTGCCGGGCAGCACCAGATCGGGCAGCGAGGTATCGGGCTTGAGCCCCTTGATCGCCGTATCAAACGTGCGCCGAGAGACGCCGGCCTTCTGTGCGTCAGGCCAAATGCCCTGGAGGAATGCCTTGAAACCCTCGTCCGCATCTGCACCCGCAAGCGGCATGGCGAGCAACGCCATGACAGGCATGATGACGCGTAAACAGGCTTGCGCGCCAACGCGCGCCCTTTGGCGTAAATCAGCTTTCGTCATGGAATGATCCACCCTCGGCCCGGTTGCAAACTGCCCCGCAACGTTCAACGTCTGCGGTCAGCTTGCAAGCTCATTTCCCGAGCATCGGGGCGAGAATGGGGCAACCGGCCTTGCCGACAGCGCGTGTTATCACCTCGCGTAACGCTTACGAGGCCTGCCGTTTGAGTTCTGAAAGCCGGTCCTCCCAGGCGAGCGCATGGGTAACGATCCGGTCCAGATTATCAAGCTCGGGCACCCAGCCGAGGACCGAGCGGATCTTTTCCGATTTGGCGACGATGGCTGCTGGATCACCAGCCCGCCGTGGCGCCATCCGAACTTCGAAATCAACGCCCGATACGCGCTTGACCGCATCGATCACCTGCAACACCGAATAGCCCTTCGAGTAGCCGCAATTGAAGATGTCCGATTGTCCACCGGCGCGTAGATACGACAGCGCCGCCATGTGTGCACGCGCCAGATCGCGCACGTGAATGTAATCGCGCAGACACGTGCCGTCAGGCGTCTCGTAATCGCGACCAAAAACTTCCATGTGTGTGCGCTGTCCGAGCGCCGTCTCGCAGGCCACCTTGATGAGGTGTGTTGCACGCGGCGTTGATTGGCCCGAGCGACCGTCCGGATCAGCACCCGCCACGTTGAAATAGCGCAGCGCAACGTAGCGCAGACCATGCGCCCGTCCGGTATCAGCCAGCATGATTTCGGTCATCAGCTTCGAGGAGCCGTAGGGCGACATCGGCGCCGGCACCGCTTCTTCCGAAACGGGG
>JAXGRZ010000109.1:0-8867 GCA_040765305.1 Hyphomicrobiaceae bacterium | reverse complement strand
TTCGAGCCGCCTGAGGCCGACGTGATGGAGCGCCCGCCCCGTCCAGCCGGACAATCGCTGCTGACGGCGCGGCTTATCTGGCAGATCGTGTTTGTCTCGGTCTTGTTTGTCGCCGGGGCATTTTCCATGTTCTGGTTGGCGAGGGCGCGGGGCATAGAGATTGCTGAAGCGCGCACGATTGTCGTCAATACGATCGTGGTGTTCGAAATCTTCTATTTGTTTGCGGTACGCTATCTGCGAACAGGGTCGGTGACGATCAAGGGCATCATGGGTACGCCCGCGGTGCTCATTGGCGTTGGGGCCATAGTTGTACTGCAACTGGCGTTCACCTACCTGCCGTTCATGCAGGCCCTGTTCGACACACGGGCCGTTTCCCTTGCCGATGGCGCGGCTATCATCGCGCTCGGCGTAGGGCTTTTGGCTATTTTGGAAATCGAAAAACGCATCAGGCACACAATTGTGCGGGCCGGTGGCAACCGCACCCCTTGACGGGCGTGCGCTGCCCCCGCAAACCTGGCCCATGTCCACGAAGCAGAATTCAGGCGGCAATAGCGGGGCAGACCAGATGCCCGACAGCCAAGCCTCCGACCCCAAGAGTAATGATGCCAGCGCGCCCGTCGAAGTCACAGGCCCGGCCGTTATCCAGCGCGTGCTGAAGGATCTGCCATCCTCGCCGGGCGTCTACCGCATGCTCGATGCGGCCGGCGATGTCATCTATGTCGGCAAGGCGCGCAGCCTCAAAGCACGCGTTTCCAACTATGCCCGGCTGGGCGGGCACACCAACCGCATCGCACGGATGATTGCGGCAACCGCCTCGATGGAATTCGTCACGGTGCGCACCGAAGCCGAAGCGCTGCTGTTGGAAGCCAACCTGATCAAGCGCTTCCGGCCACGCTTCAACGTGCTGATGCGGGACGACAAGTCGTTTCCCTATATTCTCATCACCCGCGATCACGCCGCCCCGCAGATCCTCAAACATCGTGGCGCGAGGAGCCGCAAAGGAGATTACTTCGGCCCGTTTGCCTCGGCAGGCGCGGTGACACGCACGATCAACATGCTGCAGCGCGCCTTCTTGCTGCGAACGTGCTCCGACAGTACTTATGACAGCCGCACACGCCCTTGCCTGCTCTACCAGATCAAGCGATGTGCCGCCCCGTGCACCGGTGAAATCAGCATCGAGGACTACGGGCAGTTGGTCGATGAGGCGCGCCGTTTCCTCAAAGGCGAAAGCCAGAATGTGCGCGAGATGTACCAGCGGCTGATGCACGAAGCCTCTGACGCACTCGAGTTCGAAGATGCGGCACGCTATCGCGACAGGCTCAGCGCTCTGGCGCACGTGACCTCCGACCAGGCCATCAACCTGGAGGGCGTCGAGGAAGCCGACATTTTCGCCGCGCATCAGGAGGGCGGGCAGACCTGCGTGCAGGTGTTCTTCTTCCGCACCGGCCAGAACTGGGGCAACCGCGCCTATTTCCCCAAAGCCGACCGCTCGCTCGATGCGGCCGCCGTGCTCGATTCCTTCGTGGCCCAGTTCTATGACGACAAGCCGGCGCCGCGGCTAATCCTGCTGTCGCACGAGATCGAGAACCGGGCGCTTCTAGAGGAAGCGCTGAGCACCAAGATCGAACGGCGCGTCGAAATCCGGGTGCCGCAGCGGGGCGTGAAATCAGGCGTCGTCGAGCATGCGCTGTCGAACGCCAAGGAGGCGCTCGGGCGCAAGCTGGCGGAAAGCTCGTCGCAGGCGCGCCTGCTCAAAGGGTTGGCCGAACGTTTTGAGCTGGAGCGAACGCCGCGCCGGATCGAGGTGTTCGACAACTCGCACATCCAGGGCACCAACGCGGTTGGCGCGATGATTGTTGCCGGCGCCGAAGGGTTCGTCAAAAAGGCCTATCGCAAGTTCAACATCAAGTCCGAGACGGTCACCCCGGGTGATGATTACGCGATGATGGGCGAAGTGCTGACGCGACGCTTCCGCCGCCTCACCGAACCTGCTGAGAGCGAGCCCCTTGAACAGGTGGCTGCGGCGGACGCTCCAGCGGCAGATGAGAACAACACCGCAGACGTGAACGGTGAACCGGCGAAGACAACGCGCGTAACCGAGCCGCCTGCCTCGGTGCGAACCGTGGACGGCCTCGCGTTCGGTACGCTGCGGCGCCAGGACGAAGCTGGCGGCGTCGGCGAGACAATTGCGGACAAGACCGCCGCTCCAGAAAACAGCGATGAGCATGACGACGTCGATGAGGATGAAGATGAGGGCGCGTTTCCTGAGCGGCCCGATCTGGTGCTGATCGACGGCGGCAAGGGTCAATTGGAGGTGGCACGCACCGTGATGGCGGAGTTGGGCATCACCGACATCACGCTGATCGGTGTGGCCAAGGGCCCTGATCGGGACGCCGGACGCGAGCACTTCCATTTCACCGACGCCCGCGCGCCCGTGATGCTGGAGCCCCGTGACCCGGTCCTCTATTTCGTCCAGCGTCTGCGCGATGAAGCGCACCGGTTTGCGATCGGCACGCATCGCGCCAAGCGCGCCAAGAGCATGAGCGCCAATCCGCTCGATGAAATCGGCGGCATCGGGCCAACGCGCAAGCGCGCCTTGATGGCGCATTTCGGCTCGGCCAAGGCGGTATCACGCGCAGGCGTGGAGGACTTGAAGGCGGTCGCCGGCATTTCCGAAGAAATGGCGCACAAGATCTACGATTTCTTTCATGAGCGGCACGGTTGAGGTTGTGAAGTTTAGGAGCCGACGCGCTAGAGCACCTTTCCGATGGATAGGGAGCGGCGCTCTAAGCTTCTTGTTTGGTCGCATTTTCTTCGACGAACTGACGTCCACTTCGTAGGAAAATGCTCTGGCCGGTTCCAGCACCGAGCACGCCCGCAGCATGTCCACGCATGTCATTGCCGGGATGCGAGTTGGGGTGCGCGATTGGCGATTTTTGGTTGTGGCGCAATGATCGCTGGTGCGGGCGCCGGTGCTTCGGGCCAGGCGCTTACATTCCGGTTCATTGACCGCGCCATGGTCTGGAGCCCGGGAAGCATTTGGCTTGCGAGAGTCGTACTGCCCGATGTGGGTTCCTCAGGCATGAAAGTGCGCTGCGCAGGTTGGGGAAGCGGTGGCGCCATTGTCGCGGTACGAGGCGGTGCATCGTCACGCTGCCAGATCGTTTTGGCGACCCGCTTGGCGCGGGCCTTGGCGGCCGGACTCGGGGCTGGCGGCTGCGGCTGCAGTGAGGACTGCGCACCGGGCCGAGCTGCCCGTGCGTTGTCTGGTGATTGGCAGAAGGTGCGCTGATAGCTTTCCGCGATCCGCGCGATTGAATTGGCATAGCGCGGATCGGCCGCCCATCGCCGGGCAAGATCTGAAAACCGTGGGGGACGATGGAGCCGACGCATTGTTGCGACGATATCGTTCTGTTTCAGTGCCGTTCGGCGCGCGACAGGCCGGTCAACCTGTTCGCCCGAATAGGCGACGAGATGCTGGATTTGCGCCAGAACGCCAGTGCCGACATCGGGAAACCTGTCTCCTGAAACACCCCCGCCCGTTGCGCCAATGCCGGCAAAGTTGTTCTGTCTAGGATGCACATCGCCGCGATCGCCATTGGCGCGGCGGTAGGTGAGGAAGTTGGTCTCCAGCGCCATCTGAAAGAAGGCGTAATCCCAGCGGACGCGCCATGCTTCGCCATGGCGCCGATACCACTTGGCGATGTCGCGGTAACGTGAAGAAAGCTGGCCATTGCGCATTTTGAGGAACGCCATCAGCCGGTCCGTTGTCACGCACGCAGGAACGCCGTTGTGGCGATGCATTCTGATTTCGGGAAGCCGCGAAGATGATGCCGCCTGGGCAGATGGGCGAAACTCAAAAAGTAGAACGACGGCGAATATCAACAACGCTGCAGGGCGCATCGGAGGGCGCATCGGCGCTGGCCTCAACTGCGGGACGGGTTGTGCTCTTTGAACTGAGATGCCAGTTCGCTGCCGTGCCGGAAATGGGATAGAGGACATTGAGAGCGACCCTCGCTCGCTGTAGGCGCAAAGAGCACCCTGTTCAGTCACATCCACCCCGGAGTAATGCTCAGCGCCGAACATCGCGCCGCCAGCCGCCTCCGATTCTTCGTCGAAGGTCAGCCTCAATCAATTGGTTCAAGCGAACGCCGTGCAATTGACGTCGCATCCTAGGAGCGAGCGGCAAGGCCGATGCCATGCCCACCCGCGCACGCATCAGCTCTCCGGGCACAGCTCGAAGGCTTTGGTCAGGGCCTTGCCCGATGTCTGGAACTCGCCGAGCGAGGTGCCGTTCTTGGCGTAGGCGGCGATATAGGCGGCAACTTCGCGCTGCTCGCGGCCTTCGTTGACATCAAGCACCGTGTAGTTTGTCTGATCCTTGTCGACCGCCTTGATGATGACCGCCTTCGCTCCGCCGTAGCTTGCCTGCCAGACACGACACTTCGAAGCTTGCGAAGCCGATGCAGCTGCAGAGTTCGACGAGTTGGCAGCCGCCGAAGCAGCAGCGCTTGCGGCGGACGCTGTCTCGATCGAGCCAGTGGATTGTGTTGCAGCAGGGGTGTTCGGCGGCTCGGAATTTCCGTTGAGGACCGTGAACGCAGCTGGCGGTGAGGCGCCAACATCAGGTGTGCTGCTTGGCAGACTCGAGCCAGAGGAGCCCGCGCCAAGTCCGAACCGGTTGGGGCCGCTCGTTTCGCGAGCATCCGCGATCGCACGTTTGGCGGCAGCCTTGCCCTTCGCGGCATCTGTATCAGTCTTGATGGCCGCTGCGGTATCGACCTTGACGCCACGCCTGCCGCGGGCCTCTGCGACGAGTTCAGGGTGTGGATCAGGTTTGTCGCAGAAATTCTTATAGAATGCGCTGGCTACCGCCCCGATATCGCGGGCATAGCCGCGATCCTTGGGTGACCACTGGCGGGTCAAATGAGCAAAGGTCATCGGCCCGCGAATGCTGCGCTGCCATTTCGTCAGAACACCCCACTCCTGCACCTTGCGCGTGCGCTCGGCGACCGGATCATCAATGTGCTCGCCCGAATACATGAGGACGTGCTGAAGGTGTGCCTTGACGCCGTCGAAGAGGTTGTCGAAGCGCTCGCCGCGCACGCCGCCACCGGTCGCACCCAGACCTGCAAAATTATACTGCGAGGGCTTTACGTCACCCACGAAGGATAGGTTTGCCGTCTCGACCAGCATTTGGAAAAAGGCGTAGTCCCAGCGGATCTTCAGGGCTTCGCCAAAGCGCATGTAGGCGGTGGCCGTGTCGTCAAAGCGCTGGTTGATACGTGAATTGCGCGATTGCGCAAACGCCATCAGTCGCCCGGGCGTTGCGCAGGCGGGAACCTGATTGGACGAAGAAGCCTTGATCGCTGGTAGCGATGCGGCTGAAGCCTGGACGCTGACCAACATGGAAGCGGCCAGGGCTGCGGAAATTACGCGATACATCATTGACATCACCCATCTACCGTCGATGAGCGGACGCGCGAACGCGCCCGGGTAAACGGTCTTGATCGTTAAACGGTTAAGGTTAACGCTCGGTAAAGTGGCGCCCCCGCGCCGATAGCGATTGGTGCCCCATCAATGCGGCACGAGTTGGAGGGCGAAGGGGAAGAATTGTGGCAATCGTATGCTGTAGCGCGCCGGCAAATCTCCTGGGTCAATTCAGAAGCGGCGGGATTTTATGTGTGAAGTTAGGGTCCTATAAGGGACGGTTCAGATCACGATCAATCGTCGGCAGATCTGCAATCTCATCGGATGCGATGACATGGCATCAGGTTAGATGCTGGCCGCCGTCGAGCGCGATCATCTGACCGGTCATCGCCGGTGTGCCGATGATGAAGCGCACCGCGTCAGAGATTTCAGCCGGGCTCGGTCCCCGTCCCATCAGTGTCGAAGCACACTCTGCGGCAAAGTCGGCTTGCGTCTGGTGGATGGAGCGCAGCACGGGACCGGGTGCAATGGCGTTGACCCGGATGCGCGGTGCGAGTGCCTGTGCCAGCGTGCGCGTGGCAGTCCACAACCCGGCCTTCGAGATCGTGTAGGAGAAGAAATCCGGTTTGAGGTTCCAGACCCGCTGATCGATGATGTTGATGACGTTACCCTCGCAACTCTGCGGCAGGTGCCGCGCCATCGCCTGAGCGAGGAACACCGGCGCCTTGAGGTTGATGTCGAGATGGACGTGCCAAGCTTCGCGGGTCAAGGTCTCCAGCGTGTCATGGCGAAACTCGGATGCATTGTTGATGAGGCAGCACGGTGGACCCAATGCGGCAACGCAGGCGGGCACCAGCGCATCGACATCATCTGCAATGGCAAGGTCACCATGCAGCGCCACCGCATGGCCTCCAGATAAGCGGATATGATCAGCGAGGCTTTCTGCCTCGGCGCGGGAATTACGATAGTGGATCGCCACCCGCCATCCGTGAGCCGCCAAATCCTCGGCAATCGCCCGTCCGATGCGCCGGCCAGCACCGGTGATGAGCACTGTGCGGGTAGATGAAGGCTCGCCAGCAGGATCGGTAGGGTTCGGGTGTGTCATGTGTAAACTTTGCGCTCAGGCTGAATGATGCCGGCCGGTCTCGGCTGGCTATGATTTTCGCTCCCGATAGGACGCCAGTTCCGTTCCGTGGTGGATGGGCCGTTCGTCTTCTCTCACGTCTCGTTGTGATAGGCGAGAGGCCCAGAGCATTTTCCGACGAAGTGGGCACCGGTTCGTCTTAAGAAAATGCGATCCACCAGTAACTTAGAGCGCCAGTCCGATCCCAATGGATCGAAAAGTGTTGTCCTGTCTGTGGGTGTTTTCATGAAGCTGAACACGATCTAGCCTGCCCCAAGGCTCGTCAGCCGAGGCGAATATGCGGCGGCGGCGGCGCTCGAACATTGCCCGCATGTCCGGCGCTCTGTCCACTGGCCTCTTTCATCTCGGCTGGCAATCTTGGGGACTCATTGTTATTGGGTTCAAACCCTAGCGCAGATTGATTTTTTCAATGGGGTGGAAACGTTCAGCATCAAGTTCGACAGCGCGCCACAGGCAAGGGAGATTGCCGTTCCCGCACACACGTGCGAATGCGGAAAACGAAAGCGATCGACGCGGCTACGCCGCGCGTGGGCGTGTGTACGCGTTCGGCGACCAGACGAGGGGAATGGGGGCGAAGGTGATGCACGGCATCGCAAAAGTGCATCGCGTACCGATCGATGGAACGCGAAAATGAACTTGCAAGTGGGTCGCCTCGGCTTGGCGCCCCACACGGGGCAGCGCACCGTTCGCCACTGGCGTCAGTGTTCGAGGTCGCCATAGGAAAATTCTTCGACAGGATAGCCTGCTACAGACACGAGGTGGCCCCGGCCCAAAAGAACAAGGGAATTCTAAATGCGCAACGATCCTCAAATCACTCCGGTTATACTTTGTGGTGGCGCTGGCACACGACTTTGGCCGGTTTCACGAAAGAGCTATCCAAAGCAATTCTCGAAGCTGATCGCGGATCGCAGTCTGTTTCAATCTGCAGCAGAGATCTGTGTGGGGGCTGACTTCGCGGCACCGATCATTGCAACAGCGGATGCGTTTCGCTTTATCGTGCTCGAACAACTTTCAGCGGTGGAAATTGCGCCACGCGTGGTGCTGATCGAGCCGGAGGCGCGCAATACAGCCGCCCCTATTCTGGCCTCGGCGCTGACTCTGCGAGAGACCGATCCAGAGGCGCTGATGCTGGTGCTGCCTTCCGATCACATCATTTCTGATGCAGAAGCGTTTCGCCATGCTGTGAAAGCAGCGCGGTCTGCGGCCATTGCAGGGCAGATGGTGACGTTTGGGATCCGCCCCACGCGCCCCGACACGGGCTATGGCTATTTGGAATTGGCGGATGGGGGCCGGATCGACGCGGATACCCCGCAGTCCCTGTCACGTTTTGTCGAAAAGCCTGATCTGGCAGCGGCCAAAGCCATGCTCGAGCGCGGGCAGTATTTGTGGAATGCGGGAATATTCCTGTTCCATCCCGCGACTCTTGTCGCAGCCTTCCAGACGCACGCACCGAATATCCTGAGCGGTGTGCGCGCCGCTGTGGCGCAGGCGAAAGCCGATCTGGGCTTCACTCGGCTGGGAGCGCAGGCTTGGGCGCAGATCGAAAGCAACTCTATTGATTATGCCATCATGGAGAAGGCTTCGAACCTTGCGGTCATGCCTTATCTGTCCAATTGGTCCGATCTGGGCAGCTGGGAGGCCGTGTACAACGAATTGAGCAAGGATGATGCGGATAATGCCGTCTCGGAGCATGTGACCGCTATTGATTGCCGGGGCAGTCTGTTGCGCAGTGAAGCAGGCGGGCAGGAACTGGTGGGCATCGGTCTGGAGGACATGATTGCGATCGCCATGCCAGATGCCGTGTTGGTTGCGCGAAAGTCCGACAGCCAGCGCGTTAAGGCCGCGGTCGAAGTTCTGCAGGCACGCGGAAGCAAGCAGGCCACAGGCTTTGCCAGTGATCATCGACCTTGGGGTCATTTTGAAAGCATCGCGGTCGGCAACCGCTTTCAGGTCAAGCGTATTGTCGTGCATCCGGGTGCATCCCTCAGCCTGCAAAGCCATTTTCACCGCTCCGAGCACTGGATCGTTGTGCATGGCACGGCGCGCGTGACGATTGACGAAAAGGTGCAGCTGTTGGCGGAAAATCAGTCAGTCTATATCCCGCTGGGCGCTTTGCACCGTCTGGAAAATCCCGGCAAAGTACCAATGGTGCTGATCGAGGTGCAGACGGGCAGCTATCTGGGCGAGGACGATATCGTGCGCTACGAGGATATGTATGCCCGGAACTAGCCCGCTGGCTGCCGCATATTCGTGCGGTTGCGCATCAAGGAGCCCTGCCCACAAGTACAAACGG
>JAXGRZ010000108.1:0-8905 GCA_040765305.1 Hyphomicrobiaceae bacterium | reverse complement strand
TCCGTTACGGTGACGTCGCCTCGATTGCAGCGGTTGCTGCATCCTCGGCGGTGTCATCGGCCATGGTCTCCAGGTTCGTGTTTTTCGTTTCGCGACTCAGCAAAAGCGATACCAGGGTGGTCGAGGCAAGGAACGCGAGGTAATAGCCCACCGCCATGACACCGTGGTTGATGACAAGCCACGTCGCCGCAAACGGGGTCAACGCCGCCCCGATGATCGAGGCCAGATTGTAGGCGACGCCCGAACCGGTATAGCGCGCATTGGTCGGGAACATTTCCGGTAGCAGCGCCGACATGGGCCCGAACGTCAAACCCATCAGCATCATGCCGATGCACAGGAATGCGAGCATCAGCCATTGGTTGGCCTCAGCACCCGATCCCATCACCTGCGGCGACAAGAACCAGCCGAACGAAAGCCCAAACGCGATGATGGCCGCCGTCACCACGATCAACAACGCGCGCCGGCCGAACCTGTCGGCCAGAACGCCGGAAACGGGAATGAAGGCGGCAAAGAACAGCACCGATATCAGTTGCAGCACCAGGAAATCGCGATAGCCAATACCGAGAAAGCCCAGCTCCTGCTTGCCGATCGCATATGAGAGTACCCACGTCGTCATCAGGTAGAAGAGACAATAGGTGCCAACCATGGCGAACGTGCCGAGCACAAGCTCACGCCGATTGTTGCGCACCACCGCCACCAGCGGCGACTTCAGCGTCTCGCCACGCTCCACCGCGCGTGCAAAAACCGGCGTCTCATTGAGCTTCAGCCGGACATAGAGCCCAACCAGAACCAGCGCCATCGACGCCAGGAATGGAATGCGCCAGCCCCACGCAACGAAGCTGTCGCCCAATTGGGCAGCGCGCGAATTGAAACCGAACGCAATGGTGAGGGCGAGGAAGAAACCGTTGGCCAGCAGAAACCCGAACGGCGCACCAAGCTGCGGCCACATGGCGGCACGCGCACGTTTTCCAGGTTCCGCCGTCTCCAGCGCCAGGAGTGCTGCGCCCGACCATTCGCCACCAAGCCCCAGCCCCTGGCAGAACCGCAGGATGGTCAGGATCATCGGCGCAAAGAGCCCGATCTGATGATAGGTCGGCAATAGCCCGATCAGGAATGTTGCCAGCCCCATCATCATCAGCGAGCCAACCAGCGTCGCCTTGCGCCCGATACGGTCACCGAAATGACCAAACAACATCGATCCTATCGGTCGCGCCACGAACGCCACCCCGAACGTCGCCATCGAGGCGAGCAGCGCTGCCGTTCCTTCCCCCTTGGGAAAGAAGATGAGCGGAAACACCGAGACCGCTGCGGTCGCGTAGATGTAGAAATCATAAAACTCGATGGTTGTACCGACGATGCTGGCGACGATGATCCGCCGCCGCTCTTCAGGTCCAATCCCGGAAGTGCTGGGATCGCGCGTTTCACTCATCATCCCCATCCACACTCAGTCTTAATTTCGCTCCGCACCCGGCCAGAACCGGGCACGCCCAAGTCCAATTGCGATTCTAATAACGTATGTCACACAAAAGCGTGCAGCGGTTTTGCGCTAACGATCGACGTCAAAGCAAGGAGCAAATCTGAAAATTCGCGCAACGCCTCAAGGCAAAAAAACAAGCGGGGCGGCTCAAGGCCGTCCCGCTTGTTTTTTCATCCAATCGTCCCGGCACCGCTGCCCGGGGCCTTGGCGCTCAAGCCTTGCCGAAGCGCTGCTCGGAAATTTCCAGCACGTCCTCGTAGGTCCTCAGGCCCGTGGTCGGCGCCGACACCAGCACCGCCATGTTGCCCGGCTTGTGCTGGTTGCGCAGCATGCGCATGTGCGCCTTGGGGATCTGCTGCCAGGGGAACACCTCCGACATGCATGGATCGATGCGCCGCTCGACAACCAGTTTGTTGGCCTGGCTCGCCTGCATCAGGTTGGCGAAGTGCGAACCCTGGACGCGCTTTTGGTGCATCCAAAGATAGCGGGCATCCATGGTGAGGTTATAGCCCGTGGTGCCGGCACACACGACCACCATGCCGCCGCGCTTGACGACGTTGACCGATACCGGGAACGTTGCCTCGCCGGGATGCTCGAACACGCAGTCGACGTTGACGCCCTTGCCGGTGACGTCCCAGATGGCCTTGCCGAACTTGCGCATCTCCTTCATCCAGTCGTTGAACTCAGGCGTGTTGACCTTCGGCAACTGACCCCAGCATTTGAAGTCCTTGCGGTTGATGACGCCCTTGGCGCCAAGTTGCATCACGAAGTCACGCTTGTCCTCTTCCGACACGATACCGACCGCGTTGGCACCGGACGTGGCGCAAAGCTGCACCGCGAACGAGCCCAGACCTCCCGAGGCCCCCCATACGAGCACATTGTGGCCCGGACGCAGAACGTGCGGGCGATGGCCGAACAGCATGCGGTAGGCGGTGGCGAGGGTCAGCGTATAGCAGGCGCTCTCTTCCCAGGTGAGATGCTTGGGCCGCTCCAGACACTGGCGATCTTGCACGCGCGCGAACTGGGCGAACGAGCCATCGGGGGTTTCGTAGCCCCAGATGCGCTGCGAGGTCGAGAACATCGGATCGCCGCCGTTGCACTCCTCGTCGTCGCCATCGTCCTGGTTACAGTGGATGACGACTTCGTCACCCACCTTCCAGCGCTTCACCTTCGAGCCAACGGCCCAGACAATGCCGGCAGCATCCGAACCGGCAATGTGATAGGGATTTTTGTGGACGTCGCGGATCGGAGAAATCGGCGTGCCGAGGGCTGCCCACACGCCATTGTAGTTGACGCCCGCCGCCATGACGAGAATCAGCACTTCATGGCTATCGAGTTCCCAGGTTGGCAGCACCTCAACCTGCATTGCAGTGTCTGGTTCGCCGTGGCGCTCTTCACGAATGGCCCAGGCATACATGTTCTTGGGCACGTGCCCGAGTGGCGGAATTTCGCCGACCTCATAAAGGTCCTTCTTGGCGGTTACGATTGCCGGGGCGGTGAGGCCGGCTTGATCGTCAGTCTTCTTGGCGGCGCTATGGCTCGACATGATAGGTTCGTCTCCCGGCACGGTCTTGTGGTGTCGCAGGGTTGCTCCGGATGTCAGTTTGGACCGCCTTATGTTCCGCACACCCCCTAAAACGACGCAGCGCAGCATCAGCGGCCTGAGGCCGGACAGAAGCACGTTTTTGCGCTGCAATAAAGACCCAGCTGACGACGGGACGCAGCCTTGTGCACGAATTGTTAAGAATGTGGCCCTATCCTGAAATGAGGTGAAGAGCCCCCTGCTCCTTTCGGGAACGGAGCAGCCAGGCTGCTGGAACACTCTGCAAATGAGCAATTTTTACACTTACATCAGCACGTTAGACATGTCGATGTGGATGATTATCATATCGCTGGTCACGGTTGCTGGGTACATCATGCAGCAGATTGTCAAATCCCACATGCTGACTGTGGTGTTCATGCTGGCGTTTCAGGTCGGTGCGCTCGTTATCAACTATATGAGCTACGAGTTGGAAGTTGTGCCTTTACCCGGACCAGAAGTGAACCTCATTGCGCTCAGCACCATCGGCATGACGGCGGCCCTCCTGATATCGCTGCTCGTTATGCGCCTTGTAAATGCCGTGGTGAATACCGGTCGGCGCAAGGTCGGCCACCGCACCTGACAAGGCGGTCAATCACTTTGCCATTCGATCCCACCCGATTGGCGCTCTAGATCCTAGTTTTAACGATTTTTCTGCGGCGAACCGGCGTCCACTTCGTCGGAAATTACTCTGCGCATCCGAGCAGGGACTTGCGCGACCGACCTCAATCCCTCGCGAGCAAGCTTTCCACACACCCCGTTAGCACCCCTCAACACCACGGCGCATGCCCTGATCACCCATGTCGGTACGGATAAATACCGCCAGGCGCCAACTCATCATGGCGCTAGAGCATGGGCGTTAAATTGGTTGCCACAATCGAACCATCCCCCAAACCATCCCCAAGCCGAAAGACCCTTTTGCTTTGCAGCATGGGCTCTTGTAGCTTATGCGCCGACATCCGTTCGCGGCGGCGCACCAACGAGGAGCAGATTGGGCAAAGGCTGCATCGACCTGGGCCTCGTTCGCGCCTGCAGATTGAATTCAAAACACCAAGGGAACCGGCATGGCTGGCAAGAAAAACGACACATCGGAGACAACCGCAGCCAACGCCACTACGGCCGCAAAGGACAAGCCCTGGCTCTTTCGCACCTATGCCGGACATTCGACCGCCGCCAAATCAAACGCGCTCTACAAGATGAACCTGGCCAAGGGGCAGACCGGTCTTTCGATCGCCTTCGACCTGCCGACCCAGACTGGTTACGACAGCGACCATGAGCTGGCCCGCGGCGAGGTCGGCAAGGTGGGCGTACCAGTCTCGCATCTGGGCGATATGCGCACGCTGCTCGAAGGCATCCCGCTCGAGCAAATGAACACGTCGATGACGATCAACGCATCGGCGGCCTGGCTCTTGTCGCTCTACATCGCGGTTGCCGACGAACAAGGCGCCGATCGCACGAAGCTGACCGGCACGATCCAAAACGACATCATCAAGGAATATCTCTCGCGCGGCACCTATGTGTTTCCGCCCGAGCCGTCCTTGAAGCTGATCAAGGATACGATCGTTTTCTCCACCGCCAACGTGCCGAAGTGGAATCCGACCAACGTGTGCTCCTATCATCTGCAGGAAGCGGGTGCGACACCGATACAGGAACTGGCCTTTGCGCTGGCGACAGCGATTGCCGTGCTCGACACGGTCACGGCATCGGGCGAAGTTCCCGCTGACCGCTTCAGCGCCGTTGTCGGGCGCGTCTCGTTCTTCGTCAACGCCGGTCTCAAGTTCGTCACCGAGGTGTGCAAGATGCGCGCCTTCACCGAGCTGTGGGACGAAATCGCCCGCGAGCGCTACGGTGTCAGCGATGCCAAGCACCGCATGTTCCGCTATGGTGTGCAGGTCAATTCCCTGGGATTGACCGAGCAGCAGCCTGAGAACAACGTCTACCGCATCCTCATCGCCGCCCTTGGTGTCACGCTCTCGAAGAATGCGCGCTGCCGTGCACTTCAACTCCCGGCCTGGAACGAAGCACTCGGCCTGCCACGCCCCTGGGATCAGCAATGGTCCTTGCGCATGCAGCAGGTCCTTGCCTACGAAACCGACCTGCTCGACTACGCCGACATCTTCGATGGCTCGGCGGCGATCACGCGCAAGGTGGAGGCGCTGAAGGAAGAAGCCCGCACCGAGCTTGCCGTGATCGATAAAATGGGCGGTGCAATCGCTTCCATCGACTACATGAAGCGCAAGCTGGTGGAGAGTAATACGGCGCGCCTGTCGGCAATTGAAAGTGGCGAACAGGTCGTCGTCGGCGTCAATCGCTGGACCGAGACGGAGCCCTCGCCTCTGTCGGGCGGCGATGGCGCCATTCAGCTCGTCGATCCCGCGGTGGAGGCCGAACAGGTCGAGCGCTTGAAGGCCTGGCGCGCCGCTCGCGATAACAAGTCTGTCAAGGCCGCGCTGACTGAATTGGAAAACGCGGCACGCGAAGGCCGCAATGTCATGGAGCCTTCGATTGCGTGCGCCAAGGCTGGCGTCACGTCCGGTGAATGGGGTGGCCTGTTGCGCCAGATCTTCGGCGAATACCGCGCGCCAACGGGCGTTGCCGCGACCGCCGTCCAGCGCGAGAACACCGCGCTCGATGCCGTACGCACATCCGTCGAGACGATCTCCGACAAGCTCGGCCGCCGCGTCAAATTCCTGGTCGGCAAACCAGGGCTCGACGGCCACTCCAACGGCGCCGAGCAGATCGCGGTACGCGCGCGCGACTGCGGTATGGAGGTGGTCTATGAAGGCATCCGCCTTACCCCCGCACAGATCGTTCGCGCCGCGGTGGACGAAAGTGTCCACGTCGTCGGCCTGTCGATCCTGTCGGGCAGCCACGTACCACTCGTCAAGGAGGTGATGGAGCGGATGCGCTCGGAAGGCCTGGACGATGTTCCCGTCATCGTTGGCGGCATCATCCCATCCGAGGACGAGAAGACTTTGAAGGCCTTCGGTGTCGCCGCCGTCTATACCCCGAAGGACTTCCAGCTCAATGACATCATGGCCGACATCGTCCGCCTCGTTGCCGGCGAGGCCAAGGCTGCCTGACCTTTAGGATATACGACATGAGACACGAAACCCGCGCGCGCCTCGACCGTGAAATTCGCATGCGCCGGCTGCGCTATGTCGGCATTGCCGCAGCGATCCTGGTCGCCATCACCGCTGGGTTCTTTCTTGTCGATCTTGACGCCCACGAAACCAAGCTGAAGATTGCGGGCACGGTCAACAAGGTTGCGACGTATGCCGGCAAGGGAGCCATGGATGGCCTTGAGGTCAGTGTGAACCTCGATGACGGCCGCCACGTCGTCGTGCTCGTCAACCGCACCCGTGACCCTCACATCGGCGACCGCATCGAGGTGACCGAACACCACCACCTGACCGGACGCACCACCTTCACGCTGCGGTAACGCGATCCCGATCGTCGAAATTTCGCAAAGAGTGGCGCCAGCACCAGAAGATGGCCGCGGCGCGCTAAGGAATTTTCCAACGGCCGGCTACGAAGTGTTGTACTTTCGAGCGCCAACGGTTCGAATGGCGTTCGATGCGACCTCGCGAGTGATTGGCTATGCCTGCAAACACGCGCACGCCCTGGCGAACCTGGCTGCTGATGAGTGGTGCGGTGCTCCTCGTTATTGCAGCACTTGCCACCTGGCTGATGCGCAAACCGCCCGAAGGAGCTCCTCCCCGCGATTGTGCGTTAACCCCATCGGCCCATTACACCGGCACATTTCGCCACTGGCGCTTGTCGATGAGTCCGGGCGAAGGCATGTCAGGTGAAGTGTCCGCCGCAATTGCGCTTCCCGATGGTCGCGAAATCATCGCCTACAACATCACGCAGGCGGCCGGCCTCACGCCCGGCGACCCGGTGACGATCGCTGAAATCCAGTGCATCCATCGGCGCGTCTATCTGATCCAGTCGGGCGGCAACTGACACCCTTGAGACCCCGCCGGCTCACCACTCACCGCCGCCCCCCGCCGAAGCCGCACGATCGCCCCTGCCCGGACATTCAAATTCGCTCCACACGCACCCGTGTGCCGCATCGCGTGTTCCATCCGCAAGAATTTTGTGTCCAGGCTCAATCGCCTCGATTGACGGCACCGCCGCCCTGGCTATTATGCGCCCCTTCGAGCCTCCGGGCTCGGTTGCCTCTGTGGCGGAACCGGTAGACGCGGCAGACTCAAAATCTGTTGTCAGCAATGACGTGCCCGTTCGAGTCGGGCCAGGGGCACCAACCACTTTTCCAACACGCCATCTTCTTGATCTTCCAAATTTTATTTGCGGATGCGTGCCTTATGGCCGCTCGCCGGCAGCATTCCCCTCTTTGAAACAGAGCGCCGACGAGAGCGTTTTTCGCTCCCTCTTCATCGGATCGGCACTCCAGGTTCTTGATTGACCGATTTTCGACGCCGAACCGGCGGCCACCTCGTCGGAAAATGCTGATCCTTGGATGGGCGCATTTTCGACGCCGAACCGGTATCCACTTCGTCGGAAAATGCTCTAGCGCAGCCGACGTCCACGGTTCGTATCCCGCAGCCGCCCCTCACCCTAGCCCTCTCCCCGTAAGGACGGGGAGAGGGAATTGCATGTGGTGGCGCGCTTGCCCTCTCCCCGCATGCGGGGAGAGGGCGCGTTCGATCGACCGCGTATCAAAGTAGGCCCTGGTTGTTATGGGATTGTCGTCAGGTTATGCGCTCTCCATGGCGGGGTAATCTGTGTATCCCTTGTCCGTGCCGCCGAAGAACGTTGCCTGGTCAGCCGGCGTCATGGGCGCATTGGACTTCACACGCTCGACGAAGTCCGGATTGGCAAGCACCATCTGGCCATAGGCTTCAAGGTCAGCCAGCCCGGACGCAATGTCGGTGCCGATCTGCTCGCGCGGACGGTTCGGTCGGTTCACAATCAGCGCCTGCGTCCAGAGTTTGCGCATATCGCCAAGCAGCGCCTCATTGCCCAGATGCATGATGTGCATATAGGCAAGACCCAGCTTGTTCAGTTCCGCGACCAGATACCGGTAGAGGTCAGGTCCTTGCGCCCCTTCGTCGATGCCCCACATGGTCGTACCCGGCGACAGGCGGATGCCGGTGCGGTCCGCACCGATTTCTTCGGCGATGGCGGTGGCGACCTCGATGGCAAAACGGGCGCGGTTCTCGATTGATCCACCGTATTGGTCCGCGCGGGTGTTGGCGCTCGGTGCAAGGAACTGGTGGACGAGGTAGGCGTTAGCGCCGTGGATTTCGACACCGTCAGCGCCCGCTTCGATCGCCCTGCCTGCAGCGTGACGGAAATCGCGAACCGTCTGGCCAACCTCGTCCGTCGAAAGAGCGCGCGGCACCGGGATAGCCTGCATGCCCTTGGCTGTGAACATGTCCGATCCCGGCGCGATCGCCGATGGTGCCACACCTTGGCGATGATGCGGCGTGTTGTCGGGATGTGACATCCGCCCGGCATGCATCAACTGGATGAACATGTGGCCACCCTTGGCATGGATGGCGTTCACGATCTTCCTCCACCCCGCCACGTGGGCATCGGTGTAGATGCCGGGCGTCGTCAGATAGCCTTGGCCATCGTCTGAAGGCTGTGTGCCCTCAGCGACGATCAGTCCAACGCTGGCGCGCTGCGCGTAGTAGGCGGCCGCTGATAGTCCCGGCGTGCCATCAGGTTGCGCGCGGCTGCGCGTCATGGGTGCCATGACCAGACGATTGGTGAGGGTTACTTTGCCAACCTTGACGGGGGTGAAGATCTTGCTCATCGGGGATCCTTGCTTGTTGCCAGACACAAGCTAGTTCGTTCCTTTCATAGGATAAATATGGTTT
>JAXGRZ010000107.1:0-8958 GCA_040765305.1 Hyphomicrobiaceae bacterium | reverse complement strand
GGCCGGTCGGATCGTCATGACGTTCATGGGATCTACCCCTAATCTGGATGCTCATGTCGCGTGCGGCTTCGCAGACCAACAATTCAGCCCTTGCGGCGCCGCACGTGCAGTTGAATAACGCCATGAGTTGCCGCAAAAAATATACGATGCTGCATGGCAGCAATAATCATTGTGCAGCGCCGTAACGCCGCACCTGAAATTTGATCGAGATCATTTGATGGAGCGGTTAATGCGCTTCGTGTGCGCTATCAACAGTGCAGTTCCACCCACACCGGCACGTGGTCCGATGGCTTCTCCCAGCCGCGGGTTTCGCGATCGATACCGCAGGAGATGAGCAGGTCGGCTGCCTCTGGGGAGAGCATCATGTGGTCGATGCGAATGCCGTTGTTCTTGTTCCATGCACCGGCCTGATAGTCCCAGAACGTGTAGGTGTTCTGGCGCGGATGGCAGGCGCGCACGGCGTCTGTGAAACCAAGTGCGCAAAGGGTGCGGAATGCGGTGCGGGTTTCGGGCTGGAACAGGGCGTCGTCCTGCCACGCCTCAGGATGTCTGGCATCGATCGGCTCGGGGATGACGTTGTAGTCACCGGCCAGCACGAGTGGCATCTCCAGGCTCAGCCGTTGGCGTGCGTGTGCTTCAAGACGTTGCATCCAGGCGAGCTTATAGGTGAATTTCTCCGTGCCTAAAGGATTGCCGTTGGGCAGATAGATCGATGCCACCGTGACGACACTGTTTTTAGCCGCGATGTCGGCCTCCAGATAGCGCGCGTGTTCGTCGCTATCATCGCCCGGTAGGCGCGCGCGAACGTCGTCGATGCCACGTTTTGAAAGGATGGCAACACCGTTGAAGCTTTTCTGCCCATGCGTGGCGACCGTGTAGCCCAGGTCCTCGAACAGGGTCTTGGGAAAACCCTCGTCGATACTCTTGATCTCCTGCAGGCACACGACATCCGCGTCAGCCGCCTGCAGCCAGGTGATGAGGGTGTCGAGCCGCGCCTTCACGCCATTGATGTTCCAGGTGGCGATTTTCATCGGGCCGGCTCCTTAACGGTGGGCTGGGCTGGTGCGCTGGCTTTTCTTGGAGTCCGGGCTCATTGGTTGTTGGGTGCGGACCCTAAATCGAGAAGCTCGTGCCGCAACCGCACGACGCCGTCGCGTTCGGGTTCTTGATCTGGAAGGACGCGCCCATCAGGTCGTCGACAAAATCGATTTGCGACCCGCCAAGGAATTGCAGAGAGACCGGATCGATCACAACCTTGGCGCCCGACCGCTCCAGCACGAGATCTTCGCCCGCCGCACTCTCGACAAGGTCGAACTTGTATTGGAAGCCCGAGCAGCCGCCGCCCTCCACGGAGATGCGCAGGATTTTTGCTTTCGGCTCGGCGGCGATGATCTCGTTGATTCGCCGGGCCGCACTTTCGGTGAGCGCAACAGGGAGTGTCTCGGTGGTCATCAAGGGGCCTCCAGAAGGCGTCTGCCAGCAAAGCCAAGTGGCGTACACGTGCCGCACCTTGGTTGCCGACATGCGTGAATCGTGGCTAGAGCATTTTCCGACGAAGTGGATACCGGTTCGTCGAAGAAAATGCGACCAAACCAAAGAGCTAGAGCATTTTCCGACGAAGTGGATACCGGTTCGTCCTAAGAAAATGCGACCAAACCAAAGAGCTAGAGCGCCGGTTCCGTTCCATCGGATCGAAAAGCGCTCTAGGGTCCAGACCCTAGCGTCTGGACCCTAAGAACATAAGTAGGGTGCCTGCGAAGTCAAACCAGCTGGTTCAGGCGTGCCTGGCGGGGTGCATTGTCAAAAAAGGGGCAGATTCGATTAAAAAATGAGTGCGCAACCTGAAATCGGCGCCAAGCCAGCCCAGGCCGCAGCCCAGGCCCCAGCCCCGACCAAGGCATTGGGCTATGGGGAAGGGATGGCGCCGGGCGAGCGCGCTCCGGCCCGCTATGCGGCCAGTGCCATCGCCAGTCGTGGCCGATATCATGACGAGCCTGAATGCCCCACCCGCAGCCCCTTCCAGCGCGATCGCGATCGCGTTCTGCACGCATCCCCGTTCCGTCGCCTGACCCACAAGACACAGGTCTTCATCTATCACGAGGGCGACCACTACCGCACACGCCTGACCCACTCGCTGGAAGTGGCGCAGATTGCCCGCACCATTGCCCGCCAGCTTCGCCTCGATGAAGATCTGGCCGAAGTTCTGGCGCTCGCCCACGATCTGGGCCATCCCCCGTTCGGCCACGCCGGCGAGCGTGCGCTTGATCGCGCCATGCACGATTACGGCGGCTTTGATCACAACGCGCAGTCGTTGCGCATCGTCACGCGCCTTGAACGCAGGTACATGCGCTTTGATGGTTTGAATCTGACCTGGGAGACCCTCGAAGGGCTTGCCAAACACAACGGTCCGCTGCGCCAGGAGGGTTCGGCCGTCGCCAAGGTTATCGCGGGGCTTGCGGGATGGCACAGTATCGGTGGCGATGGCTGGGCGTCGGCGGAAGCGCAGGTGGCGGCCTTTTCCGATGACATTGCCTATGTCAATCACGACATTGACGATGCCCTGCGCGCGGGCCTTTTGAACCTTGCCGATCTCGCCGGCATGCCGCTCGTGGGCCCCGTCGTCGCCGACCTGGTGCGTGCGCGTGATGGTCATGACGATCGGCTGATCTACGAGGCAACGCGGCGCACCATCACTCTCATGATCGCCGATATCGTCGGTGAAGCACGCCGCAACCTTGCTGACCTGGCGCCGCAAACCGCCGATGACATTCGCCAGGCAAGGCGGGCGGTGGTCTGCTTTTCCCCCCAGATGGTCGCCAGCATCGCGGCGCTGAAGGCGGTTTTGTTCGAGCGTGTCTACCGCCACGAGCGCGTCATGAGCGTGATGCGGGCTGCCGAAGGCGTCGTCGTCGACCTGTTCATGCGCTGCCTTGCCGAGCCCGCGGCGATGCCGGAGAACTGGCAGCGGGCGGCCCAGGGTCTTGGCGAGCGCCGCCGTGCTCGTCTGGTTGCCGACTATGTTGCGGGGATGACCGACCGCTATGCCTTGGCCGAACATCGCCGCCTGTTTGACGTGACCCCGGAATTGCGATAGGCGCACCTCGGTTCCCCCTGTCCGGAAATTCCCGTGATTTCGCGGGCCGCGAGGGTCTGCCCCGCCATGTCGGCCGTGGCTATGCAACACACCCGTGAGGATCGTTTCATGACTGCTTTCGAGCACGTCGAGTCGTTGATCGTGAAGGCGCTCAAAGCAATGCAGGCTGATGGTGCGCTCCCCGCCGATCTGGCGTTGCCGGCGATCGAGGTCGAGTTTCCGCGCGATCCAAGCCATGGCGACCTTTCCTCCAACGCGGCAATGATCCTGGCCAAGCCGGCGCGCATGAAGCCGCGCGACATCGCCGAGGGCCTCAAGGCAGGCCTCGCCGGTGAAACAATCATCGAGCGGATTGATGTCGCTGGTCCCGGCTTTCTCAACCTGACGTTCAAGGCTTCGTTCTGGCAGGGCGTGATCAGCGAGATCGAGCGCCAGGGGGAAGGCTATGGGCGGGCGGCCAAGAACTCCAAGGGGGCGGTCAACGTGGAATACGTTTCCGCTAACCCAACCGGGCCGATGCACGTGGGGCATTGCCGTGGCGCGGTGTTCGGCGACGCGCTTGCCAATCTGCTGGCGTTCGCGGGCTACGACGTGACGCGCGAATACTACATCAATGATGCTGGCGCGCAGGTCGACGTGCTCGCCCGTTCGGCTTTTTTGCGCTACCGCGAGGCGCTGGGCGAGGCGATTGGCGCGATCCCCGAGGGGCTATATCCGGGCGACTACCTGAAGCCCGTGGGTGAAGCGCTGGCCAAGGAATTCGGCGATAAGCTGAAGGGGCAGGACGAGGCCGACTGGCTGGCCATCGTGCGCGAGCGGGCGATTGTCGCCATGCTGGCGATGATCAAGGAGGATCTGGCCGCCCTCAACATTCATCACGACGTGTTCTTCTCTGAAGCCTCCTTGAAGAGCGACGGCCGCGACCGGGTTGCCGAGGCGATTGCCGCTCTGAAGGCCAAGGGGCTGATCTACGAGGGACAGTTGCCCAAGCCCAAGGGGCACGACGAGGAGGAATGGGAGGAGCGCGAGCAGGTGCTCTTCAAGTCAACCCAGTTCGGCGATGATATCGACCGCGCACTGCAGAAGTCCGATGGCTCCTACACCTATTTCGCCTCCGACATCGCCTACCATTACGACAAGCTGCTGCGTGGCTTCCGGCATCTGGTCAACGTGTTCGGCGCCGATCACATCGGCTACATTCCGCGCATGAAGGCGGCGATTGCGGCGCTATCGGGAGGTGAAGCCGACCTCGACATCAAGGTCTGCCAGCTGGTCAAGCTGTTCAAGAACGGCGAGCCCTACAAGATGTCGAAACGCGCCGGCACCTTCGTCACGTTGCGTGATGTGGTCGACGAAGTCGGCCGCGATCCGGTGCGCTTCATGATGCTCTACCGCAAGAACGATGCGCCGCTGGACTTCGATTTCGCCAAAGTCACCGAGCAGTCGAAAGATAATCCGGTGTTCTATGTCCAGTATGCGCATGCGCGTGCCGCTTCGCTGTTGCGCAACGCTGAGGAAACCTTTCCCGGCTTGACCCACGCCAGTGACGAGGTTCGCAATGCCAACCTCTCCCGGCTTGATAACACGGGTGAAATCGATCTGATGAAGCGCCTTGCTGCGTTTCCGCGCTTGATGGCGGGAGCGGCTGGCGCCCATGAGCCGCACCGCGTCGCGTTCTATCTCTACGAGCTTGCGTCCGCGCTCCACACGCAATGGTCGCGAGGCAATGATTCGCCACAATTACGCTTTATCCAACAAGATGATAGGGATGTAACCGCGGCGCGTTTGGCCCTCGTCGCAGCGACACAACGGGTGATATCCTCAGGATTGGCTGTTCTGGGCGTCGAGGCCCCCGACGCAATGCGCTAGAGTCACGATTCTTGAGGTGATTATTGCCCGAGAGGGTTGGGGAATATCCGATTATGGCACGCAACACCGGTCCTGCGACTGCCGCTCCGAGGTGGCCCGATCCACGCGAGGGGCAGGCGGCGGCACGCCCGGATCAACAGCAGCAACATTTCCAGCCGCAGAATCCGCAAGGCTATCAGCAGGTTCCCGGCCAACCTTATCCCTATCGTGATGCAGCGCAGGGGCAGGGGTACGAGCCCTACCCGCCGCAGCCACATCAGCAGCCCGGCCCTTATGGGAATCAGGCCGATCCTTATGGCGATCAGGCAAGTTATCCCCCACCTAGCCAAGGGTATGTGCCGCCGCAGACGACGCACTATGCGCCGCAGTTCGAGCCCTACCAACCGCCCCAGGCCGCCGCGCCGACGCGGGAGGTGAACCAGGGTTGGGAGAGCGCGCCGCAGCAATGGCAAAACGCCGAACCGACCCCGGCCTATCAGCAGCCGGCTCCACGCGCGCCTGCCCAACCGGCGTCGCCACCACCTTACGATCCGGCAAGCCACGTCCACCAGCCCGCTGGCTACGCCCATCAGGTGCCACAGGCGGCTCCGGCCCTGCGTGGCGCCACCTACGACCAGGCTCCGTCCTACGATCAGGGGCAGCCATACGACCAGACTCCGCCCTACGATCCCGCGCAGCAGGCCGGATGGCCCGCACAGCCGCCGATGGCCGAGGACCCTTATGGCCATCAGGAGCCGGCCTGGGGCGCGCCACAGGGCCAGGGCTATGACAACCAAGCCTATCAGGGTTACGAGCAGGAGGACTACGATCCGCGCGCCTACGGGCAGCAGGCTTATGGGGATCCTGGGTATGCCTCGCGACAGCCTTATGGCTATGGCGATGCGGCTGGCGCCTATCCCGACCCTGCCGCTGATCCCAATGCCTTCCCACCCGAACCTGGTTTTGGAGCTGCCGAGCCCGCGTATGCGCCTCCGGTGCAGCAGGACCCCGACGGGTATGCGGACGAGGATTACGAGTCTGACGAATTGGCCTACGACGACGACCAGCTTTCGGGTTTATCGCGTTGGATGAAGGTTGCGGCCATGGCTGCGGCCGGCCTTCTCGTGATTGGTGGCGGCGTTTACGGCTACACGAAGTTTACCGGGACATCCCGGTCTGGCGATCCGCCGGTCGTCCACAAGGCTGATGCGCCCTCCAAGATTAAACCGGATGATCCGGGCGGCAAGAAATTCGCCCATACCGATTCCAAGATTCTTGGTCGGCTGAGCGACGGCGGCGATACGCCGGCGTCCGATAGTTCAGGCGATACCGATAGCGGGGGAACCCGCAAGGTGTCGACGATGGTGATCGGACGCGACGGCTCGATTGTCGCCACACCTGATATTGATCGCCCGCCACCCGCGCGCCTGCCCGAGTCGGTCTCGCCGGTGCCGGGCATGACGATTGTCGATGGATTTGGCGGTCGCAGACCGCAGGTCAGCGCACAGCCCTCTCCATCGGCTCCTTCGATGATAAATTCGCCGAGAACAGGCTCAAGTGAGCCTCCTCCGCCAGCTGCTGCGCCGAAGCAGGCCGAGCCTGCACCATCAGCCAAGCCCGTGGTGATTGCGCGAACCGAGCCTGCACCAACGCCGACGGCTTCAGCTCCCAAGGCTACCACCACGAAGAGAGTTACACGCGCGGCGCCGGTATCGCAGCCCTCGGCGTCCTCAGGCGCGGGGTACGTCGCCGTGCTTGCCTCAATCCCACGATCGGGTTCGAGCCGCATGGATGCGTTGAAGCAGTTTGCCGATTTGCAGCAAAGATACGCCTCGCAACTGGGCGGCAAGACGCCCGACGTGCAGGAGGCGAACCTGGGGGACAGGGGCACCTATCATCGACTGATCGTTGGTCCGCCCAGCTCCCGGCAGGAAGCAAGTCGCCTGTGCGCCAACCTGAAGTCGGCCGGCTATTCGAGCTGCTGGATCAAGTCGTATTGAAGTGAGGCGGCCGAACGGAGCGGCACCAGCGCCAGTATTGGTTCCTCCCGGTATCCCTCCCTCGTGGGGACTGCAGCGTGCGTTTGCCTCACGCGCTTATCTCGCACGTGATGGCGCACGCGGCTTATGGGTATGCGCCGGTTCATGTGCCATGAACTCCACCAGGCAAAATGAGCTCCACCAGGCAAAATTCAATGGGGATGATTTGAAGTGGCTAGTCGAGCAGCCTTCATTTGCGGGCTTGCCGGTCCGACGTTAAGCGGAGACGAACATCGTTTCCTGTCCGACACACGCCCGGCAGGTATCATCCTGTTTACGCGCAATCTGGAACATCACGACCAGATCCGCCGCCTTGTCGCGGAGGCCCGCGCCGCCATTGGTGGTGACGATACCTTGGTGCTGATCGATCAGGAGGGCGGCCGCGTCCAGCGTCTGCGCCCGCCGCTGGGGCGAGCCCTGCCGCCGGCCAGCGCCTATGGTGCGCTCTATCTGGAAGAGCCCGAAAAAGCTTGCCGCGATGCCCACCTTGTCGCGCGTCTCCTGGCGCAGGACCTGAAGGATCTGGGTATTGATACCGATTGCGTGCCGGTGCTGGATCTGCCGGTGGCCGGCGCACACCAGATCATCGGCGATCGTGCCTATGGTGAAACGGTTGCGCAGGTGGTCGCGCTGGGCGGTGCGGTTGCCGACGGTCTCATCGCCGGTGGCGTGGTGCCGGTCATCAAGCACATTCCAGGTCATGGCCGGGCCAGTGCCGATAGCCACCTGTCGCTGCCCGTTGTCACAACCGCGCAGTCCGAGCTGGAAGGCTCGGATTTCGCAACCTTTCGCGCGCTGGCGCACCTGCCGGCGGCAATGACGGCGCATGTCGTCTACTCGGACATCGACGAGGCCCATCCGGCCAGTACGTCGGCCAAGGTCACCGCGCAGATCATTCGTGGGCACATCGCCTTTGAGGGGCTGTTGATGAGCGATGATCTGGGCATGAAGGCGCTGGCTGGCCCGATGCGTGCGCGCGCCGAGGCCGTCATCGCCGCAGGGTCTGATCTCGCCCTCCATTGCAACGGTGATTTTGGCGAGATGCAGGCTGTTGCGGCGGGGGTTCCGGCTCTATCGGGCGCGGCGCTGCGGCGCTTTGAAAATGCGCTTGGTGTGACGCGTTCCGTGACGCCCTATAATCGGGATGCTGCCGAATTTGTGTTGGAAGGCATGCTCGTGCGCCACGCCAGCACACGTGAATCGGTCTAAATTCAGCCTATTGATCGGATTGCTTGACCTTGGCGGTGCCATGGCGCAACACGGCTGGACATGACGAACGCTTCGATAGGCAACACGGCCTTGCCGGCAGGCGGGCCCGATCAGGGCTCCTGGGACGATCCAGGCGGCGAGAGCGAACGCGCGCCTGAAGAGCAACTCGTCGTCGATGTGGAGGGTTTCGAAGGTCCACTCGATCTGCTTCTGGCGCTTGCCCGCACGCAGAAGGTCGATATCGCGCGCATCTCGATCCTCACCCTTGTTGACCAGTATCTTCAGTTTATCCGCCAGGCACAGCATCTGCGCCTGGAAATCGCCGCCGATTATCTTGTCATGGCGGCGTGGCTGGCGTTCCTCAAATCGCGCCTGCTGCTGCCGCGCGAGGCGGAGACCAGTGAGGAGCTGACCGCCGAGGAGGCCGCGCAGCGCCTTGCCTTCCGGTTGATGCGCCTTGATGCCATGCGCCGCGCCGCCGCCGAACTGATGAACCGCCATCGCCTTGGCCATGAGATCTTCGCGCGCGGCTGGCACGAGCCCATCGAGAAGATCAAGGAGACGCGCTATAGCGCCGAGATCGTCGATCTGCTCAAGGCCTACGCCGATCAGCGGCGGCGCACGCTCAAGGTTGAGCACGTTGTGAAGGCGCGCACCGTCTGGTCGATCAAGGAAGCGCGTGGCCGTCTGGAGCGCCTGGTCGGAGCACGGCTTGGCCACTGGGTGCAGCTCGATCTGTTCCTGGTCGAGTATCTGCCATCGCCCGAG
>JAXGRZ010000106.1:0-9049 GCA_040765305.1 Hyphomicrobiaceae bacterium | reverse complement strand
GACAGATTGGGCCGCCATGGTTCTGGCGTCTCGCCATCCTCGGGCCCGTCCATATCCGTTTCGAACTGGTCGGAGCGCGCCTGCTCGCCCGCTTCCTGCTGCTCGCCCGCTTCGCCGTCCTGCTGGCGATCCTCGCTCTGGCTCTCCTGCGTCTCGCCTTCGCCGTCGTTGTCCTCGGTCTCATCCTGACCGCTATCGGGCGTTTCCTCTTCCTGTTGCTCGCTCTCCTCGTCGGAGCCTTGCTGCGGCTCCTCGTTGACCTGCAGCGATTTCAACAGCTGCTTGACGAGCCGCCCGAACGCAGCCTGGTCCTCTGCCAGCGCGTGCATCTGGTCGAGGACATTGCCGCCGCGGCTTTCGATATGCGATTGCCACACGTCAACGATCGCCTGCGCAGTGGCCGGGGCCTTCTGACCGGTGAGACGCTCGCGCACGATCAACGCCAGCGCATCCTCAAGCGGGGCCTCCTCGCGGGTTGTCACCTTGGCAAAGCGCCCGTGGGCATAAAGATCATCGATCTTGGCCGCAAGATTATGCGCCATGCCCTCCATGCGGTTGGCGCCGACCGCCTCGATGCGCGCACGCTCGATGGCATCGAACGCCGCCCGCGCCTGCCCTCCGCCGGCAAACAGCTTGTTGTGAAGCTTGTCGTCGTGGCACGCCGCCGTCAGCGCCAGACTGTCCGCCCAGCCGCGCAGCACCGCAATCTCGCGCGCCGAGGGGACACGTGATGGCTCGGGCAGGTTGACGATCTTGCCATTGAGCTCGGGGCGCCCTGGTTGGTAGGACACATGCACGTCGCCATCGCCGGCAACAGCGCGCACACAAACTTCAAGCGCCTTCTTCAACGGTTCAGAAGGCGCTTCCTTGCGTTTGGGTGAGAACGGCGGCGTGACCATCGTCGACCTATGATCAGCTCAGCGCCACATTGGCCGTGCTTTCCGGCAGTTCCTTGCCGAACGAGCGCTGATAGAACTCGGCCACCAGGGGGCGCTCCAATTCATCGCACTTGTTGAGGAACGTCAGCCGGAAGGCAAAGCCGAGATCATTGAAAATTTCCGTGTTCTGCGCCCAGGTCAGCACCGTGCGCGGGCTCATCACGGTCGAGATGTCGCCATTGATGAACGCCTGGCGCGTCAGGTCGGCAACCCGCACCATGTTGGACACCGTCTTGCGCTTGTCTTCCGACTTGGCGAACGATTTTGCCTTCGACAGCACGATCCCCACCTCATCGTCATGCGGCAGGTAGTTGAGCGTGACGACGATCGACCAGCGGTCCATCTGACCCTGGTTGATCTGCTGGGTACCATGATAAAGGCCCGAGGTATCGCCAAGACCGATCGTGTTCGTCGTCGCGAACAGGCGGAACGCAGGATTGGGCCGAATCACTTTCGACTGGTCGAGCAATGTCAGCTTGCCCGACACTTCGAGAATCCGCTGGATGACGAACATGACGTCAGGGCGCCCGGCGTCATATTCATCGAACACCAGCGCCGTATTCGTCTGCAACGCATAAGGCAGGATGCCCTCGCGGAATTCGGTGACCTGCTGGCCATCGCGAATGACGATCGCATCCTTGCCGACCAGATCGATACGGCTGACATGGCTGTCGAGATTGACGCGCAGACAAGGCCAGTTGAGCCGCGCGGCAACCTGCTCGATGTGGGTCGATTTGCCGGTGCCGTGATAGCCCTGCACCATGACGCGCCGGTTGTGCTTGAACCCGGCCAGAATCGCCAGCGTCACGTCGCGGTTGAACAGATAGTCCGGATCCAGGTCGGGCACGTGCTCGTCGGCCTTCGCGTAGGCGGGAACTTCGAGGTCGGAGTCGATCCCGAACACCTGGCGCACCGAAACCGTCATATCTGGAAGGCCAGGCACGCTCTTTGCGGCTGCGGCCGATACCTGCTCACGCATTTTGATTTTTCTTTTCTCAATCGCGTTGTTGGAATCGCGCTGGCGCACGCATGAACCTTGGCTGCGCTCCAGCGCCCATCACCCCGCCAAGTTACGGCGGAACGACTGTGTCAGACCAGTCCGACTTGCTTTCAATAGTTATAAGCTTGGATGATCTCGCGCAACTTCTCCTCCGACCGACGGTCACCACCGTTCGCGTCGGGATGGTGCAGCTTCACCAGTTCCTTGAAGCGCGACTTGATCTCATCTTTTTCAGCCTCATGGCGTAGATTGAGTGTCGTGAAGGCTTTTTTCTCCAGTGGACGGAGCTGGCGGCGCGGTTTTGCGCCCGCCTCTGCCCGGCCCTGCCGCGACAAAACGCCGTGGGGATCACGGATCCGTGTTTTCGGTCCGATCCTGTCGGCATAGGCAGCCTGGTCGATACCCGGCGCCGAACCATTCGCTCCGACTTTCCACGTTGGCCGGTGCCCCGTAGCCGAGTCCTTGATGAAGCCCTCGACCTCACCGTCAGACATCCCATCAAAATAGTTGTAGGAAGAGTTGTACTGGCGGACGTGATCGAGGCAGAAGTGGAAATATTCGCCATCACGACCACGACCTTTGGGCGCTTTGTGGCTGGCTTTTTCCTGGCATCCTTTCCACTGGCATTCGGGCAGACGTGAGCGCTGCGCGCGTTCGCGTTCCTCGCGCTCGCGCCGCGGCGCAACCCGAATGCTATCGAAGTACTTGGATTTCAGCTTCATGACCGCCAGATTATGGTGTGCAGGCTTCGGTTAGACAAGAACGCAACGTCCGCGCGTACGCAAATATCGCAGGCACGAGGCACGAAGGAACCAAATCGCGGCGGCAGACAACACCATAAGAGAGGATTCTTAATGACAGCGGAACAGAGCATGCGAGAAAAATTGATCGTAGGCCTCAACCCAACGCGCCTTGACATCATCAACGAGTCGGAGCTTCACGCCGGGCACCGCAGCTCACCGGGAACTGGCCAGAGCCATTTCCGCATACTCATCGTCTCGGATGCCTTCACCGGAAAATCTCGCGTCGAGCGTCATCGCGTTGTCAATGCGCTTCTTGCCGACGAGCTTGCCGGCCGCATCCACGCACTTGCACTGGCGACGTATGCACCCGGCGAAGCGATCACGTAAAGCGCATGGCTTGACTACCGATAGCCATCGGATAGCAATCCAGCAAGCTCATCGAGCCTACGCCATCGGAAATGAAAACGCCCCGGATCAATCGTCCGGGGCGCTCTCACGTGACAGTAACAGTGTGTGCAAAGGTCAGTCGACAGCTACATCAGCGGCAGCGACGTACCCAGCGGCAGCGACGATGGCCCCAATCGTTACGCCAGCAGCGCTTAACCCTCTTGCAATGGTTGCGATGACGGTGCCAGCCGCGGCGATAGTGAACCTGCTCCACCGGCGATGCATGAGAGCCTTGAAGGCCGCGCATCAGGTCGACTGTCGTCGCGGCCGGCGCGGCAGCGGCCGGTGTTGATGCGATTGGCGCAGCAAGCACGCTGAACAAAACGGCGGCAGATGCGATAGCGAGCGTGGAAAATCGCTTCATTCTGTGTTCCTCATTGAGGTCTAATTGGACGCTAGGTTAGTGTCCAATTGGACGCAGGCTGACCGGCATCCAGGTTGTTCGGCGCTACTAAACGCTGATCAAACCCACTGCCCACTTGATAAGACCGGAAACGATTGGCGGCCACCGATTCGACTGAACCTCGGTACCGGCACCTTTCGATCATCGCCGATCCAACAACGATGCACACCCTGATGAGAGCGGCACCGTGATGGGTCCATGAGATACTCAGCAACATGAACGACGGATGAATTGTTGGCGCACGCAATCGTTCAACTTCTGTTACGCTATGAACAGCGCTTCATGCGGACCTGAGCAATTGGTCGCACTCCATTGATGGCGACGATCCGTTTTGCCTCGAACCGCGCCGCTCGCACATGTCTTGTTTGATAGATCATTTGCGGGAAAATCGTTACCAATGAAGTCCTGATCAATATTGCTCACTCATGCAGGTCGCTCTTTGGCGCCATTTGCGCGCTCTTCGCCCGATGCCGCGGCAAGCTCCACCGGCTTGACGCGAAGCGCAGTGATCTTGTTGCGGCTCTTGCGCAGAATTTCGAAACGATAGCCATGGAATGTGAAAGCCTGCCCTGGCTCGGGTATGGTCTGCGCCTCGTGGATGACGAGCCCGGCAATCGTCGTCGCCTCTGCATCGGGCAAATCCCAGTCCATGTAGCGGTTGAGATCGCGGATCGGCACGGAGCCATCGACGTTCACCGTCCCATCGGCCTGCGGGCGGATGGCCACCTCATGCACATCATGCTCATCGGCAATCTGGCCGACGATTTCCTCCAAGATGTCTTCCAGCGTGATGAGGCCCTGCACCTCACCATACTCGTCGACCACCAGAGCCATCTGCTGCTTTTGCTTGAGGAACTGATTGAGCTGATCCTTGAGGCTTGTCGCTTCGGGAACGAACCAGGGCTTGGTTGCAAAGCTCATCACATCGAGCGAATCGACATTCCACTCCGCCGCGCCCAGCGCCGCCAGCAGATCCTTCGTGTGCAGGACGGCAACAATATTCTCCGGCTCATCGCGCCACAGCGGGATACGCGAGAACTGCGTCTTCAAGATCTCATGCACGATGCGCCCGGGTGGATCATCGACATTGACGGTATCCATCTTCGTGCGGTGGATCATGATGTCTTCGACAGTCAAGTCGCCAAGGTCCAGAACTCCCCCCAGCATGTGCGCGTCGTGGCGCGCCACCGCACCTTCCTTGGTCTGCAACTCGATCGTTCCGCGAATCTCCTCATGCGCCGCCAGAATGTTTGCCGCATCGTCCTTCTTCGTCGGCGTCAGCGCGATTATGGCGCTGACAATCTTCTCGATCAGAAATACCGCTGGCCTGAACACCACGATCAGCGCCATCATGACAGGTGCAACCGAGAGCGCGATGCGATCGGGAAAGGCGATCGCGTACGTCTTTGGCAATACTTCCGAGAAGATCACGACAAGAACGGTCATGCCGACCGTGGCGTAGGCAACGCCAACCTCGCCAAACAACCTGATCAGCAGGCTGGTGGTGAGGGCGGAGGCAAGAATGTTGACCAGGTTGTTGCCCAGCAGGACCGTTCCGATCATCCGTTCAGGTTCGGCCAGCAGTTCGTTGACGCGCTGCGCCTTCTCATTGCCCTCCAGTTCCAATGCATGCAGGCGTGCCCGCGATACGGCCGTGAGCGCTGTCTCAGATCCGGAGAAAAAGGCGGAAAGCCCCAGCAACAGGATAACGGCGGCAAAGGTCAGGATGATTTCGATTGGCATGGCTTTTTGGAGGATTGGACCGGTTTAACTGGAACTTGATCGTATTTAGGGTGCGCCCGGCCGTTGTGAAACGCCCCGGCACCCCGTTTGAGGATGCACCATACATCCTAACGGCGCGTTGGCCCGGGCTTTGGCCATGAAGCGACGGCCAAAACCCGTCATTTGCGGTGCCCCAACACTTGTCGCGCCAGATATGCGCAGCGGTTTTGCGGCATCGATATGCCTTAAAACAAGGACTTAAAGCGTCGCGCGCGGCTTTAGGGAGCCTCGACACTCTTTAAGCTGATTGACGCACGCCCGCAAAATCGACCAGCGCTGCAACAGCGAGTTGCTCTGCCAACGAGGGTAGATCGTGTTTGTGTGTCCATGAAACACGAACTCGGTCTAGAGCGCTTTTCGATCCGATGGAATCGGATCGGCGCTCTAGCTTCTTGTTTGGTCGCATTTTCTTCGACGAACCGGCGTCCACTTCGTCGGAAAACGCTCTAGCTCGAAATCTCGCGCGCCAGAAAATCGCGCACCGCGCCTGGATCGATGTCGCGCGTGATGAAGGCTTCTCCGATGGCACGCGCCAGAATGAAGGTCAAACGGCCCTGGCGAACCTTCTTGTCCTGGGCCATCAGCCCCATCAATTCATCGGCATCCGCACGCCCGCCAGGAATATCGTTGATCCGCGTCGGCAATCCCACGTCCTTGAAGTGCCGGCTGACGCGCGCGGCCGTCCCCTTGGGACAAAGGCCTTGTGCCTCGGAGAACCGGAACGCGAGGCAGGTTCCAATCGCAACGCCTTCACCGTGCAACAAACGGTCCGAATAGCCCGTCCACGCTTCCAGGGCATGTCCGAAGGTATGGCCCAGATTGAGCAGTGCACGATCGCCCGCCTCCTTCTCGTCGCGCACGACGACATCGGACTTCGACTGAACGCTTGTCTCGATGGCATGCGCGAGCGCCGACACGTCGTTGCCAAACACGCTGCGCCAGCTTTCCTCCAGCCAGGTGAAAAAACCCTTGTCCCAGATCAGGCCGTATTTCGCCACCTCGGCATAGCCCGCACGCATCTGGCGCGCCGGCAGCGTCGACAGCACATCGGTATCGACCAGCACCAGGCTTGGCTGATGGAACGTGCCGATCAGGTTCTTGCCCTGGGGCGTATTGATACCCGTCTTGCCGCCTACCGAAGAATCAACCTGCGCTAGCAGCGAGGTTGGGATCTGCACGAAGCGCACGCCACGCCGCAGGATCGAGGCCGCAAAGCCCGCCAGATCGCCAATCACTCCGCCGCCAAAGGCGATGACGAGATCGCCACGTTCCAGACCCATCGACAAGAGCCGCTCCGACAGTGGCGCAAGCTGGCCATAGCATTTCGTCGCCTCACCGGCTGGCAGCACCACCGTGCCCAGAAGACGCCCCTGCGCGCCCAGACTCTTCTCCAACGTGGCCAGATGATAATGGGCGACGTTTTCGTCGGTGACGATCCCGTAACGCGCCTCGCCAAGCCGCTGGGAAATGATCTGCCCCGCCTGCGCCAGCAACCCCGATCCAATCAGAACCTCATAGGCGCGCCCCTCTAATGGCACGCCAACCGTGCGTGTCTGGCCAGCGGTTGGAACATCAGTGATCATCGGCATTGGGCATGACACTCTTGAATTTGTGGTCTCAAACGTTTCTCGTCAGGAAGGCTTTCAGGTGGGCCCCGCCCTGACAGACCCTGCAATGGACAACATGGCGCTGGCACGCGCCGATTGCCGGCCCAGGATTGTCGGCGCTGTTTGCTGACAGGTCGGCAAGCTGGCGTCCTGCTCCTATCAGACCGCGGGGGGCCGATCCAGCAGCTCGCACTTCAGCAGAGCATCGACGATCTCGCCGACGATCACCTCGTGAGGCATATCCCGGCTCTCGACCACAATATCGGCGCGCGCGTAAAAGGGGTAGCGCTCCTCCATGAGCCGCCGCATCACCGCCTCGGGATCGGCCGTCTTGAGCAGTGGCCGAGTGTTGCGCTTCAAAACCCGGCGCATCAGAACCGGCAGTTCCGCCCTTAACCAGATCGAAATACCTTGTTCGGCAATGGCATGGCGCGTTTGCTCGCTCATGAAGGCACCGCCGCCGGTTGCCAGGACCTGCGGTCCTTGGCCAAGAAGACGTTCGATCACCTTGGCCTCGCGATCGCGGAAATGAGCTTCGCCGTAGGTGGCAAAAATGTCGGCGATCGTCATCCCCGCCACCTTCTCGATTTCCTCGTCGGCATCAACGAACGGCAGCGAAAGTCGACTGGCCAGACGCCGCCCGATGGCCGATTTTCCGCACCCCATGAGCCCGATCATCACCAACGAGCGCGTGCCCAGACGGCGCACCACGTCCTCGGCCCGCTTGGCGTCATTCTTGGACGTCTTTCGGCCAAACGAGAGGCGAATCATGGCACAGCTTTCCGGCATGAAGGGCAATTTTCAAGTCTGGTACGCTCAGCAATAGGCATCTTTCAGGACGCCATTGGACCTCGCGAACGCGGCAGAATGTAGAATAACTTACTCACACAGGTCTCTGCGGTTTTTGGCCTTAGCGCAAATCGGGTCATAATGCCGCCACCAACCGCCGACACATAGCAGCTTCAAGGAGCGGCCGAGCCACAATGCCCAGCCTCATTCGATTCCTCCTCGTGACAGGGATCATCTCTGCCCTCATTTTCGGCGGACTTTATGTGCTCGCCGTTCGTTTCGAGCCTCCTCAAAAGGAGATCTCAAGCCCCGTGTACGGCCTTACCTTACGCCGCGAATAGGGGCCCACTTCACTGTCGTTGGAGCCGTGTCGTTGGAGCTTGATGTCCGCATGCCCTCGTCGCGATTGCGCTTGCTGCATCACAACTCCAGATACAGCAGATTGAGCACAGTGCTGACCTCGACGTGCGCGTTGATCACGCTTGCCACGGTAGGCACTCCCGCCCTTGCGCAGGGCTGGGATCCCTTTTCGCAGCTCGAGACGAACCGCCTGGAACAGCGTTCAAAGCAATCTGTGCGCAAGCCGCCTGAGGTCTCGAATGGGAATTGGGCGGCTCCGACTGGCGCCAACGCACCGCAAGATACATATCTTGACCCGACCAACGCCCGGCCGTACGCCGCAGAACCGTCCCGCCAGACCTATTATCCCCGCCCCGCAACGAGCCAGCCTGGCTATGGACGCACTGCGCCAACTCCGGCCCCGTCGGCGCCTCCGCCCAGCACCGCGCCCTCATCCATCAGCGTCGAGACCCTAGCCCCACTGCCGCCCGGCCCGAACCTGGGAGCACCGGCACTATCGATGCCCGACAGCACGCCCCAACGGCCAGGCGGCGGTCTGGCGGCACGCCAGCAGGTAACGCCTTGGTCCGCGACCGGTGGAGAGGCACAAGCCCTGCCGTCCGAACTTTGGCGCGGCCTGGATATCGCGGACGTCGAGCACCTCATCGCCTCACTCGAAATCCCGCCACGATCCCCTGCCCTGCACCAGCTGTGGCGTCGTCTGATCGTTGCGGATGTTGCCACACCCCAGGGTGGCGATGCGAACGCACATTTCGAAGCGCTGAGACTTGAAGCCCTGTACCGCTCAGGACTGCTCAAGGAGATCACCCAAGCACTGAATGCGCAACGTTCAGGCCTACCCAACGCGCTGGTCGCCATGCTGGAAGCCCGCAGCGAAATCGGATTGGGCCATCGCGAGGCCGGCTGCGAGGGCGTCAAACGGATCGGCGACATCCGGGGCGACATCCCCAAGTCTTTGCGCGGTGAGGCGATCCTCGTCT
>JAXGRZ010000105.1:0-9055 GCA_040765305.1 Hyphomicrobiaceae bacterium | reverse complement strand
CGCCGTGCATGTGATCGAGCAGTTGCCGCGCACCGCGAATGGCAAGGTCCTGCGTCGCGCCTTGGCGCAAGAAATACTGACCCGAAGAGTTTAACGCGCTGTGCTTGCCCGGTCCGTGACGGAAAATGCGACGCAGTAAATTGCAGTAATCACAACCACATGGTTGCGTATTGGCGCTGAGCACCTATGTGTCAAAAAACGAAACCAGCCCTTAGAGCAGATTCTTCTCGATTTTGACGCGCCTCGCGTGGACACCTAGAGCATTTTCCGACGAAGTGGATACCGGTTCATCGAAGAAAATGCGACCAAACCAAAGTGCTCTAGCTCTATCGGCTTAATTGAGAGCCTCAATTGCGGTGTTGATCAAAGCTCACGCGCTTTTTTCGCCGCCAACAAGGCTCCAGCAGTGATCCGGAGCAAACGATGTCATCACCTGCGCGGCCGAACGTGAAGGGATTTCACGATACCAAGACCGGCTCGATCCAATACGTCGTCTCCTGCCCGAAAACCAAGAAGGCGGTGATCATCGATCCCGTTTTGGATTTCGATGAGACGTCGGCGCGCACGTGCACCACCAACGCCGATGAAATTCTGCAATACGTGCGCGATGCTAGCCTCGATGTCGTATGGATCCTCGATACGCATCCCCACGCCGACCACTTCTCCGCGGCACCTTATCTCAAATCAAAACTTGCAGCTCCCACCGCCATTGGCGAGCATGTCGTGAAGGTGCAAAAGCTCTGGCAGAAGATCTACAATCTGGATGGTGAGTTCCCCACCGACGGATCGCAGTGGGATCACCTTTTCAAGGAGGGCGACACCTTCAAGATCGGCGAACTCGAGGCGCGCGTCATGCATTCGCCGGGCCATACCCTGGCCTCCATCACCTTTGTCATCGGCGATGCCGCCTTCGTGCATGATACGTTGATGATGCCCGACAGCGGCACCTCGCGCGCTGATTTTCCAGGCGGCAACGCCATCGACCTTTATCGCTCGATCGAGCGAATTTTAGCCTTGCCCGACGATACACGAATTCTGGTCGGCCACGACTATGGGCGCGGCGGGCGCAAACCTGAGTGGGAATCGACCGTTTACGACGAACGCGAAACCAACATTCACCTTCGCGGGGGCGTCTCGCAGAGCGAATTCGTGCGCATCAGAGAAACGCGTGATGCCGAACTCGAACTCCCACACCTCATGCTCTTTGCCTTGCAGGTCAACATTCGCGCAGGCCGCTTGCCCGAAGCGGAGGCCAACGACATCTCGTATCTGAAAATTCCGCTCAACCAGTTCACCAGCGCCTCGAAGATTTGTTCCTCGCACAGATGAGGCCCGGCGCTGGCGCGGAAGCGGAAAATACAACAGCGGCGCCACGAGATCACCCGCAGCGCCGCCTTGTTGTTCAAGATTTGAGCGGTGATGCCAGCCGACTTCCTCCCATTCAGGCGGGATCAAGCCCTGCTGGCGCCGTGATCCGCCCCCCTCAGGCCAGATCGAAGCGATCGGCGTTCATCACCTTGGTCCAGGCCTTGACGAAATCGCCAACGAACTTCTCCTTGGCATCTGACTGCGCATAGACCTCGGCGATGGCGCGTAATTGCGAGTTGGAGCCGAACACCAGATCGACGCGCGTGCCGGTCCATTTGAGATTACCCGACTTGCGGCAACGGCCTTCGAACAGATCCTCATTCTTGTCTGTGGGCTTCCATTGCGTGCCCATGTCGAGCAGGTTGACGAAAAAGTCATTGCTCAGCTTGCCCGGTGTCGCGGTGAAGACACCATGCTTGGAGCCACCGTGATTGGCGCCCAGCATGCGCATACCGGCGACGAGGACGGTCATCTCCGGCGCCGACAGCTTCAACAGCTGCGCCCGGTCGACCAGCATTTCCTCGGCCGAAACGGTGTATGTCTGCTGTGCGAAGTTGCGGAAGCCGTCAGCCTCCGGCTCCAGCGGTTCGAAGGATTCGCCATCGGTCTGCTCGGCGCTCGCATCCATGCGGCCCGGCGTGAACGGCACCTCGACCTTGTGGCCGGCGTCTTGGGCTGCCTTTTCGACCGCTGCCGTCCCACCCAGCACGATGAGATCGGCCAGCGAGACCTTCTTGCCACCGGAGGCAGCGGCATTGAACGCCTTCTGGATCGCTTCGAGCTTGCCCAGAACCTTGGCAAGCTGCGCTGGTTCGTTGGCCTGCCAGTCCTTCTGCGGGCTAAGGCGGATGCGTGCGCCGTTGGCGCCGCCGCGATAGTCGGAGCCGCGGAAGGAGGCCGCTGAACACCACGCCGCCGCGACCAGTTCGGCCGTGCTCAGACCCGATGCCAGGATCTTTGCCTTGAGGTCGGCAATGTCCTTGCCATCAACGAGCGGGTGATCGCACGCTGGGATCGGATCCTGCCAGACCAGATCCTCCTTGGGTACCTCAGGGCCCAGATAGCGCGTCTTGGGGCCCATGTCGCGGTGGGTCAGCTTGAACCAGGCGCGGGCAAAAGCATCGGCGAACTCTTCCGGGTTCTCGTAGAAGTGCCGCGAGATCTTTTCATAGGCCGGATCCATGCGCATGGCCATGTCGGCGTCGGTCATCATGATCGGCACCTTCTTGGTCGCATCGTTGGCCGCCGGTGCCATGTTGGCATCCGTGTTGGACTTGGGCTGCCACTGGTTGGCACCCGCCGGGCTCTTCACCTGCACCCATTCGTTGCCGAACAGCAGCTCGAAATATTCGTGATCCCACTTGATCGGATTGGTCGTCCAGGCGCCCTCAACGCCGCTGGTGATGGCATCGCCACCCTTGCCGCTCTTGAAGGTGCTGATCCAGCCAAGGCCCTGCTCGGCAAGACCTGCGGCCTCCGGTGCGGCGCCGACGTCGCTTGCCGGTCCGGCGCCATGTGCCTTGCCGAAGGTATGACCACCGGCCGTCAGGGCCACGGTCTCATAGTCGTCCATCGCCATGCGCTTGAAGGTTTCGCGTACATCACGCCCCGTTGCGATCGGATCAGGTTTGCCGTCAGGCCCTTCCGGGTTGACATAGATGAGACCCATCTGCACGGCGGCGAGCGGATTTTCCAGGTTTCGCTCACCGCTATAGCGGCTGTTGGGCTTATCGCTGGTGGCCAGCCACTCGCTCTCCGCGCCCCAGTAGATATCCTCCTCGGGTTCCCAGATGTCGACACGACCGCCGCCGAAACCGAACGTCTTGCCGCCCATCGATTCGATGGCGACGTTGCCGGCCAGGATCAACAGGTCGGCCCAGGAGATCTTGTTGCCGTACTTCTGCTTGATCGGCCATAGCAGACGGCGGGCCTTGTCGAGGTTACCGTTGTCGGGCCAGCTGTTGACGGGCGCAAAGCGCTGGTTGCCGGTGCCGGCGCCGCCGCGACCATCAGCAGTGCGATAGGTGCCGGCGCTGTGCCAGGCCATGCGGATGAACAAGCCGCCGTAGTGACCATAGTCGGCCGGCCACCAGTCCTGGCTGTCGGTCATCAACGCGGTGAGATCCTTCTTCAGCGCCTTGAAGTCGAGCTTCTTGAACTCCTCGGCATAGTTGAACGCGCCGCCCAGCGGATTACCGGCGGGCGTGTTCTGATGCAGGATCTTCAAGTTGAGCTGGTTGGGCCACCAGTCCTTATTGGATTGGCGCGCGAACGTCACGTTGGCCATAGCCCCGTGCACAGGGCATTTGCTGATCTCGTTCATATGTCCTCTCACTAGCTCATTAAATTTATGTCGAGCGGGTCGTTCCTATCGCTCCTACCCAACCAAGGCGATCAGGTAAAGTCCACTTGTCTGATTGTCGTTATAAGATAAGATTATAATCAAACGGGCCCAGCTAAAATGACTGATTGTTTTCCATTGGCTATCGGCGAAAGAGGCGTCTGCACACCAGCACAACATGCACCCACCTTAACACACGTTGAGAGCACCACCCTCGTATGCAGATATGCAGCATCGCGCACTACAGGCTCAGAACCGCGCTAGCGTGAACCTGGCAAGAATTTGCAAAGATCGGTCAATATGCTCGAAACCAAGACACCGGTGCATTAACGAACTTCGTAGAAAAAATCGAAACAATCTAGATTCATGTCTGGTCGCATATTTTGCGACGAGTCTGTGACCACTTCGTCGGTAATACTCAAGGCGTGGCACCCGCGTAGCCCTCTACAAAGCTCTCGCTTTGATGTTAGTCGACACAGGTGCACTTTTTGCCACTGCCCTGCCATCATCCCCTGGCATCACCACTCCAGGACGGCTGGGAAACCACGTCAACGCCATAAATCAACGCGTGAGCAGGAGTGCGGACATGACGTACACTCGCCGCCGTGCTAGGCGTTTTTTTACACGGTCGGCAAGGCGGCTCAGCACTGACACCGGATACCGTCTTTTAGGGGGTATCAACTGAGCCGTGTATCAAGGGTGCAGTATTATTTTTCATTCGATGCGGAGGTTGATTGAGTCATGTTGCCGAATTTCAAGCGTTCTGACGAGCCATCCAAATCTCCCACCGCTGGACCTCCAACCCCGCCATCACGGCCGACGGCCCCTCCGATGCGAACCAATGCCGATCGCTCCGCGCCATCTGTCATCGGACCAGACCTCATCATTACCGGCAACTTGACCTCCAAGGGTGAAATGCAGATCGACGGCGAGGTGCAGGGCGATATACGCGCCACCAACCTCATCATTGGCGAGCGCGCCCAGATTACCGGTACGATTGTCGCCGACGAGGCAATCATTCGCGGACAGGTGATGGGATCAATCCGCTCCAAGCGCGTCATGTTGCAGTCTTCCAGCCACGTTGAGGGTGATGTGTATCATCGCTCGCTTGCCATCGAGCAGGGTGCCTATTTCGAGGGCAGGTCGCGGCGCAGCGACGACCCAATGGCCGGTGTCGTTGCCGTTCAACCAGCCACGGTCAGCTCCGAGCCCGCACCCGAGCAAACCGCGCCGACGTTGCTGACACCTTCATCAAGCTGAAGCACCAGAGCATGTTGAGCTGAAGTGTAAGGCGGTTCAGCGGCGACAACATGCTCGAGACGGTACTCGGGGCCCATGCAGATCGCACTGATGGTGCCAAGCCCAGGCATCGCAATCCCCACCTCTCTCCACCTCTCATGGCTGCCATGACGCGATTTTCAAGCGCGTCCCTCCCAATGGCGCGAATGTCGCCTCACGGCAGGTGAAGATGATCACTTGATGGTGCTGCGAGGCGGACTGCAACGCCTTAAACATGCGTGCGATGCGCTGGTCGTCCGAGAACACCAAGGCGTCGTCGAGTATCACGGGAGCCGGTCGGCCCGTATCCGCAATCAGCCGCCCGAACCCGAGCCGCACCAGTACGGCAAGCTGCTCGCGCGTGCCGTCACTTAAAAGATCAATCGGTTCGCCATGTCCGCCGCGCGACAGCGCTTGCAAGGCAAAATCCTCGCCCAGCACCACCTCGGCGTTGGCAAACACCTGTGCAAGATAAGGCTGCAGCCGCGTCATGACCGGCAGCAGGAAGCGCGAACGATTGTCCGCAGCCACCGCACCCAGCGTATCGCGCAGCAGTTCGAGCGCCGCAATCTCCCGCTCATGATGCGCGATTTGCGTATCGAGTGCTGCACTCTCACCATCGAGCCGCGCAATCTCCGGCCCGATCTCGGCCTCTCCCGCAGCACGGATCTCGCCTTCCAGCGCGGCGATCTCCTGGGCAAGGCGCGTCGCGGACGCCTCCGCCTGCCGCAACGCCGCATTCGCCGCCGCGTTCGTTGCGCGCAAAGTACCGACCTGTTCGGCAGACGGCGCCGATTGCGACAGCACGGTGCGTTCCTGTAATGCTGATTTCAGCGCCGCTTCTGCCTCGTCACGCAACACCGCGAGGCGATCGCGTTCTGCTGAGCGTCCGGCCTCAGGCCCCACAACGTCAGCGCAGGCCGCGAGCCGCTTGCCAATGTCGGCGCGCCGTTCGGCGATCCGCTGCATGGCGAATTCATGGTCGCGCAAAGCCTTGATGACGTCATCGCGCCGCATGCGCACCGCGCGCACTTCGGCGGCAAGCGTGCGATGCAGCTCCTCCCCATCAGCCACATCGATCTTCAGCTCCTGCGCGCCTTCGCCTTGGCTCTCCAACGCCGCCAGCGCTTGCTGGTCGGCCGCAATTTTTCGCGCGATGAGATCGACACCTTCAGGCGCCGCAGCCTGCAGTTGGGCTTTGGCCCGCATCAGCGCTTCGCCAAGCGCTTGCCTTTGATCGGCAAGCGCATGCGCTGCCTCGCCCGATGGCACACCCAGTTCGCCTTCGATCGCGGCAACCTTTGCCTGTGCGGTTTCTGCCTCGACACGTCGCATGGCGCGTTCGGCCCCATCCGCGGGAATGACCTCGAAGCGGCCGATCCCCTCGATCTCGACGGTTACACTCTCGGTGACGCCGATACGCCCCGATGCGCAAGCCGGTTCACCATTAATGCGCACCCGCGCCACGGCGCCAGCCTCAAGCGCGAACGAAAGATCAACACCAGCCGACCGTCCCGCACGTTCCGTGGCCAGCGTCGCTGCCTGTACCGCTTCACTGAGGTGCCGCATTCGTTCAGGTGTTGCAGGATTTTTCGCAAAGGCCGCTTCGAAACCGGCGATCTCACGCACCAACGTGTCAGCCCGCTGATGGGCGGCTTGTTGAGCAGCAATGGTGTGACGCAGGCTCTGCGCCCGGCGCGCGCGCTCGGCTTCCTGTGCCACGTGCACCAACCGCGTTTCGAGCGCACCGATCTGCGCATCGATTTGGCCAAGCTCATCGCTGCGCGATTGACGTGCAGCCTCGGTCCGCGGCTCTTCTTCATCCAGCCCAACGGTTTCGAGTGCCAGGACACGCACATCATCCAACGCCTTGCCGTACTGGTGCAAGCGTTCGCCCGCCGACTCCAAGGAGAGGCGCGCCGCCGTCTCCTGGCTTAGCGCCTGAGCCAGCGCATTGGCCAGCTTTTCCCCCTCGGCAAGCGATTTTTCCGCCGCCTCCTTGGCGCGCTGAAGCCCCACAAGAACCTGCGGACTGGCTTCTTCTGCTTGCTGGCGCATCAGCACGGCGAGCCGGTCGAGCCGTGCCACGGCCTTCGTCTGTTCCACACGCAAATGTTCGCGCCGGACGTTCAGCGCCGCGCGTTGCTGTAGTGCGGCCTCGTAGCGCGAGCCTTTCTTCGGCGCCCGGCGCTTGGGCTGCAGGTAGGTTTCGAGCTCGCCCATCACGCGATCTGCAATTCGCCGCGCCCGCGCCCCGCCCGCCACCGTATCGACCTCACTGGCGATGGCACCCTCCAGCGTCGCGCGTTCGCCGCCGCCATAGAACTTGCGATGATCGGGATCGCCATCCGGTGTCGGTGCCACAAGGGATTTCTGCTGCCCCACAAAGAGCAAGCCGAACCGGCCCGCGGCTTCATCGGCGCCATCAACCCCGATCAGCTCACTCAGCTTCGCTTCGGCATCGGCGCCGCGCGCGCGCGCGCGGCCCGTCTCAAGATCGAGCAACTCGGCGGATTTCCCCCGCCCATAGGTCTTGGTGATCCGCCAGAGCTGTCCTTGCGCCTCGAAGTCCGCCTCGATCCGCGGCGAGCGCGCACCGCCGCGCGTCGCCATCTCGTCAACCGCCCGCCCCACCGTCGTGTGCCGTGTGAGCAGCACCGCACGGATGGCGCGAAACAGTGTCGATTTGCCCAGCTCGTTCGGCCCGGCCAGGACATCGAGCCCGCCCGAGAACCCCTCGACCGCGATGGGATCGCGAAACTGGCCGACTTCGGCAAGGCGTAGCGCGCGAATTTTCATGCAGCCTCCCCAGTCGTGCGCGCGAAGGCGAGCAACTTCAGCAGTGCTGAGCGCGCCACGGCCGGATCAGGTCTGCTGCGCGAGTCCGAGGACGCCCCGACATCGCCATTCTCATTGCGCTCACCATCCGCCCGCTGCTTGCCATCGTGCTGCTTGCCATCGTCACGCGCCAGCTCAACGAGGCGCGCGATCACCGCACGCAATTCCCCGTCCGTTCCAGCGAGCTGATCGAGCTGCGCTTCGTCAACGTCGCCCAACAGCGTGACATCCGTTTCGCGCCAGTCCAGATGCTGCACCCGCGCATCGAGTTCGGCGCGCAACTGCTCCAGCGCCGCATGCTCGCAAAGTTGCAACCCGCCGCTGAGGCGCAGCGTCAACAGCAAGCGCTTTTGCGGCTGTGCCAGTTCGGCAATCTCACGCTCGAGTGCCACGAGATCAGCCGCGCCCGCGATCTGGCGTGCGACGCGCGCCCACACGTAATGACCACTCGCAACCGGCGTGACGGTGATGCCCGCACGTTCCCCACGCGTGCCGGAGCAATCAAGCGTGACGACCAGCACCTGCCCTTTGGCATTGTTGGTCGTGTTGTCAGGCTCGGGCGTGCCGGCGTACCAGCAGCGCTCGGTAATCTGCTTGGTTCCATGCCAGTCGCCTAGCGCCAGGTAATCGAGCCGAGCCGCATCAACACGCGCCGGATCGACCAGCACCTGGCACTCGCCTTGCGACCCAAATCCGTGCACCGACCCATGCGCCAGGCCGATGCGTAGGCCCCCGTCATCCGCGCCCGCCTCGTTCATCCATGCGGTTGGATCAAGGCGCGTCGCCTTGGCGGTGAGCGGGGCTGGCAGCACGGTAACACCCGTGGCCAGCGTAATCGGCTCGGGCCGGTCCGCCAGGATGATGTTGTCGGCCACGCCATACCGGCGCACGCGCGACCAGATGCTGCCTGGCCCCGCCGGATCATGATTGCCCGGCAACAAGACCCACGTCAGCGCGCCATGCTGCGCCATCCGCGTCAACGGCTGGCGGACGGTCTTTTCCTTGAGATCGGGCGCATCATAGACATCACCGGCAACCAGCACGTGCGAGGCGCCATGCAGGCTCGCCACCTGCGCAATACGATCGATCGCATCGAGTCGCGCCTCTTCCAGCCGACCGGCCAGCCGCTCATCGAGCCCGCCAAAGCGCTTGCCGATCTGCCAATCCGCCGTATGAATGAAGGTGAAACGCATGAGCTGCAGAGCCATTCGTGTCTATTCGTGCGGTCCT
>JAXGRZ010000104.1:0-9069 GCA_040765305.1 Hyphomicrobiaceae bacterium | reverse complement strand
TCTATTGATCCAATGCTCGTAGGTGGCGGCCAGGAGCGCAGCTTGCGCGCCGGGACCGAGAACGTGGCGGCAATTGCCGGGTTCGGCGCGGCAGCGGCGGCATCTGAGCGTGATCTGGCTCGAAGCGCGCACCTGGCTAGGTTGCGCGACACCCTCGAAAGGGATTTGAAGCGTGCGACGCCGGAGCTGATCGTGATCGGTGGCGCGGCGGACAGATTGTGCAACACCACCCTTGTGGCGCGGCCTGGTGCGCGCGCCGAAACGGTGGTGATCGGGCTCGATCTGGCGGGCGTTGGTGCGAGCGCGGGCGCGGCCTGCAGCTCAGGCAAGATCAACCGTTCGCCGGTTCTTGCCGCGATGGGGATTGCAGAGGATATCGCCATGTGCGCGGTCCGTTTCAGCCTCGGCTGGACCACCACGGAAGATGACATTGCCCAGTGCCTTGGCGCATGGGAACGGGTCAACAAAATACGAAGCGGCGCGCGCGCAATGGCTTGAGGCCCAGCGTTCGCAGTCGCGTTTGCAAGGACGAGGAGACAACGATGGCAGCGGTCCGGGAGACCATCGAGCAGGTCAAAAAGATCGACGTCGACCAGTACAAGTACGGCTTTGAGACCAATATCGAGACGGTTAAGGCCCCCAAGGGTCTCAACGAGGACATCATCCGCTTCATCTCGCAGAAGAAGGGCGAGCCTGCCTGGATGCTGGAGTGGCGGCTTGACGCCTATGAGCGCTGGCTGGCGATGAGCGAGCCGACGTGGGCGAAGGTGTCGTATCCGAAGATCAACTTCCAGGACCTCTACTTCTACGCGGCGCCCAAATCGACCGAAGGCCCTAAGAGCCTCGATGAGGTCGATCCCGAGCTGCTCGACACCTACAAGAAGCTTGGCATCCCGCTCAAGGAGCAGGAGATCCTAGCGGGCGTGCGCAAGCAGGGCGAGCCCAGCACCCTGGATGAAGCCGACGGCTACGCCAACATGGCGGGCAAGGTTGCGGTCGATGCGGTCTTCGATAGCGTCTCCGTGGTGACGACATTCAAGAAGGAGCTGGCCAAGGCCGGCGTCATCTTCTGCTCGATCTCCGAGGCGATGCGCGAGCATCCAGAACTCATCAAGAAATACCTGGGCTCGGTGGTGCCGAAATCCGACAACTACTATGCGGCGCTGAACTCGGCGGTGTTTTCCGATGGCTCGTTCGTCTACGTGCCGGAGGGCGTGCGCTGCCCGATGGAGCTGTCGACCTATTTCCGGATCAACGAGAAGAACACCGGCCAGTTCGAAAGGACGCTGATCATCGCCGACAAGGGCGCCTATGTGAGCTATCTGGAAGGCTGCACGGCGCCGACGCGCGATGAACATCAGCTGCATGCCGCAGTGGTGGAGCTGGTCGCGCTCGATGATGCGGAGATCAAGTATTCGACGGTGCAGAACTGGTATCCGGGCGACAAGGACGGCAAGGGCGGCATCTATAACTTCGTGACCAAGCGCGGTGATTGTCGCGGCAACCATTCGAAGATTTCGTGGACGCAGGTTGAAACTGGTTCGGCGATCACGTGGAAATATCCAAGCTGCATCCTGCGCGGTGACAATTCACGTGGCGAGTTCTATTCGATCGCGATCTCCAACGGGCGCCAGCAGGTCGACAGCGGCACGAAAATGATCCACCTGGGCAAGAACACGTCCAGCCACATCATCTCCAAGGGCATTGCGGCCGGTCATTCCGACAACACCTACCGCGGCATCGTCTCGGCGCATCGCAAGGCGACGAACGCGCGCAACTTCACCTGCTGCGACAGCCTGCTGATCGGCGGCAAGTGCGGCGCGCATACCGTGCCCTACATCGAGGCGAAGAATGCCTCGGCGCATTTCGAGCACGAGGCGACAACTTCGAAGATCTCCGAGGATATGCTGTTTTACTGCATGCAGCGCGGCCTGTCGCAGGAGGAGGCGATCGCACTGGTGGTCAACGGCTTCGTGCGCGATGTGCTGCAACACCTGCCGATGGAATTCATGGCCGAGACGCAAAAGCTGATCGGAATTTCTCTGGAAGGCAGTGTGGGCTGAGCACAGCTGCCGAAGGATCAAGGGCGCCATGACGAGCAGACCGACGACATACTGGTTCAAGCCCAAGCGCCACGGCTATGGCGCAACGCCGGTGACGTGGCAGGGCTGGCTCGCAACCGGCTTGTTCTCGGTGGTGCTCGGGCTTGTCGCCGTTGGCGGCATGATGGCGCTGAAGCAGCAAGGCAACGTGATCGGCTACGTGATCTGGTTCCTGGGTGTGATCGGCGGTGTCTACTGGTTCACGCAGTTTGCGCGCAAGCGGACAGATGGCGAATGGGCGTGGCGCTGGAAGGGCCAGAAATACATCGACATCTATGATCCCGAAAAGCAGCAGAGCTGCGAGTAGTTTGGTTGAGCAAGGCAAAAGTGGGCAAGGCGCGATGTGGAACGGCGCCAGCCATTGAGAAATGAGTTGAGAGGACGGATATGCTCGAGATCAAGAACCTGCATGTGAAGATTGCTGATGAGGACAAGGAGATCCTGCGCGGCATAGATCTCGTCGTGCCAACCGGCGAAGTGCACGCCATCATGGGCCCCAACGGTTCGGGCAAGTCGACGCTCGCCTATGTGCTCGCAGGGCGCGAGAACTACGAGGTGACGGACGGCGACATCGTGTGGAATGGCGAATCAATCCTCAACATGGAGCCTGACGAGCGCGCCGCCAAGGGCGTCTTCCTGGCGTTCCAGTATCCGATGGAAATTCCAGGTGTCGCTGGCCTCACCTTCCTGCGTACCGCCGCCAATGCCGTGCGCAAGAAGCGCGGCCAGGAGGAACTGACGACGCCGGGCTTCATGAAGCTGGTGAAGGAGAAGGCCGCCAGCCTCAACATTGATGTCGAGATGTTGAAGCGGCCGGTCAATGTCGGCTTCTCGGGTGGCGAGAAGAAGCGCTCCGAGATCCTGCAGATGGCGATGCTCGATCCAACGCTGTGCGTGCTCGATGAAACCGATTCCGGTCTCGATATCGACGCCCTGCGCATCGTGTCCGATGGCGTCAATGCGCTGCGCAGCCCCGATCGCGCGATGCTCGTGATCACCCACTATCAGCGGCTGCTCGACCACATCGTGCCCGATAAGGTCCACGTGCTGGCCTATGGCAAGATCCGCAAGTCGGGCGGCAAGGAACTGGCGCTGGAGCTGGAAAAATCAGGTTACGCCAATTTCCAGAAGGATGCGGCCTAGGGCTTATGCGAAGTGCCAATCGGAATTGCCTGGAAGATGGGCAAGACCGGTTCAAACCGTTTCGAGCGCTTGGAGGCGCGACATGAACGTTGCAGTGATGAAAACAAAGGCCGAGACGGCGCTGACCGAAAACTTTGCAAGCTTCGCCGATGCCCTGCCCGGTGGGGCGATCGTCAAGGAGGCGCGCGCCAAGGCGCTTGGCCGGTTTGCCGCGCATGGCTTGCCGCATCGGCGGATCGAGGAGTGGAAGTATACCGATTTGCGCGGCGTGATGAAGGAGACGCTGCCGCTGGCGATCGGTGATACAACAAAAACGACAATTGCCGATGTCATCGTGGCGATGGGTGCGCTAGGGCGCATCGAGGCGCCGCGCTTCGTGCTCGTCAATGGGGCCTACCGCAAGGAACTGTCGAACCTCGATGGGCTTGACGGCGTGCGTGTCGTGCCGCTGGCCGATGCTCTGCGGGATGATGGCGTCAATGAGATTTTGGCGCTGGGAGAGGAAGACCGCGGTTCGGATGCGCTGCTGGCGGTCAATTCCGCCTATGTCACCGATGGCGCCTTGATCGATGTCGAGGCGGGCGCCAAGCCGAAGCAGCCGCTGCTCATCGTGCATGTGCGCGCAGGAAATACGCCGCATCTGGCCGTGGGCCGCAACCAGATTCGCGTCGGCGAGGGCGCCGACGTGACCATCGTCGAGATGTTCGTTGCAGTGCCTGGATCGGTTGGCGACGGACAAGTGAACACGGCGAGCCAGGTGCAGGTTGGCAGCAATGCCAAGGTGTCGCATATCAAGGTGACGACGGATCTGGGCGCTGTCACGCATCTTGCCAACTGGCTCGTGGACCTCGATGAGGACAGCACATATCGCGCGTTCCAGTACACCGCGGGTGTGGGACTGGCGCGCAACCAGGTTCGTGCAACGTTCAAGGGCGAAGGCGCCAAGCTCGATATCTCGGGCGCGTTCCTGGCGCGCAAAAGCGAGCATATCGATACGACGGTGTTCGTCGATCACGCGGTGCCCCATGGCGAGAGCCGCGAACTGTTCAAGGGCGTCCTTGATGGCGAGGCGCGCGGCATCGTCCAGGGCAAGGTCATCGTTCGGCGCGACGCACAAAAGTCAGACGGCAAGCAGATGGCACAGGCGCTGATGCTTTCGGAAACGGCAGAGTTCGATTCCAAGCCGGAGCTGGAGATCTATGCCGACGATGTGGCGTGCGGGCATGGATCGACGTCGGCAGCGCTTGACGATGATCTGCTGTTTTATCTGCGCGCGCGTGGCATCCCGCTCAAAGAAGCGCGCGTGCTGCTGATCCACTCGTTCATCGGTGAGGCGATCGACAAGGTGGACAACGAGGCTATCCGCGAGGCTCTCATGAGCGAGGCAGAGGCTTGGCTTGCCAATAGCGTGTGACGATGAAGGGGCTTTTGGCGCGGCAAGGGAAGGGCGCGGGATGCGTGTTAAGGGGATGAGGATATGGCGATAGACATCCGCGACAGGACAACGGCAGGTCATGGGCTGGCAGCGGGTGCCTATGACGTGGAGCGGATTCGCGCCGATTTCCCGATTCTCTATCGTGAGGTCTATGGAAAGCCGCTCGTCTATCTCGACAACGGTGCTTCGGCGCAAAAGCCCACGCCGGTTCTGGAAGCGATGGATCACGCCTACCGTTTCGAGTATGCGAACGTGCACCGCGGCCTGCATTACCTGTCCAATACCGCGACGCAGAAGTTCGAGGATGCGCGCGAGTCCGCGCGCCGCTTCCTCAACGCACCCTCCGCTGATGAAATCATTTTCACCCGTAATGCCACGGGGGCGATCAATCTTGTCGCCAGCTCGTTCGGCGGCATGGTGCTTGGCGAGGGCGACGAGGTCATCTTGTCGATCATGGAGCATCACTCGAATATCGTGCCGTGGCACTACCACCGCGAGCGGCGTGGCGCGGTGCTGAAGTGGGTGCCGATCTCGGATGACGGCGAGTTCCTGCTCGATGAGTTTGCCCGTTTGATTACGCCGCGCACGAAGATGGTGGCGATCACGCACATGTCGAACGTGCTCGGCACAGTGGTGCCGATCAAGGAAGTCATCGCCATCGCGCACGAGCATGGCGTGCCGGTGCTCGTCGATGGCAGTCAGGCCGCCGTGCACATGCCCGTCGACGTGCAGGATCTCGATTGCGATTTCTACGTGTTCACGGGCCACAAGACCTATGGCCCATCGGGCACTGGCGTGCTCTACGCAAAAAAACAGCACCTCGATGCAATGCCGCCCTACGAGGGTGGCGGTGAGATGATCGAGAGTGTCGCTGTCGACAAGATCGTCTACGGCAAGACACCGCATAAGTTCGAGGCGGGAACTCCCGCGATCGTCGAGGCGATCGGACTGGGGGCGGCGCTCGACTACATGATGCAGATCGGCCGCGAGCGCATCCAGCACCACGAGAACGAACTGAGAGACCATGCGCATGCGCGCCTTGGTGAACTCAACTGGTTGAAGATCCATGGCCGTGCGCCAGGTAAGGGCGCCATCGTGTCATTTACGATCGATGGACTTCACCCCCATGACATCTCGACACTGATTGACCGATCGGGTGTTGCGGTGAGGGCCGGTCATCATTGCGCACAGCCGCTGATGGATCGGATTGGCCAGACGGCGACGTGTCGCGCGTCGTTTGCAATGTACAACACCAAGGCGGAGGTCGATGCGCTCGCGGATGCCTTGATCCGCGCGCACGAGTTGTTTGCATGAACCAGATCGAGAAAAAAGACGCCATGGAAAATGCTGTCGTGCACCACACCATTGATGCTCCTCGGGTCGGCGGTAGCGCCAGCGCCAGCGTCGATGCGCACGCGGCTGCTACAGGTGAGGAGGGGAAGGTCAATTCAGGCTTTGACATGCGTCAGCCTCAGGATCTGGCGCCGCGTGCTGCGCCACAGCCACAGACCTCGGGCGGCGAGCTGCCTGGTGCGGTTCAGCCCGACACGGCAAGCGGGAAGCAAGAGGCAACGAAGGTGCCTGGTTCGGCGCTTTCGCGCGAAGTGCTCGAGCAGATGACAGACGACATCATCGCGGCGCTGAAGAGCGTTTATGATCCGGAGATCCCTGCTGATATTTATGAGTTGGGTCTGATCTACAAGATCGACATCAAGGACACGCGCGACATTGAAATCGACATGACGCTTACCGCTCCGGCGTGCCCGGTTGCGGGTGAAATGCCGCAGTGGGTGGAGAATGCGGTGCGCTCGGTTGCTGGTGTAGGTGAGGTCACGGTGAACCTCGTGTTCGAGCCCGCATGGGATCCAAGCCGCATGTCGGATGAAGCACGCCTTGCACTCAACATGTTCTGAAATGCGCCCGCCTTCGCCCTTGCGTGACCAGCCGCCGGGACTTGGGCAATGCACACTGAGCAATGACACCGGCAACTGTCATGCCCTTATTGATGAGCTTCGCCAACAGCTCGGACGAAAGCACGAATGATGACGACAACCAAATTACGCCCCAAGGTGATGACCCTGACGGATGCCGCGGCAGCGCGGATCAGGGCGATCATGGCCCAAAAAGGCGACAGTGTTGCCGGGCTCAAGATCGGCATCAAGAAGGGCGGCTGCGCCGGCATGGAGTATACGATGAGCTGGGCCGACAGCGTCGACAAGTTCGACGAAGTGGTCGAGCAGGACGGCGTACGCGTCATCATCGATCCGGCAGCGATTCTTTACCTTATCGGGACCGAGATGGACTACCGGACCGACAAGCTCTCCTCGGGCTTCGTCTTCAACAATCCCAACCAGCAGAGCGCCTGTGGCTGTGGCGAAAGCGTGAACCTCATTCCCGCGGCTTCGTCATCTTGGCCAGCCAAACCAGAGTGATTGGCAGCGTCATGGGCTCGTGGTTTTTTGGGGGGGCGTGAGGCTTTGCCGCACGTTGATATGGGTTAAGGAACAACCGATCCCTGGTGTGGTGATCAAAGCGTCCGCACCACACTTATGGGCAACGTCGTGAACAGATATCTTGATCATCACACCAGAGCATTTTCCGACGACGTCGACGCCGGTTGGTTGAAGATGATGCGATCGACCAACTCACTGGTGTTTGGGATCTGAAATTTGAAGTTCCTGGCGCAGGTCGTCAAACGTCAGTTGCTTCAGAATACAAACAAGAGACGGCCTGGTTTTTTTGGCGAAGACACATCGGGTACGACGTGTCGGAACGGAAATGCTTAGGTCATTCGTTCAGGGGCGTGTCAGGGCGGCATGACAAAGATGCGATGATCTTCAACACTCTCTACTACTGGGGAAGCCCGGCAAAATGGTTGCACTGGATCGGTGCGGCGATGATCTTGTTCCTCTATCTGCACGGGCTGATTGTCGTCGACGGCGAGGGGGGCGTAAAGGCCGCCAACACCACCCAGGTGTTCGTTCATGCGGCAACGGGCGTGACGCTTGGGTTGCTGATGCTGGGGCGCTACCTTTGGCGATTGGCCAACAAGATCCCCATGCTGCCTGCGAAGACTCCGAATTGGGAAAAAAAGATCGCCGTCATCGCGCACATCGGTCTTTATATTGCAACGTTCATCACCATTTTTGGAGGCTGGTTGCTGGCCGGAACCCTGCAGCCTGCGGTGCCGGTCAAGCTGTTTGGTCTTATTCCCATCCCGACGCTGTCACTCTTCCACGATAAGGGGGCCCTCAAAGCGCTTGAGTTCGTCCATCAACTGGCCGCGCACTTTCTTATCATTATGGTCGTGCTGCATGTGTTCGCGGCGCTCTGGCACCATTTTATCCAGCGTGACAGTGTGCTTCGGCGTATGTGGCTCAGAGGCCAGAACCGTCCGCGGCAGCGGCAGAGCTGAGGGGCCGACCGGAGCGCTTTATTTTGATGCCTGTCGTTGCCGCAAAACCGCTGCGCACTTTTGCGCGACAGGCATTGCAAAACTGTGATCGTCGTCACGGACTAACAGGTAGAACTATCTTATCGGACATATTGTCCGTTGGAGTATTGGCCTTCGCGGTTTGTCGTTTGGGCTAGGGTTTGCCCACAAGTTGGCGGATTGCCTGAGTGGTCAGATCGTAAGGTCCTTTATGACCCGATGGATAAAATTGACACTCTTGGTTCTGCGATTGCCACAATTTCCATGCCGAGACGAAGTCAATTTCGTCCGATACTTAAACCGCACGGGCAGTATGGATGTTGCGTACACGTCGAATATGATACGGCTTGAAACGGGCGAGCACTGCTGCCAAGTGCCGCGCGCACGCCCTGAGCAGTATGTTGAGCTGAAGTGTTGAGCGGTTCGGCGTGAAACACATGCTCAAATCAAGATCCTGGAGCGTGCGCGTGTTTTCACGAAACATGAACACGATCTGGGGGGGAAGCCTGAGGAGAGATTCATGACCACGAATGTCGGAACCGTTGATCGTATTTTGCGCATTGTCGTTGGTGCAGGCCTGATTGCATGGGCGTTAGGCTACCTGCCGGGTATGGCTCCATCGCCTTGGGGCTGGATCGGCGTGGTGCCGCTGCTCACTGCCGTGGTCGGCTATTGCCCGGCCTATTCGATTTTTGGCATGTCGACCTGCGCCAAGCGTTCCTGAGGCCTGCTGTCTGGGCCGTTTCGTACTCAGTCCAACCGCCACACGCTCCTCCTCTGCGCAGCACGGGTTCAAAACTGAAGCAGCGTGAGGAGGAACGTGGATGAGCCGCCATGGGACCATGTTTATCGCGCAAAACCACGATGCGTTTTTGCGCGATATGGGCTCTGGAGCCTGATGCATTTCGTTATCGAGAATACTTACGGGTAGCCGTCACAGCGCATTGCCGGCGAAG
>JAXGRZ010000103.1:0-9172 GCA_040765305.1 Hyphomicrobiaceae bacterium | reverse complement strand
TAAATGGTACTTCGAGTCTCTGACACAACCACACGGATTTGGACACCACTGGCCCGATTGCGGGCATGGCGAACGGCGCACGGCAAATATTGTTCAATATGTGCTAGGGTCCGGACCCAATAGCAATGAGTCCGGACCCTAGAGCATCGTGCCATGGCAACAGCCCGTCGTTTCGAGCTTTTTCTTGGCCGCCATGGCAAGTATGTTGGACCATTGGTGTTCTGATCTATACGCTCCAACCCAGGCAAGGACCGTCAAACGCTCTCTTGGCCAGAATACGATTAATCGAATCGCACGTTTTCCAGTACAAAGGCTTGAAAATCAGGCGTTAGCGTCACAACATTTGCCGATTTCGCCGCAAGGCAGCCCATAGGCAACTTCCGGGCGCACCGAACATGGCGCGCTCCCCAACCTAGTCGGGACTTCAGGGCGTGCATGATTGACAGCTGGGTCATTGTCGGCGTCGCATTGCTCTATCTGAGCGGACTTTTTGCGCTGGCCTGGATCGGCGACCGGACGCTGCGTCTGGCCGATACACAATCTGGCCGCCCCTATATCTATGCGCTCTCCCTGGCGGTCTATTGCACCTCTTGGACATTCTTCGGCAGCGTCGGGCTTGCAGCGACGACGGGATACGACTTCATTCCCGTCTATCTCGGGCCGATACTCATGTTCACCCTCGGCCACCGGCTCCTTCTCCGCGTGGTCAGAATTGCCAAGAGCCAGAATGTCACCTCGGTGGCCGACTTCATTGCGGCCCGATACGGCAAGAGCCAACCGCTCGCAGCCATCGTCACTGTGGTCGCTATCCTGGGCTGCCTGCCCTACATCGCCCTGCAGCTGAAAGCGATCAGCATCTCGATCGAAACCGTTCTGGGTGCCGACACCCTTTCGGCGATCGAGGCCACCCCGATCACATTCATCGAAACCCCACTCCTCATCACCCTTGCCCTGGCTGCCTTTGCCATTCTGTTCGGCACTCGGCACACCGATGCCACAGAGCACCAGGACGGTCTCATGCTGGCGATTGCCGCAGAATCAGTCGTCAAGCTTGTCGCGTTCCTGGCGGTCGGACTGTTCGTCCTTTTCCAGGTCACCGGCGGTCCAACCGAGTTCCTGAAGCGGACCGAGGCAACCCCGATCATTACCAACACGTTCGGCCAGGGCTTCAATGGCGGCATGTGGCTGACCGTGACGTTGCTGAGCTTCTTTGCCGTGCTCCTGCTGCCGCGCCAGTTTCACGTCGCGGTGGTCGAAAACAATTCCGAGACCGAAGTACGTCGCGCAGCCTGGCTCTTCCCACTTTACCTTGTGCTCATCAACCTGTTCGTCATTCCCATTGCAGCCGCCGGGATGATGACGCTGCAAGGCGTCCAGGATCCCGATTTTTTCATGCTGAGCCTGCCCATCTCGACCGATAACAAATTGCTGACACTGATTGCGTTCGTTGGCGGCCTGTCGGCGGCAACAGCCATGGTGATTGTCGAATCGGTCGCCCTTGCAATCATGGTCTGCAATGGTCTGGTTGTGCCGTTGTTGCTGCGCCAGGGTAACGAACGATCGGCGCACGAGCACATCGCCGGCTCGCTTCTCCTCATTCGCCGTATCGCCATCGCCGGCCTCCTGCTGCTCGGCTATATCGTCTACCACACCCTCGGACAATCGGCCGGCCTTGCCGCCACCGGCCTCATCTCCTTTGCGGCCATAGCCCAGTTCGCACCGGCATTCTTCATCGGCCTGATCTGGCGCAAAGGCACTGCACGCGGGGCCATCGGCGGCGTGCTTGCTGGAACCGCGATCTGGGCCTACACACTGGTTCTGCCGTGGTTTGCCAAGTCAGGCCTGTTACCGATGTCGATCGTGCACGACGGTCCCTTCGGGATCAGCCTGTTGCGACCGCAGATGCTGTTTTATCTGCAGTTCGAACCGTTGACGCACGGCGTACTGTGGAGCCTATCGGCCAACGTACTGACCTACCTCACCGTCTCACTGTTGCGGGCCCCCGAGCCGATCGAGCGGATCCAGGCGCAATCCTTCATCCAGGACGATCCTCCTCGCATGGGCGCCAGTATGCCCGCATTCCGCCTGTGGCGCTCCAACGTGACCATGATGGACCTGGAGCAGACGGTCGGACGCTACGTCGGCACCGACCGAGCCGCGCGATCATTCAGCGAATACATCAGCTCCCGAAATCTTGCCCTGGCTCGTGATGCGGAAGCTGATATTTCCGCCGTTCGCTTCTCCGAACACCTTTTGTCGAGCACCATCGGCTCGGCCTCTGCACGGCTGGTGTTGTCACTGCTGCTCAAGCGCTCCAGCATGTCAAGCCAGTCCGCCATGAAGCTGCTCGATGATGCAACAGAAGCGCTTCAGTATAATCGGGACCTCCTGCAATCGGCCCTTGACCAGGTGCGACACGGTCTGTCGGTTTTCGACAAGGACATGAGACTGATCTGCTGGAACCGGCAGTTCCGCGAGCTTCTCGAGCTGCCGCCCGAAATCGGTCGCGTCGGCGCGCCTCTCGACAAGATCCTGCGCGTACAAGCCGAGCGTGGAGACTTCGGCCCCGGCGACATCGATCAGCTTGTCGAAAGTCGACTGTACCGGCTGGCCGTGCGCAAAGAGACCTTCCAGGAAAAAATACTGTCTGGCCGGCGCCACATCGAGATCCGCACAAGCCCGATGCCGCAGGGCGGGATCGTGACAACCTTCTCCGACATTACTGATCGCGTTGCGGCGGCAAATGCACTGGCACGCGCCAACGAGACGCTGGAACGGCGCGTCAGGGAACGAACCGCCGAGTTACTGGAGGTCAACGCGGCGCTGGCCATCGCCAAATCCAAGGCAGACGAAGCCAACCTCGATAAGACGCGTTTTCTGGCCGCGGCCAGCCATGACATCCTGCAGCCGCTCAATGCCGCACGCCTTTACGCAACGAGCCTGCGTGAGCGCAAGCTGCCCGTCCCCGAACACCAGCTTGCCACGAATGTTGATGCCTCGCTCTTGGCGGTGGAGGAGATCTTTTCGGCACTGATCGAAATCTCGCGCATTGACGCGGGACGTATGGAGCCCGACATTAGCGAGTTTCCGCTGGCCAATATCTTTGCACAGCTGCTCGTTGAATTCGAGCCGATGGCGCGTGAAAAGGGACTGGCGCTGAAGGCTTTGCCGACATCACTATGCATTCGATCCGACCGGCGACTATTACGCCGCGTTTTGCAGAACTTCGTCGCCAACGCGATCAAATATACGCGAACCGGCACGGTCCTGCTCGGTGCGCGACCACGCGGCGAGTTTGTTGAAGTCCAGGTGCTGGACACTGGACCAGGCATTCCTGAAGATAAGCAGAAGGTCATCTTCAAAGAGTTCCAGCGGCTGGAAGGGCCTGGCTCGAATGTGCGCGGGTTAGGCCTCGGTCTTTCGATCGTGGAGCGCATCTGCCGCATCCTCGACCATCCGATCAAGCTGAAATCAGTGCCCCGACGAGGCTCTACCTTCTCGATCACAGCACCGCGCGCGGAGGCACGCAACATGACCGCCCCCGAGCCCCCACCGCAAGCACGCCCCATTGGGCTGGCAGGCATCGCCGTGCTGTGCATCGACAACGAACCAGCGGTGCTATCGGGAATGGAAGCGCTTTTATCGGGGTGGGGCTGCACGGTGCGCACGGCGCCAAGCAGCCAGGCGGCGCTCGCCGCATTGTCACAGATGCGTTTTGAACCCGACATCCTGCTCGCCGACTATCACCTCGACAGTGGGACAGGCGTCGATGCCGTGCTTCGCTTACGCAAGGCCCTGGGACGGGCGGTCCCCGCGATCATCATCACCGCCGACCATTCGCTGGAAGTACAGCGCGAAGTGAAGTCGCATGAACTTTCAATGTTGCGCAAACCGCTCAAAGCCGCGGCACTGCGCGCCATCCTCAACCAGATTTCGATCAGGCGGCAGACCGCAGCGGAATAAGGCAGTTCCCTGCTTTCATTGGCCCCACCTGATCGCCAGCCCCCTCGGGTGAGGCCGTATCCAAAAAGCGTCTCAATTGGAGATCTTCTGCCAGGAGATGTTGTCGATGCGATTGACGGCAATGACAGCCTGGGTGCGGCTGTCGACACCAAGCTTTTGCAGAATGGCGGACACGTGCGCCTTGATGGTCGCCTCCGACACACCCAGCTTGTAGGCAATCTGCTTGTTGAGCAGCCCCTCGCCCAGCATCATGAGGACACGCACCTGCTGCGGCGTCAGCGAGGATAGCCGGGCAATAAGGTCTCCCGTTTCCTCGTCGCCGGCATGGGACAGATCGACCTCCGGCGGCGACCAGATGTTGCCATCGAGCACGCTACGCACGGCGGTGCGGATCTGATCAACCGGTTGTGACTTGGGAACGAACCCGGAGGCACCGCAGTCCATGCAGCGGCGGATGGTGACGGGATCATCGTTGGCCGAAACGATCACCACCGGAATCTCTGGATGCTGACCACGCAGAAACACCAAGCCAGAAATGCCCTGCACGCCGGGCATGGTCAGATCAAGGAGAATGAGATCAAACTCAGATCCACTGACAAGCTTTTCAATCAATTCGTCGAGCGAGCCCGCCTCGACGATCTCTGAACTTTCCAGCGATGCCGACAGCGCCTGATTGAGCGCACCGCGAAATAATGGATGATCGTCCACGATCACGATCCGGTAGGACAACATTCCACCTCCTGGTGATCAACCCGCCGCCAACCGCACCAAATATTCGTGGGAGATCCAGCTATTTCAAGCGCCGCAACTTTGCTGGAGGCGCCTCCCGCCCCCACACAACTTATGACGCCATGTCGCAGTTCTGACATAGATGCGGATTTAAGCAAAGGATAGTGTGCGCTTTCAAGTCGGGAATCGGCATCTCAGGCGTGTTAAGTTTACTCGCAGTGTGCGATCGAACGCCTGATTCCCGACCAAGGTCATCAAGTATTCAGTCCAGAGCACCAGAATCCGCAAAGTTGCCCGACCATTTGACCGACAAGAAATGGCGCCATCCATTGCGCTGGCACTTCCCCGATTCGCAAGCAAGGCGAGACAAAGCATAGCGGTTGCAACTGTTGGTCCACCCGACATGGCGGGGAATATGCCAAGCCGTCTTGATGTATCACCATCCAAAGCCAACTGAAGCCGAACCAATCAGGAGCGAAGATGATCGAGCGCAAAGAACGAAAACCCTACTGGCGACACACCAAGATGCAGATGCTGGCAAGTCTGGTGCCATTCCTGCTTGCGATCATTGTCCTGCCGCTCTACAGCGAGCCGCTGAACACTGAACGCTTTCTGGGTTTCCCGATCGGCTACATGATCACCGCACATGGCATCTTCGTCATCGCTCTGGCGACAGTGGCAAGCTTCGTCAATCGCCAAGACGCCATCGATCACTGGCATGGAGCCCACGAGGATACGTGAAACTTTTGCACGGCACGGCTTCCATCACAGTCAATTCGATCGGCCTATCAGCTCGCATGATGATGAAGACGTCCGCAACAGTGTCAGCGGCAACGTTGCGAAGCCAACGTCCTGGCCACGATCATAAGCGTTCATCGCGTTTACTCACGACATGAGCCGAGCTTGTTTTGCGCACCACCATTGAGCAAGACCCATCGAGATCACCATGACGTTCACACCCAGGACACGCTTCGTCAATCCGCGCCTTGGTACCTACTTTGGCATATTTGCCAGCGCCTTGGCTGCCGTCTTCTTCATGGCGGCGATCCTGGAGCAACTGGGCACCTCGGACAAGATCTTGCGCTGGATGATGCTGTTCGGCCCGATCGTACTTTACGGCTCTATCGGGCTTGCGTCGGCAACACGTTTGCCTCTCGATTATTTTGCAGCCGGACGGCGTGTGCCTGCCGTCTTCACGGGGCTGGCCCTGGCCATATCCGCCTTGGGTGCAACCGGCCTCGTAACGCTGACCGGGGTCTTCTTCGTCAGCGGCTTCGATGGACTTGCCATCACCATCGGAGGCCTTGCCGGTTTCGTGGTCATGGCAATCCTGCTCGCCCCCTTCCTGCGCAAGTTCGGCGCCTATACCGTTCCGACCTACCTGGGGCGGCGCTTTGACAGCCGGCTGTTGAGGTTGTTTGCCGCAGCCTTCCTCGCCGTGCCGCTGATGCTGTTGATCGCAGCCGAACTGCACATCGCCGGTGCGGTGGGCGCCTGGATGACGGGGGTTCCGGCGCGCTCATTGGTGGCGCTGTTTGCCCTCATCGTCATGGCAATGCTCATCGCTGGCGGAATGCGCTCACTGTCCTGGTCGAACGCCGCTCAGGCGATCACGGTCATCCTGGCATTCCTGGTGCCTATCGCCCTCGTCGCCGTGCTGGTGACAAAGCTGCCGATCCCACAGCTCAGTTACGGTCCGATCGTACGCGGCCTCATCAAGGAGGAAGCCGCCCTTTCCTTGCCAGCACTCACCGCCTCGCCGTTCAGCTTCGTATTGCCCCATGACGGCTTTGCGACGATTGCCAAGCGGTTCGCAACCCCATTCGTATCGATTGGCCCGGCAGCGTTCGTCGTGACCATGCTGACGGTCATGGCCGGAATTGCGTCGGCACCCTGGCTGCTACCCCGCGTATCAGCGACACCTGGCGTGCATGAAGCGCGCAAGTCACTCAGCTGGGCAACATTCATTTACGGCGTTCTGGTGCTGACGATGACCTCTGTTGCCGCGTTCATGCGCGCCCCGTTGATGGATCTTGCGCTGTCGAGCGATCCAAACCAATTGCCCGACTGGCTGCAGCAGTTGAAGACAGCTGGCCTCGTCGAGATGACGAGCAAAGCAACGCAAATCACCGTCGAATCGGTCGCATTCAACCGTGACGGCGTGTTTCTCGCATTGCCAATCGCAACCGGACTGCCATCGGCTTTCGTCTATCTTGCGGCTGCCTCAGCCATGGCCGCTGCCCTCGCTAGCATCGGGGCCACGAGCATGGCACTTGGAAACCTTCTGTCCGAAGACGTACTCAACGGCCTATCGTGGGAACCACCCAGCGACACCGTGCGGCTGATCCTGGCACGAGGCATGTTTGCCGCTGCGATCGGAGCGGGAACACTTCTCGCCATCGCCGCGCCAACCGATCCGTTGGCACTGCTCTTGTGGGCGTTGACGATCACTGGAGCAACCGCATTTCCAGTATTGGTTCTCTCGATCTGGTGGAAGCGGATCAACAGTTTCGGCGCGCTGGCGGGCATGATCTCAGGCTTCGTCATTGCTTCTGGTGCAATTGTCGCCGGAGAAGCAGGTCTATTCAACACCGCCGGAACCGTGGCGGCGGCAGTGGCCCTACCAGTTGGAACACTTGCCACGATACTGGTATCCCTCCTCACCCCGCCGCCGAGCCGCCATGTCCTGGAACTGGTGCGCGATATTCGCGTTCCAGGCGGCGAGATCCTTTATGACCGCGAGATGCAGCGGTTGCGCCTGAAACAGCGGCGCAGCAGCGTGGCATAGAGCGCTTGCACGATGAGGTGGACGCGCTCAGGCCGCGACCGAGGCCCGGCGCCAATGCGCCGCGCCCGCGCAGAGCCAGGCCGAAGGCCGGTGCGGCTCGTGAGCGATAACAGATAAGATCGTTTCCGCCTCAAGCGGAAACGATCTAGATGGAAGCGCTCAGGCCGCGACCGCGGCCCGGCGCCAGTGCGCCGCGCCCGCGCAGAGCCAGGCCGAAGGCCGATACGGCTCGTGAGCGATAACAGATAAGAGAGCTTCAGGTCCCGCTCCGGCTGCCGATGAAATGCATCGCAACCTCGCGGGTGTGCGCCCGCGCCCGATGTTCCACCAGATAGATCCCTTGCCATGTCCCAAGTCGCATGCGTCCGCGCAAAACCGGCACGGCCAGAGCAACCGGCATCACCATGGCCTTGATGTGGGCAGGCATGTCGTCGGGCCCTTCGCTGTCGTGGCGATAATGCGTTCCTTCCGGGGCCAGCCGGCACAAAGCATCAACGATGTCACGCTGGACGTCGGGATCAGCATTTTCCTGGATCAGCAGCGAGGCAGAGGTGTGCCGGATGAACAGATGCACCAGACCATCGCACGCATCGATCTCGTCAAGCCACCGTGCAACCTTGCTGGTGAAGTCGGTACAGCCCGGACCGTGCGTTGCAATGCATATCTCACCGGCGGCCTGGAACATTGGCCCGCCAGCATCGCCCCGCATGCTCATCCTCACTCCAATTCTGTCTCGTGGAGTTGAACCTTGATCTGCTGAAATAGTAGCAGTCAAGGTTCCATATCAGCCATGATTGAAGCACGATGGTCGTTGGGTCAGCTCCCTCAAAGCGGCATTGACCTGTCTTGCTTTTCTTCCTTCTCCAGGTCCTTCCAACGCTCGCGAAACTTCTTCAACATGCCTTCCAGATAGTCGAACGCCTGATCGACATCCTTCTCGGAGGGCAGTTTAAAACCCTCCTTGGGCGGGTCTTGCGGGCCTAGCTGCGGTGGGCTGGTGCCATCCGCCGGTCTGTCTGGATCAAGACCCATGACACTTTCTAATCGCCTGTTCTCCTCCTTGAGTTCGCGGTTCTGTTGCTCCAGCTGCGCGATCTTCTCTTGCAGCATTTTCTGATCATCCGGCATCGCCCTGCAGGCCCACTCACCTTCCTTACCGGTGCACCTGGACATGGCCCCCGTTTGCGTGTCCAGACGGATAAAACCGCCGTCGGTCGGGGTCATGGTATAGCGGCCGGGGATGTCCTGGGCATGGACCGTCAGGGACGACAGGCTCAAGACGGCCACGGCAGCGGCAATGGCGGGGGGCATCAGTCGCGACATCGCGTTCCTCCTTGTGATCACTTCAGGCTTGCGCCACATCTTGCCCGATCTATTCACCAAGCGCGACGCTGGCATCGCATCGGCTGGGAACGATCCCGCAGGAGCGCGCCTCAAGCATAGCGGTTCAGACCTAGGGTCCGGCCTCAATAGCAATGGGTCCAAGACAGGTTGGGTTTGGTTGTCTGGCAGGCGCGCGATCGCCGGAAATCTGGTTGATTTTCAAGCGAGCGCGACGCACCAGGCAAGCAAACCCAGCCTGCCCGAAGGGTCGCCAGACGAGGCGAAATATGCGGCGTGGTCTTCGCTTGAATATGCTCTGCATGTCCAGCGCTGCGTCCACTTGCCTCTTTCGCCTCGTCTGACGATCTT
>JAXGRZ010000102.1:0-9306 GCA_040765305.1 Hyphomicrobiaceae bacterium | reverse complement strand
TTTCGTCGGCGCCACGCGGCGTACATAGCGAGCGCTTTCCGCCGGCGCGAATGAACGCGACAATCTCGATAACGATCGGATGTTCCTTAAATTCCGCCGCCACGTCCTCGACACGCTCCATCAGCGTGCCCTCAGCCGCAAACAACGCCCGGTAGGCGCGGCGCAGATCATGGATGTCGGTGCGCGAAAAGCCGCGCCGCTGCAGGCCGACAATATTCAGGCCGGACAGATAGGCACGGTTGCCCAGCGCCATACCGTAGGGAATGAGGTCGTTTTCCAGCCCCGACATGCCGCCAAGAAAGGAATGCGCGCCAACGCGGGCGAACTGGATCACCGCGGCGCCACCACCGATGATCGCGAAATCGCCGACATTGCAGTGACCGGCCAGCATGACGTTGTTGGAGAAGATGACGTTGTTGCCGACGATGCAATCATGCCCGACATGACTGTTGGCGAGGAATGCGCAGTTGTCGCCGACGATGGTCTTCGATCCGCCGCCCGCGGTTCCCGGATTCATCGTCACGCCTTCGCGGATCAGGCAGTTGGAGCCGATCGTCAGCCGCGTCACCTCGCCCTTGAACTTGAGATCCTGCGGCTGATGCCCGATCGAGGCGAACGGAAAGATGCGCGTGCCCGCGCCAACTGACGTATGACCAGCCACCACCACATGCGAAACGAGTTCCACCCCGTCTGCCAGAACCGTATCCGCGCCGACCATGGAGAAGGGACCAACCTTGACGCCAGCGCCAAGCTTAGCTCCCGGCTCGACGATCGCATTTGGATGGACGATGGCGGTTGGATGAATGTGCTGTTCAGCCATGCTTGCTCGCGAAGGCCCGTGCTTCGGCAGTATCGGCGAGCATGGCGCTGACCTCGGCTTCTGCGGCAACCTGCCCGTCCACCTTGGCCTCGCCAAAGAACTTCCACACGCGGCCGCGGTTGCGCACCTTGCGCACGTGGTAGTGGAGCTGGTCGCCGGGCACCACGGGGCGGCGGAACTTGGCCCGATCGATGCCCATGAAGTAGACGAGTTCAGCGTGATAATCCTCTTTCAGGCTGGATACACATAAGGCGCCCGCAGTCTGCGCCAGCCCCTCGATGATCAGCACACCGGGCATCACCGGAAACTGCGGAAAGTGTCCGATGAAGAACGGCTCATTGATGGTGACGTTCTTGAACCCGACACAGCTCTCATCGCCGTTCATGTCATAGATCCGGTCGACCAGCAGCATCGGATAGCGATGCGGCAGAAGCTGCAGCACACGCATGATGTCAGCGGTGCCCATAACCGGCTTGTCGGATGCGTCGTTCATCGATCTTCTCTTCCATTCGTCAGCACCAGCGCCGCTCCCCATCCTGGCTCCGGATGCACCGTGAAACTCAGTTCACAAACTCAATTGCCTGCCCCCGGGCCGCCATCCTGGCCACCCTCGCCTGCCGAACTCTTGGGTCGCTCCGCCAGCCGTGCCACGGCTGCCAGCTCGCGCGCCCAATCCTTCAGCGGCTTGGCCGGCGTGCCGCCGTAGCGGGCGCCAGCGGGTATGTCATCCTTGGGATGGGACGCACCCGCCACCTGGGCGCCGGTCCCGATTTTGATGTGTCCCACCGTACCGGACTGACCGCCCATCACGACATAGTCGCCAAGCTCCGTGGAGCCCGAAATTCCGGTATGCGCGACAATGACGCAATGCCGCCCAACGATAACGTTGTGCCCGATTTGTACGAGATTATCAATTTTGGTCCCCTCGCCAATGACGGTATCCTTAAGGGCACCCCGGTCGATGGTTGTATTGGCCCCGATTTCAACGTCATCTTGAATAATGACCCGGCCAATCTGCGGCACCTTGAGGTGACCGCCGGGGCCCATTGCGAAGCCGAAACCGTCCTGCCCGATGCGCGCGCCAGAATGGATGATGACCCGGTCGCCGATCAGCGTGTGGGCCAATGTGGCAGCGGCGCCGATATAACAGTCCCGCCCAACATGCACCCGGTAGCCAATCACTGCGTTGGCGGCAATTCGGCTGCCGCGACCAATGACGGCCTCAGCCCCAATCACCGCGCCCGGCTCGATCTCGACACCGTCTTCGATCTCCGCGGTCGGATCGATCAAGATGCCGACGTCGGTGCGCGCCACCGCGGGGTGCAAGGCACCTGGATAAAATGCCCGCAGCACCTGGGCAAAACCCCGATAGGGCGTCTTGGTGAGGAGTGTGACGGTTGCCGGCGGCGCGCGTGAGGCCATGACTGGAAGAATGAGGCAGGCTCCCGCCTGGGTCGCCGCCAGTTGGGGCAAATACTTACGATTGTCGAGAAACGAAATGTCCTGCGGACCGGCATCCGACAAAGGTTTTACATCATGGATAAGGCGGTCGCCATCCGCGCCTTCGGGCAGTTCGGCTCCAACCGACCGGGCAAGCTCCGCCAGCGGAAAGGGTCCTGCACGGTCGAAAAATCCGCGGTGCTGCATTGGCCCCTCCGAGAGCAAGAGATTTGTATGGGATCGCGGCGACCCGAGAGTTACGCGGACCCTAGGACAATGCCCAGCACTTGGGAAGCGGCACAATGGCGTTGCCGGATCTTTCGGCGATTATCGCGAGTTGGCAAAGCTGGCAAAGAACCGGCGCCGGCCACGTCTGCGGCCGGCGCCTTGAATATCTCGTCGCTCAACTGCGATGCGTTCCTGGTCGACCCGTGAAAGTCAACGTCAACCCGTAAAAGTCAACCGGTTAGAACTTCGTCTGCGCACCAAAGCGGAAGAACTGCTCGTCGTCGTAGTCTTCCTTGGTGAGCGTCTTGGCAAAGTCGAGCCGCAGCGGACCGACCGGCGAGTTCCACAGGATCGACGCACCGATTGACGACCGGATCGAGGAGTCGTCGGCGTACGTCATGTTATGCATATCTTTGACGCGGTTCGAAACACCGAACAGCGAGCCTGCATCGGCAAAGACGGCACCGCTCATACCCAGATCGTCGGGAACGAGTGGCAGCGGGAAACGAACCTCTGCCGTCGTTGCCCAGTAGGTCTTGCCACCCAGAGCATCGTCCGTCCCCAAGTCGCGTGGACCATAACCGGCGCGATCGAAACCACGGATCGTCTCACCACCACGGAAGTAGAGGTCGAGAATACGCAGATCGTCACCACCCCAGTTCTGGATATGACCACCAACCGCGCGGCCAACGAAGGTGATCTTCTCGGTGATCGGATAGTAGAAACGACCTTCAGCCGAGAGCCGAACATATTGAGCGTCACCGCCAAGGCCGGCAAAATCCACCGAGCCTTGCAGGAAGTAACCTGCCGTCGGGTTTTTGGGATGGTTGCGGCGATCATAGGTCAGCGAGGTGCCGACCAACGAGGTGTAGTAGACCTCATCGGCGCAATTGGCTTCGGCGCCATAAATTGGATTGGGATCACCGCACGCATCCTTGATCGCCAGCGAGGCGCCGGGACGTACATCGAAGATCTCATCGCGCGAGAACGTGTAGTAGTTCTGCATCCACAGATCTTCGGCGAGCGGGTAGCCCAGACGCAACGTGCCACCCGTCTTGCGGCTCTTGAAGCCCGACTCGCTGGTCTGGTCGATCTCCTTGTGGAAGAGATCGAAACCGGCAGCGAGATTCATGTCGAGGAAGCGCGGCTCGGTAAACGACAGCTCGATCTGATAGCGTTCCATGGAGCCGGCCAGCTTCAAGCGGAGGAACTGACCGTTACCCATCAGGTTGCGCTCTGAGATCGAGATATCGCCGATCACACCTTCACTCGTCGAGTAGCCGGCACCGAACGACAGCTCGCCAGTGGACTGCTCCGTCACCTCGACATCGAGATTGACGCGATCCGAACCCGAGCCGGGGGTGCGGTTAATCTTGACGTCTTTGAACAGGCCAAGCGCTTCCAGTCGCTTCTTGGCGCGATCGACCAGCAGCGGGTTATAGGCGTCACCCTCGGCAAGACGGAACTCGCGACGGATCACGTGCTCCTTGGTGCGCGTGTTCCCCATGATGTTGATACGCTCGATATAGATGCGCGGACCTTCATCAACCGTATAGATGAGATTGATCGTGCGCGTCGTGAAATCGGGCTGGGCGCGCGGTCGCACCCGAGCAAAGGCATAACCCTGTTCGGCAATCGACAGCGTCAACTTCTCAACCGTCTTGTCGATCTGCGAGCCATTATATACCTCGCCGGGCTTGGTCAGCATATCACCATAAAGCGGCTTGGTAGAGACTTCCTGCAGCGAACTCTCGATGCTTACCGTACCGAAGTGATAGATCTCGCCCTCTTCAACAGCGAAGGTGATGTAGAAGCCCGATCCGTCTGGCGACAGTTCTGCATTGCCGGCAACGATCCGCGCATCTGCATAGCCATTCTTCAAATAGTACTGGCGCAGCAATTCGCGATCGAGATTGAGGCGATCGGGATCGTAGACTGACGTACCCTTGAGGAAGTCGAACCAGCCCGACTCCGTGGTCGTCACGATGTCGCGAAGCTGCGAATCGGAAAAGGCATGGTTGCCAACGAAATTGATGCCCTTGACCTTCGTCGCACCACCTTCGGTAATCTCGAAAACGACGTTGACGCGGTTCTGATCAAGCTCAATCAGCTTTGGATCGACGGACGCGGCAAACCGCCCCTGGCGCCGATAGACATCGAGAATGCGCTGCACGTCAGCCTGGGCCTTGGCACGGGTAAACACGGCGCGCGGCTTCAGCTGCACCTCGCTCTGCAAGGTCGAGGTTTCAACTTCACTATTGCCCTCAAAGGCAACCTGCGCCACGACCGGGTTTTCGACGACGGTCACGACAACGGCGGAACCCTCGCGATCAATACGGACGTCCGAGAACAATCCGGTCGCAAACAGCGCCCGCAGGGACGCATCCGCGGCACCCGAGCTGTAGGAATCGCCGACTGCAAATTTCATGTAAGAGCGAATTGTCTCCGGCTCTAATCGCCGGTTCCCGACAACTCGGATTTCGCGAACGACACCCTGCGCTTCAGCCGAGCTGGCAAAAGCAATGGCGTCAACGATCACGAAGGATGGAGCAGCAATAGCTAGCCAGACGGCCAGTCCCAAGCCCCTCAACATCCCGTTTCGATACTGCGGCATTCGCAAGGTATGCCCTCGTAGCTGCCGACCCCCATGAGCGCGAAGACCGTCGGCAACGGCCCCTCCGCACTGTCAACGCTTAAGTCATGAGCTTTAAGTGCCCATTCTTCAGGTAATCCAACCGCGTTCCCATACTCGACGCCCTGACGCATCGAATCACGAGTGGATTACCCCCCCTGATGACCCTTTGTTTTTAACGATTCAGTAAGCCCTCGGGAAGTGGCAAGAATACCCCACCCGGGGACAAAATACGCAAGCTCAGAAGAACCATTTTTTGAGGATCGGCAAGTCGTTGACAGTCGCGAATACCATCAACATCAGAACAATGGCCAAACCGATTCGGAAACCGATCTCCTGTGTCCGCTCCGACAGCGGTTTGCGGCGCACGGCCTCAATGGCGTAAAACATCAGATGGCCGCCGTCGAGCAGCGGAATCGGAAACAGGTTGAGCAACCCGATGCTGACCGAGATCACGCCGATGAAGTGCAAGAGCGGCTGAATTCCGAACTTGGCAACCTGCCCCGAAACATCGGCGATGCGAATCGGACCGCCGAGTTGATCCGCGCTCTGACGTCCTCGCGCAAGATCAACGATGAAGGACAGGGTGGAACTGATAATCACCCCGGTGCGCTCCACACCCAGACCGACAGCCTCGCCCAGCCCCACCTTTCGCGTCATCCGCTCAGCGCCTGTCCGACTGGTGATGCCGATGATCGGGGTCTTGATCTTACCGGTAATGGCATCTTCGTGCTCGGTCAACTTGGGACGAATGGTCAGCGTCACAAGCTTGCCGCCGCGATCAACAAGAAATTCCAGATCCTGTTCCGGGCTGGTGGAGACGATGCGTTGTAGATCGCCAAAATCGTTGATCGGCTCGCCCTGGATTTTCAGCACGAGGTCATCAGGCTGAATGCCTGCGGCTTCTGCTGGCGAATTGGCCACCACCGTCCCAACCCGTGGCTCCAGCGTGGTGATGCCGTAAACGGCGAAAATGGCGGCAAAAATGACGATAGCCAGGATGAAATTGGCAATCGGGCCGGCGGCAACCACAGCCGCTCTTTGCCAGACCGGCTTGAGGTGGAACGCGCCGGCACGCTCCTCTTGGCTCATCTGCTGGAGTGCCTCCGCCGAAGGCGTTGAGGCCGCGCTTTCGTCGTCCATGAACTTGACGTAGCCGCCCAACGGCAGCCAAGCGACGCGCCAGCGTGTTCCGTATCGGTCATAAAAACCGAAGATTTCCCGGCCGAACCCGATCGAAAAGGCCTTCACCTTGACGCCGCACCATCGCGCAACGAGGAAATGGCCCAGTTCGTGGAAAAAAACCACCACACTGAGGACGAACAGGAACGACAACAGAACCGTCAACCCGTTGGTCAAGCTCTCAAACATGAATTTGTCCCTATTTTGCTCTCATAGCCAAGCACCCTGGCGAAATGGCTTTGAGCAAGAAAACTTGTTTGGCATTGGACCAGCCGCACTCAGACCCAACAGATGGTCTGCTGACGCGTGCGCGTCAATACGGCGGCATGATGGGGCGCACGCGATGACTGGCGCTCCCTTTAGCATCCTCGTACGCCAGCCCCAAGTTGCGTGTGCCCTTGCACTCAATGAGCCACAAAAAATTGTGTCCGAGCGGCTGAAACGTACATGGTCGAGTTTTCAAAGAACGTGAAAATTTGGCTGGATAACAAAGAGATAGAGAAGACCCCAACGGGCCATCTCAAGGGGCTCCAGTCTGGATTTGCAACAGGAGTATCACCCCTCTTCGACCAAACCAACCAAGCTCACAAATATGTGTCCATCTATAATCCGGACTCAAACGCAGTGGAACCGGACCCGAGGCCCACTTTAGCCGGCCAATACCGAACGCGTCAGCGCGCGCGCCTCACGATCGACCGCCAGCAGGTCGTCCAGGCTCGCGCACCCTGCGAGCAACCCGCGCCTGCCAGCGGCCGCAAGGCTATCGGCGACCGCAGCGGCGATATCAAGGAAGCCAATTCGCCGCTCAAGGAAAGCCATCACGGCCACCTCATTGGCCGCGTTGAGGACCGCTGGAGCGGCCCCACCAGCTGCCAGCGCCTCGCGGGCAAGTGTGAGCGCTGGAAACCGCGCCGTGTCGGGAGCCTCAAAGGTCAGCTGCCCAAGTGCGGCAAGATCGAGCCGCTTGGTTGGCGCATCGATCCGCCGTGGCCAGGAGAGCGCAAGGGCAATCGGCGTTCGCATATCGGGTGAGGACATTTGCGCCAGGACCGAACCATCGCGATAGGCAACGAGGCAATGCACGATTGATTGCGGATGGACGACACAATCGAGCTTGTCGGCACCAACCGGAAACAGGTGGAATGCCTCGATCAGTTCCAGCCCCTTGTTCATCAGCGTTGCCGAATCAATCGTGATCTTGGCGCCCATCGACCAGTTGGGATGGCGCAGCGCCTGTTCAGGTGTTGCTGCGGCAAGGCGCACCATATCCCAATCGCGGAATGGGCCACCCGACGCCGTCAGCATAATCTGCTCGATGGCATCAGGATCCGCAGCGCCGATAGCCTGGAACGCGGCGGAGTGCTCCGAATCGACAGGCAGCAACTCCGCCCCGGCCGCCGCCACTTCGCGCATGAACAGATCACCAGCCGTGACGAGACATTCCTTGTTGGCAAGCGCAACGCGACGCCCTTGGCGGACCGCAGCCAGCGTCGGCAACAGGCCTGCCGCTCCGACGATCGCCGCCACCACACAATCGGCCGGACGCGATGCCGCCTCTTGCAGCGCCTGCGTACCCGCCGCCGCGATGATGCCGGTGCCCGAGAGCGCGGCGGCCAGCGCCGCATAGGCTTCGGGGTCGGCCACCACGGCCATGCGCGCCCGATGGCGGATGGCGAGTGCGGCCAGCCCTGCTGCATCGGCATTGGCTGTCAGCGCCTCGACCTTGAACGTTTCGGGATGACGGGCGATGAGGTCAAGCGTGCTCTGACCAATCGAACCGGTGGCGCCGAGCACACTGACGCGGCGCACCTGTTCCCCGGTGCCCGTAGCTGCAACTGCCTTCGAAGCCGCTATGGCCCCTGCTTGCGCGCGCACAACCATGCCTGCGTCGCCTGACCCTCTCTCATCTTCAAGAGCCCCGGGGCCCCCAACTCATAAGCCGAACAGTGCGTGCGCCGGCAAGGCGGCGTTCTCCAGCAGCGCCAGAAGGGACACCACAATGGACACTGCGACGATGCTGTCAGCCCGGTCCATCACGCCACCGTGCCCCGGAATGATGGTACTGGAATCCTTGATGCCAAAGTGGCGTTTCAGCGCAGATTCGGCCAGATCACCCATTTGGGCAGAAACGGCCAGAACCAATCCGGTGAGCGCCAGCACCAGGCTGCTGGTCCCGGCAATGAACTGGGCAAAGATGATACCCGCCAGGACCCCTGCCGTGAGCCCACCGAAAAAGCCAGCCCACGTCTTATTGGGTGAGACCCGTGGCCACAGCTTTGGCCCGCCGAGACCCCGGCCGGCAACGAATGCACCAATGTCCGATCCCCAGACAATGGCGAAGACAAACAACACCGCCTCGAACCCCAGCGATGGATCATCGCGCAGCCACAGCATGCCAACCACTGGAAGACCGACATAGGCCACGCCCGCCACGGATAACAGCCGGCGCGAGGCGAACGGCATGAACGCCAGCACGATCGCACCGATCATCAGGGCCGCCAAACCGAGAGCCGGCAAGTCAAGTTCGCTCAGCACGCCAGCGGCAACGACTGCCAACATGTGGATGACAAGCGCCGGCCCGAATTCCTGCCCGCGCACCAAACGCCCCCATTCCCAGCACATCACGAGTGCCACGCCAAGGACCAGCACCGCAAACGACCGCGGACCGGCATAGGTCAGCAAGAGGGCGACCAGTGCCATGACCGAACCGGCGATCAGGCGCGCCTTGATGTCCGACATCGACTTGGGGGCCTGCGCATTGGAATTCGGCGCCTTGCTCGGATCACTGGCGCTCACGTTCAGTGCAGGCGCGCGGCCTCCCGCCTCTTCGCTCATTGTTGCCTCATGCGGAGGTGCGCCGCGATAAACCACCAAAGCGGCGGTCCCGGCTGCGGTATATGGCGAGAGCGGCTTCGAGATCGGCACGACCGAAATCCGGCCAGAACGTATCGAGGAACACGAACTCGGTGTAGGCACATTGCCACAGCAGGAAATTGGAGAGCCG
>JAXGRZ010000101.1:0-9429 GCA_040765305.1 Hyphomicrobiaceae bacterium | reverse complement strand
TTGATGGCAACGCCCCAGGGATAGCGGCCAACGGTTACGGACTTGACCGCCTGCAACTTGGCAACGTCGATGAACGTTACGTCGTTGGAAACCCCGTTGGTCGAGAGCAGCAGGTCTTCCTCAGGCGTCAAGGCCAGATGCCATACGCGCTGACCGACGAGAATGTACTTCAAGACTTCATAGGTCTCGCCGTTGATGACCGCAATACGATTCGATGGCCCGAGCGCCACAAAGGCACGTTTTCCGTCGTGCGTCAGTTTTACGCCCACTGGCTGGACGAGATCGGCGCGCACGCCAGGAATCTGGAACGTAATTGTCGTCTTCACCGCACGCGTCGTCATGTCGATGACGGCGATCGTGCCGCCGATTTCCGATGAGACCCACAGTTCCTTGCCATCGGGCGTGAACTCGGCGTGACGCGGGCGCGGGTCGACGAGAATGTTGTCCGTTACCTCGAACGTCCTGGTGTCGATGAGGTGCGCCATGTTCGTCGTTTCCGACGTCGTCACCGCAATGGTGTTGTCGGGGGATATCGCCGTGCCTTCCGGCTCGACACCGACATCGATCTGTCGAATGACCTTGCGTGTTTCCAGGTCGATGACTGTCGTGACGGCATTGTCCTCGTTGGCGATGTAGATGCGCGTGTTGTCGGGGGAGACGGCGAACTGTTCGGGATCATCGCCGGAAGGAAGATCGTAAAGATGCTTGTCGGTCGCCGCATCGAACACTTGCACCGCGTCGGAGTCGCTGGCGCAGACGAAAAAGTGCTTGAAATCGCGTGAGAAGGTGATCCCGCGCGGCCGCTGCCCAACGCCAAAGGTGCGCACGACCGACTGCGTTCCCGTATCGATGACCGAGACCGTGTTGTCCTTCTCGTTGGTGACGTAGGCCTCGTGCGCGGCAAGGCCGATGGGAGTGGCGCTGGTGAATGCAAGCGCGAGCGCCACCTGCGCTAACGTCAAATGCGCCAGGGCCAAAGGTGGGAGGGTCAAAGGGGCCAGGACCAAACTGGCTAGATATCTTGCCCGAACTTTCGCTCGCATCGCTGTAAGCGTTCCTTGTTGCGCGTTTCCTCACAGGCTTTTGGAGCGTTTTTGATTTGTTTTGTCTGCAACCGTGGCGCGCCCGGGGTGAGCCTGATTGTCAGCTTTGTTGAATCTAAGCAGGCCGGCAAAACGGCCCAAGTGTACTATGGTACAATGTAACAAACAGTTTGCGCGCAGTGACAGAGCCGTTCAGCGTGCGCTTCGCGCTGAGGGGCACACGGAATGAACCAGGATGAAAGCGCGGTCTCCGCCTTGTGGTGAAGGGCATGCACTTTTTGGCAATTTTGCCCGATGTGCTCGCTCGATTATGTTCGGGGTCAATCAAAACAACAATAACCCCCTAATGGAAACGCGGAGTGCTCTGATGGTCTTTTTACGCACCCTGACCGTTGCGTGCATCATTGGCGTGAGCCTTGCTGCGAGCGTGTCAAAGGTAATTGCGCATGGCGATGTGCAGCCTCAACCCGTCGATACGACGGGGCTGGAGCAGCTCGGCCAAGACTGGCGCGAGACGAACCCCTATAGCGGCAACGAAATCGCCATCAAGATCGGCTCGTCCGGCTACAACCAGAATTGTGCGCGCTGTCACGGGCTGCAGGTGATTTCCGGCGGCCTTGCTCCAGATCTTCGCTATCTCGAAAAGGGCCAATCTGGCGATGAATGGTTCTTGCAACGCATTCGTCACGGGGCCACCGTCAACGGTATCACCAAGATGCCGGCCTTCGAGGGCATCCTCAGCCAGGAAGCCATGTGGGCAATCCGCGCCTACATTGAATCCCAGCATGACGACAGCTGAGCGGTGCGGCGCGTGGCGAGCAAGCGCAAACGCGGTTTCCCTGGCACGCGTCACGTGCACGCGACGCGCCGTGTCGGCATAGCTTCCATTGTTGCGTCCTGGGTCGTCTTGCTGTGCGCTCTGGCCGCCTTGGTCCCGAGCGTGGCGCTGGCACGTCCGCTCGATGATGTCGTAGCAAGCGGTGTGCTTCGGGTCATCGTCTATGACGACTTTGCCCCGTTCTCCTGGACTGCGGACGATGGCACGGTGAAGGGCATTGACGCCGACGTCGCACGCGCCATCGCCGCCAAAATGAACCTCAAAGCGGACATCATCGCGCGTGTTGCCGGCGAGGAAGTTGACGACGATCTGCGCTCCAACATCTGGCAAGGCCCGCGCACCGGCGGCCATGTCGGCGATTTCATGATGCACGTGCCGATGGAAAAAGCCTTCATCGCACGCAATACTCTGGTCGGCATATCGAACGCCTACCATCACGAGAAGGTGGTGCTGGCGGTGCACCCCGACATGGTTGATCCGGCAGCGGGAATGAAGGCGTTCGTCAAGGCAAGGCTCGCCGTACAGTTTGCCAGCGCCGCGCACTACTACGTGATGTTTGCCGATGATGAGGCCTACAAGGCGAACGTCAATCCCTACCGCCAGATCAAGGACGCGATGGAGAGTTTTCTGGCGCGCGAAAATGCCGGCATCCTGGGCCCGCGCTCGCAAATCGAGGCGATGCTCGGCGATCAGCGTGCCAGCGTCAGAATCGTTGAGCCTCAATTCGACACCGATCTGAGGATGGCCTGGACGATCGGCACGGCGGTCAAGCAGGACAGCCGGGATACCGGTTACGCGGTCGGAAAGGCACTGCGCGACTTGGAAGCTTCCGGCGAACTTGATCGGATATTTGCGAGATATGGCGTGAGCCGCATTTCGCCACCGGTTCCGTAACGGGTCTGTAATGCTGCGTTTTCCAATTTGCGGTTAATTTCGATGCGTATCGCTTTGTGCTATGGTGCAGATCGATTTCGCCAATAGCATGGGGCAGACAAGGTGATCGACAAATGGCCTTTGTTTCAAAACCAGCTCTCAAATATCCGCTCATTACTGTCTTCCATGCCATGAAGTTTTACGCGGTAAAGTTGCTGGTCGCTGGTGTCGTGGTCATTCTCGCCCAGACATTCGTCATGTCTTCAGGCGCCGATGCCGCGCCGGGCAATGATCCGCTGCACTCGATCATGTGGACCGAAATGAAGGAGCAGTTCTTTGGCTCCGATCAGGTGGTGTTCGACGATCGCGTCAAGGTTTCCGTTCCCCGTGTTGTCGAGAACCAGGCCCAGGTGCCGGTGACGGTGGATGCGCGCGCGCTGCCTGGCGTCAAAAAGCTCGTTGTGTTTGCCGATCTCAATCCGATCCAGCACGTCGCGACGCTTGGTATTGCCAAAGCCGCACCGTTTCTCGCCCTTCGCATGAAGGTCGAGCAGGCAACGCCGGTGCGTGCTGGAGCCCAGACCGAAGATGGTGTCTGGCACGTTGGCGGTGTGTTCCTCGATGCGGCGGGAGGCGGCTGCTCTACGCCGAGCATGGCACGCCAGGATGCCGACTGGTCCGATACGGTCGGTCACGCGCAAGGCAAGCTCTATCGTGAACTCGATGGGTCGGTGCGTGCGCGCTTTCGCGTCCGCCATCCGATGGACACAGGCCTGGCCCGCGACAACACACCGTCGTATTTCATCGAGGATCTCGATTTTCGCTCGCAGGCCGGAGAGCAGCTTGCCACCCTGGAGCTACGCGAGCCGGTGAGTGAGGATCCAACCCTGACGGTGCTCGTGCGCCTGCCTTTGCAGGACGCCGGATTGACCATTCTGGGACGCGACAACCAGGGAGAGATCTATCGCTCGATGATCCCTGCCTCATGGCACGCTAGTGCGATCGCCGCGCCCGCTTCTGCACCCGCGTCTGCAAAGGAGCGTTGAGCGATGCGGCAGGTCAAGGGTGAGGGTTCGGTGGACTGGATGAGGCAGGAGATGTCCGCGCACGCAGCCGATGATCCGCGGGACATAACGCGCCGCGCGGCGCTGAAGAGATTGTCAGCAATTGCCGCGCTGCCGCTGGTTGCCGGCGCCTTCGATGTCGCTGTCGCAGCGCCGCTCAGTTATCCGTTAAAGCCCGTCAGGATCGCAGATGGCGTCTGGGTGTTGTACGGCGTGCCCGAGCCGATCGATCGTTCCAACGGCGGCGCGATTGCCAACACCACGATCTTCGACACAAGGGAAGGCGCGGTCATCGTCGATACCGGCCCCTCCAAGCGCTATGGTGTCGAACTTGAAGCCTGCGTGCGCGAGCTGACCGGAAAGCCGGTCGCGCGCGTCTATCTCACCCATTTCCATCCCGATCACGTCTTCGGCAATCAGGCCTTCGAGGCCAAGGCGATCGCGGCCCCGCAGGGCGTCATTGATGGTTTGACGTCATTTGGCGAGGACTTTGCCTCCGCCATGTATCACGCGGCGGGCGACTGGATGCGTGGCACCGAGCTGGTCGTGCCGGGGCGGGCGGTGAACGATGGTGTCGAGGAGATTGGTGGGCGCAGGTTTGTGTTGAAAGTCCTGGGCGGACACACGCCCTGCGATCTCGCACTCACCGAGGAGACGTCCGGTATCATTGTTGCAGGCGATCTCGTCTTTCTTGATCGCGCCGCAACGACGCCGCATGCCGACCCCGAGCGCTGGCGTCAGAGCCTGCAGGCATTGGCGGCCATCAAGGCGGTTCAGATCGTGCCGGGGCACGGGCCCGTCGAAGGCGGCTTGCGTGGCCTGGACCAGACACGCGACTGGCTGGCGATGGTCGAAGACACAATCCGTTCGGCGTTTGAGCGCGGCATGTCGATGAACGAAGCGATGGAAGTGCCGCTTCCTGCGTGGACCGAAAAGATCGCCCTTTCGCGCTATGAGTTCGAACGCTCCGTCATGCATTTCTTCCCCAAACTCGAAGCTGGACAGTGGCCGCGTGTCGACAAGAAGACTTGAATCTTCGAAGGCGCATCGATAGTTCGCAATGCTTGAATTGAAATGCGCGGTTTGGCGTCTCGTTTACCTTTTCAAAGCCGATATTTCGCGGTGCGGAAATAATCCGCATTCGCTTGCTTACATATTGCAAATTACACAATCGAATTGGCGGTAAATGGCGTTTTTGTACTATTTGGCAATAAGAGCCCAAAGCCCTCTGCGATAACGTCGCACTTGGCCCGACTTCCATAGTGCCGCGCAGAGCCCGTCAAAGGGGAAGTAGCCGGGAAAACAACCAAGGGGATTACCCAATGAAAACCTTGAAATGGTTTGCAAGCGCGAGTGTGCTCGCGCTGTCGCTGGCGACGGCACAGCCTTCGCTTGCTGATGTGACGATCGACGACATCGTCAAGGATGCCGAGACGACGGCGGATGTCGTCTCCAATGGTCTTGGTCCGCAGGGCCAGCGCTACAGCCCGCTCAAGGCGGTCAACAAGGATAATGTTGCCGGTCTTGTTCCGGCATGGGCGATGTCGTTTGGTGGCGAGAAGATGCGTGGCCAGGAGAGCCAGCCTCTGGTCAAGGACGGTGTCATGTACGTCACCGGGTCCTACAGCCGTATGTGGGCCATCGACACCAAGACGGGTCACGAGATCTGGCAGTACGATGCGCGCCTTCCCGAAGGCATCCTGCCGTGCTGCGACGTCGTCAACCGTGGCGCCGCGATCTTCGGGGACAAGGTCTTCTTCGGCACCTTGGATGCCAAGCTGATCGCGCTCAACGCCAAGACCGGCAAGGTGGTCTGGTCGAAAAAGATCGATGACTTCAAGGCTGGCTTCTCCTATACCGCCGCGCCGCTCATCGTTCCCTCCAAGGCGCATGGTCCGGTCATCATTACCGGCGTTTCAGGTGGTGAGTTCGGCGTCGTCGGCCGCATCGAGGCACGCAAGGTCGATACCGGTGATCTCGTCTGGTCGCGCCCGACCATCGAAGGTCACATGGGCATGCTGAACGGCAAAGAATCGACCATGACCGGCAAGAAGAACGCCACCTGGCCGGGTGATCTGTGGAAGACCGGTGGCGGTGCAACCTGGCTCGGCGGCACCTACGATCCCGAGACGAAGCTGATCTTCATGGGTGCGGGCAACCCCGCGCCGTGGAACAGCCATATGCGTCCTGGTGACAATCTCTACTCCTGCTCGCGTCTGGCGCTCGATCCCGAGACCGGCGAGATCAAGTGGCACTTCCAGACGACGCCGAATGATGGCTGGGACTTCGACGGCGTCAACGAGGTCGTCTCATTCGACCTCAATGGCACGAAGGCCGCCGCCACCGCCGACCGCAACGGCTACTTCTATGTTCTCAATCGCGAGAACGGCAAGTTCATCGGCGGTTATCCGTTCGTCAGCAAGATCACCTGGGCCAAAGGCCTCGACGAGAACGGACGCCCGATCTACGTGCCCGAGAACCGCCCTGGCAATCCGTCCAAGTCGAAGGACGGCAAGAAGGGTGATCCAGTGTTCGCCGTGCCGAGCTTCCTTGGTGGCAAGAACTGGATGCCGATCGCCTATTCAAAGGACACCAAGCTGTTCTACATCCCCTCAAATGAGTGGGGCATGGACATCTGGAACGAGCCGGTGACCTACAAGAAGGGCGCCGCCTACCTCGGCGCCGGCTTCACCATCAAGCCGATTTTCGATGACCACATCGGTTCGCTGAAGGCCATGGACCCGGCGACCGGCAAGGTGAAGTGGGAATACAAGAACAGGGCTCCGCTGTGGGGCGGCGTTTTGACGACCGGCGGTGGTCTGGTGTTCTTCGGCACGCCCGAAGGCGACCTGAAGGCCATGGATGATGCAACGGGCAAGGAGCTTTGGTCCTTCAATACGGGCTCTGGCATCGTCGGCTCGCCGATCACCTGGGAGCAGGACGGTGAACAGTACATCTCCGTGCTGTCCGGCTGGGGCGGTGCGGTTCCGCTGTGGGGTGGTGAGGTTGCCAAGACCGTTGCCCACCTCAACCAGGGTGGCATGGTCTGGACCTTCAAGTTGCCCAGGAAGACAGCCCAGAAATAACTGAAACGGCGCTACGAAAAGCGCCGCCGATCGGGAAACTGGGGCGAGCGGAACAATCTGCTCGCCCTTTTTTCTTGGGATTTGGGTGTCTGGCAGCAGCCGTTGCAAGGGTTGCCCTTGCCAGCGCCGCTCGGGTTTGAAAAGGTGTGAGAAAACAATGCAGGTGAGTGATCAGCTCTACTCCGTTGCCTGGGAGGCAAATGCTGTGCCGGCCAGTTTTCTCGTCGTTGACGACCATCCCCTGTTCCTGGAGGCCCTGCGCCTTTCTCTGGGTTCGGCCTATCCGAATGCGACGATCATCGAGGCGTCCTCGATTGCCGAGGCACGAAAGGTGATTGCCGAGAGGGGATCGTTCGATCTCGTCCTGCTGGACCTTTCGATGCCCGACACGGTCGGCTTCGAGGGCCTGTTGGAGCTGCGCACGGTCTACCCCAAGCTGCCCGTTGTGATCTGCTCGGCGCTGGAGGATCCGCGCATCATCCACGAGGCGATCAGCTATGGTGCATCCGGCTTCATCTCCAAGTCGGTGCGGCGCGCCGAGCTGGCTGCCGCAATCGAGGAGGTCATGTCGGGCAATGTCTATCTGCCGGCCAACTACCAGTCGCCGCAGCCCACCGTTATAAAGTCGGACCTGGCGCAGCGGTTGGCGTCGCTGACACCACAGCAGCTACGTGTCTTGAAGATGTTGCGTCAGGGCATGCTCAACAAGCAGATCGCCTACGAGTTGAACGTCGGCGAAACGACGGTCAAGGCGCACGTCTCGGAGATCTTGCGCAAGCTCAACGTCGCTTCGCGCACGCAAGCGGTGATCGAAGTCTCCAAGATCGATTTCGAAAGCATACTTTCCGCCGCCGGCGACCCGGATTGAGCATTTTGGGGAGCTGCAACTTGTCTGGCAGATCGCGTCACGTGCACCGCCGACCAGCCGGGCGCGCGGCGACATGGGGGATCGCGCGCACGTCTTCAGCTGGACGCCGTCAGTTGGAGGTGGTCGCAACTTTCGATGTCCACGAGCCTGTCGTGGCGGGCTGTGCAGTCTGGCGCAGCGTTGGTGAATTCATCTGTGCCGGCGCTCCCTGCCTCGTCGCGCTGTTATGTGCGACGGCAGTCGTGCTGACGGCGGAATTGTAGGGTTGGGGATCGAGCCCGACAATCTTGCGAACCAGATTAGTGTCGTCAGCCACTGTTGTCTGATCGAGAACCCGGCCACCGACAACCTTGGCCTCGTCGTACTTGCCTTGCAGACTCAGCACCAGCGCGAGGTTTTTCTGCACTTTCTCCGAGTTGCCGCTGGCGGCGGCTTCACGCAGCAGGCGTTCGCCGTCGGCCGCGCGTCCATCGAGCGCGTAAGCCATCGCCAGGTTGTTGACCACTGAAGGGCTGCGGTTGGAAAGAACGAGCGCACGCTCGAACATCCTGATCGCATCCTTGTTGTTGCCTTCCTTCGCCAGGACGGTGCCGCGCGCGGAGATCACGCGCCAATCAGGCTTGGTCGGATCGTCGGCGAAGGCGAGCACTTTTTTTGCCGTCTGGACTTGACCGAGTTCGAGCGCCAGGCGGCCGTATTCGCTGGCGAATTCCCGGTCCTGCGCATGATAGTTCGAGGCATGCTGCAAGGCGGCCATGGCCTCGCGCTGGCGCCCCATGGCCTTCAGGTTGCGCGCGTAGTTGAGCGCATATTCCAGCGTATTCGGTGATTTCGAAAACTTCTCGCCCCAATACTGCGTGGCCTTCTCCAGTTCGGTTTGCGGCATCTGCGCAACCTCGCCTGCGGCGGGCTTGGCCTCCGGTTCGCTGCCGAGCAGATTGGCGGCAAGGTCCGATCCAGAACCAGCGCATCCGCCAAGGCTGAGCGCGAGAGCGCTCAATGCGACAAGTGCGGAGCGTCTCAATACGGTGTTCTTAGTCTGGGCCGCTGCGTGCGCGAGCATGGCAATTCCCGTTGGTGGCGATCGCGGTTGCGAATCGCATGTTGCGTTGGCGTCAGTTTCTGGGACAGCAGTCAACAAAGGCTTAAACCATGCTTTAAGCACCCTGCCTTCGAGGTAGATGCACAGCCAACAAGGCGCGGAAATTGCCGAGCCCTCGTGCTTGCCAGAGCATTTTCTGACGAAGTGGTCACCGGTTCGTCGTAGAAAATGGGACCAAACAAGAGACAACAGCGCCGATCCCTTTCCATCGGATCGCAAAGCGTTCTAGGGTCCGAGCCCATTGTTATCGGCTCCGGACCTCAAGGGTGACGTAGGCCTGCGCCTGGATCAGGCGCCGGCACAGCAGTTGGAAGGCAAGACGCATGGCGATCAGCACGGCTTCGGCAGGGCCCAGGGCGCAGGATGTTTTCGCGCCGGAGGGGACCTTGCCCGCGCGGCATATACATCTCGTCCGGTCGGGGACAAGGCGGGCGGATATCGCTGGGCTGACACCAACGCAGCAACGCTGGCTTCACGACAGCGGCACGGATATCGCCTCGGCGCGCCGGCAAACGCTGTTGCCGGGTGCGGACGGTAGCCTTGCTGCTCTGACGC
>JAXGRZ010000100.1:0-9475 GCA_040765305.1 Hyphomicrobiaceae bacterium | reverse complement strand
CCGAACTTACCGATGTCATAGTAGGCATTCAGCATCAAGGTATAGGTCTTGAGCGAGGTATGCATCGGATCATGGACGTCAGGCGTATATCCGGCGACAGTCTCGCCCGGTGTCGGGCCTGGATTGTAAACGCCCGGCTCACCTTGGAAATCACGCTGGCCACGGAAACCGAGCATCACCTCGGCACGCAGACCGCGCGAGCCCGAACCGCAACCGGCACCGATTTCACCCAGCCATGTATTTTCCAGGTCGGCATGGGCGACGTTATTGCCAACGTTGGTGTAGTCGATTTCGTCCGCATCGATGATGCCGTCCGTGTCTGCGTCGCCCGTGAACGTAGGGTTATTGACCGGCCACCTGGCCGAGGCGTTGGACCAAGCATAGCCGACATCACCACGCAGGTAGCACGGGCCAGCACCATGCGAAGCCATAACACGAGGCAGGGGAACGTATCCGTCCTTAACTGAACCCTCCCCATAAGACCCCAAGTCGGCAGCGTTGGCGGGCACGCCAGCAATGGCAATCGCGGCAAACGCCGCAGACGCCATACCAGCCTTGTAGAGTGCTTTCATCGGTATTCCCTCAAAAGACGGGCGCCTGGCGGAGTTGACCCGCAGACATCGTTTTCTACGGAGGGATTTTGCTACGCATGTAGTTAATTGCACGTTAAGCGCAGTTCCAAACCGTGACACGAACCGCGACTTGACCCCTGGCTGGTCCACATAGAGGGGTGCAGCAGCCTTGCGGGCGCGCGGCGGCACGGCTAGTTTGAGCCGGATTTTGATGCGTCATATCGAATTCATGAAGGTCACAAGGGGGCAGACCGGTGCCAATCCACCAGAGCGTAGCAGAGGCAGTCGGCCGCACGCCGCTGATCAAGCTGCGCCGCGCCAGCGAGGAGACTGGGTGCACGATTCTCGGCAAAGCCGAGTTCATGAACCCAGGTCAATCGGTCAAGGACCGAGCGGCCCTCTACATCATCCAGAACGCCTTGCATCGCGGGGAGCTGAGCCCTGGTGGCACCATCGTTGAGGGTACTGCGGGAAACACGGGAATTGGCCTTACCGTGCTCGCCAACGCGATGGGCTTCAAGAGCGTCATCGTTATTCCTGAGACGCAGTCGAAGGAGAAAAAGGACACCTTGCGCCTGCTTGGCGCTGAACTTATCGAGGTTCCCGCCGTCCCCTATAAGAACCCCGATAACTACGTGAAGTATTCCGCCCGGCTGGCCGAAACCTTGGCCACGCGCCTGCCCAACGGTGCGATCTGGGCCAATCAGTTCGACAACGTCGCCAACCGGCAGGCCCACATTGAGACGACCGCTGAAGAGATCTGGACCGACACCGCCGGCAAGGTCGATGCCTTCATTTGCGCGGTGGGTTCGGGCGGCACGCTGGGCGGCGTTTCTCTCGGGCTCAAGGCCAAGAACAAGGATATCGTCATCGGCATTGCCGATCCGCCGGGCGCTGCCCTCTACAGCTACTACACGACAGGAACTCTGGCGACTGAAGGCTCATCGATCACCGAGGGGATCGGCCAGGGGCGCATCACCGCCAATCTCGAAGGCGTCACGGTGGACCGGGCCTATCGGATCGAAGATCGCGACGCAATCCAGATGGTCTTTTCCCTGTTATCGGAAGAGGGCTTCTGCCTAGGCCCATCCTCGGGCGTCAATGTTGTGGGCGCAATCCGCCTGGCGCGCGAACTCGGCCCCGGTCATACCATTGTGACGGTGCTGTGCGATCTGGGCTACCGCTATCAGTCCAAGCTGTTCAACCCGGCGTTCCTGGAAAGCAAGGGACTGCCAGTGCCACCTTGGCTAAAACAAACCAAGAGTGATCTGCCAGCCGTCCTTGCACCCCCTCACACGAGTTGACGATACCCTTGAGCGCGGGCTAGAGCACCGATCCCTAGCTTCTCTTTTGGTCGCATTTTCTTCGTCGAACCGGTTTCCACTTCGTCGGAAAATGCTAGCTCATTGTTTGATCGCATTTTCTTCGTCGAACCGGTTTCCACTTCGTCGGAAAATGCTCTAGCATTTTCATCCAGCGGCTAGACGCCGCCACCGAACCAACCCTGGAGGATAACACGTGCCGCTCAGTGCCAAGAATTGGATCGTCGAGACGGATTGGCTCGCCCAGCATTTGGCGGCCCCTGACCTTGTCGTTTTCGATGCATCCTGGCATCTGCCAGACGCCAACCGCGATCCAAAGGCCGAGTACGCGGCAGCCCATATTCCAGGCGCTCTTTTCTTCGACATCGAGGATCTGGCCGACGACAAGTCGGCACTGCCACACATGCTTCCCTCGACCGTAAAATTCGCCAGCCGAATGAAGAAAATGGGAGTGGGCGATGGGATGCGGATCGTCGTTTACGACGTCGATGGCCTTTATTCAGCGCCGCGCGCCTGGTGGACATTCCGTGTGATGGGGCACGATGACGTCGCCATTCTCAACGGCGGGCTGAAGAAATGGAACACCGAAGGGCGCCTTGTCGAGGACGGCCCCCCGCCCCGCCGTTTCGAGCGTCATTACACCCCGCGCCTCAATGCCGATCTCATTCGCGATATCGACGACATGCGCGCTTTGCTGCGCAACCCCACCGAGCAGATCGTTGATGCCCGTTCGCCGGGTCGGTTTACCGGCACCGAACCTGAGCCGCGTGAAGGCCTGCGTGGCGGCCATATCCCCGGCTCACGCTCCGTTCACTACGATTTGCTGATCAACCCCGATGGAACCTTCAAGTCGAAGGACGAGATTGCCCGGATCTTCAAAGAGGCTGACGTGGATCCCAACCAGCCCGTCGTCACGACATGCGGGTCGGGAGTAACCGCTGCCATCCTGTCATTCGGCCTTGCCGTCCTTGGTCAGACCAACGCCGCCGTCTACGATGGCAGCTGGGCCGAATGGGGCCAGGACAACGGCTTGCCCGCCGAAACCGGTCCGGCCAAAGCCACCGTTGCATAAGTTGCATAGCGCCAGATTTAACTGACACCGTCGAACGAACTGCCATCGGCATGCGTCGCTGATGGCGGTCATATATCGGCCACGCTGGTGGAAAAGCCATCGCGCCAGGGGCAAATAACGGGCGATTTACCTATGTCTCGTTCCAAGCTGATGTCTCCTGATGTAGATCAAGTAATAGGAGGCCAGAGCGCGGCCACAGCTGGCCCCAGCGCGAGCAAAGCAAAACATTGAAATAACAAAGAATATTCGCACCTCATCATCAGCTAGAACAGATCCATGAGCAGCTAAGCGAACCCGAGCAATGACAACGACCGACACACAGCTTCCCGATCACGTCCACCCCCAAGACGCCCACAAGTTCATGAAGGAGGCGGGTCTCGTTTTGATCGATATCCGCACGCAAGGCGAATGGATGCGTACCGGCCTTGCCGAGGGCGCCATCGCAATGACCGCCGCGGGCCCTGAATTCGTCACCCACCTCCTCGATCTCCTCGGCGGCGACAAGACCAAACCCGTTGCTTTCATCTGCGCCTCAGGCGCCCGCTCGGCGCACGTCCAGCGCTTCCTGCAGACCCATGGTTTTGCCAACGCGATCAATGTCGTGGAAGGCATGACCGGGGGCGCTGGCGCCGGTCCAGGCTGGATCCTGCGCGGTCTGCCCACCGTGCCCTACCACCACCGGCCCTCGTAAATCCCGACAAGAAGCGGCCGGTACACGTACAAAGTACCGGCCCGTCCTTGCTGGTGGATCTCATAAACCGGCAAGGTAGGCCAGCAACTCAGCGCGCTCAGACGCCGCCAGCGCTCGGTAAGCCTCACGCGCGCCCTGCCCCTCACCGCCGTGCCACAGGATTGCTTCCTCGATCGTGCGCGCCCGCCCGTCGTGGAGCAGCCCGTCAATCTGCCCGGCCGCCATCTCGCCAAGCCGTTGCCCAAGTCCCCAGAGCGGGGCGGTGCGCCATGATCGGTCATAAAGCGTCGGGGCATTGGCCGACGCAGCAAGGCCGGCTCCCATGTCGTGCACCAGCAGATCCGAAAACAACCGCACCGGCTTGTGCGACAGATGCGGCGCTCGGTCCATCTCAGGCGTGGTGAACGCCTCGCGATGGCACGTGCCACAGCCCAGCGCCATGAACCGCCCTTGCCCGGCTGGGGTCGCGGCGCTCGCCGCCGGCTTGGTCGGCGCCAGCCCCTCTAGATAGGCAACCAAGAGGGAGAGTTCCTCCGCACTGACCTCGTGGCCCCCCTTGGCGGTAGAGCGCCCGTCTGGAGCGGAACGACAGGCGCGTTGCTCAAGGGTGCAGTCACCAGCTGGATCAGGAGAAAGCGGCGAAGACAGGCCCATGTCGAGGTTGAAGGCACCCGCTGTCTGGGCGCCGAGCGAGACCGCCGACGCCTTCCAGCCAAAGCGCGCCAGTCGAATTTCCCCGCTCGCAGGATCGAGGGCACGCCCCACCCGGCCACGAATACCGTCCCCGTCGCGATCATCAGGATCGGCGCCAGCGGCGATGTCGTCTTCGTCAATCGCGGCAACAAGACCCAATCCCGCAAGGGGCGGGGGACGAAGCAGCACAATCCGGGTTCGTGCGCCAAGCGGCCCGCTGCTCAATCCCGAAACGGACACATCAGGAGCCCGCAGCGAAACCGTGCTTCCATCCCCTAGCGTTACTGAAGAGCGCAACCAGTGAAGCTCAGATCGCCCCTCAGGCTCAAACCCCACAATCGCATGATCCTGCAGCTGCCGGCCATAACGAGGATCCCCGCCCCCCGCCTCATCACCACCATCGAAGCGGACCACGTAGCGGATTGGCGCCTCCTGCCCCGGCTGCGGCAAGTGTGTGCCCCCTGGATGGCACTGGGCGCAGGCGCTTCCCGTGTAGAGGGGCCCCAACCCATCGGCACCATCCGAGACATTGGGTGCTGCAATCCATGGTGCGGCAAAGATCGCCGCTCCGATGGCAAATCGAGCCGCGTCCCGCGCCGGAAGATCGTGCATTGCAACCATTTGCCCATCATCAACGGAGATGACGTCCGCAGCATCCGCATTGCGGCAGGCGACCAAGATCAACGAACACAGCACAACCGCAAAACCAGCGAATATGGCGCCGTAACGAGAATGCCGCCAAGCGATCTCTGCTTTCTCCCCATCAGATGGTTGCATGGAAAATCTGTATTTCTCCCCAGTTGGATGGCCGCCGTTCGCGCCGCGCGGGAGCGTCCCCAGAATAGAAAAAAGACAAGCTTGTGCCGACACTTCCTTCAAAACACACCGCCCAACGAGTTCGTTAGCCTTATTGATGGGATAAACAGCCTCCCCGTGGTGGAAATGAAAATATTCACCAGCCCATTTCTCTGTACGATCCCAATGCTATGGTGAGCCATGTACAGCTGGTAATGCCACATCTGTCGACCCTGAAAGGGCGAACACCGTAGCGAGGCGGCAGATAATTGCATGCGATGCTGCGTTAAAGCATTTTTCGACGAAATGGATGCCGGTTCGTCGCAGAAAATGCGACAAACCTCAAGACCAGGAGCGCCTAACCCCAACCATCGGATCACAGCGCGCCCCAGAGTGAAGAATTCTCGCAAGTATGGTTTGGCAACACAGACGGAATGAGTACAAGCCTGGTGAGCCTAGACGATACGAGACCCAGCGAATTCGTGGACAATCCGCGCCTTCCCGGTTGCGCCCTTGTTCGCCAGTTTCTAGTCATGGTGACACTGGGTGCCACCGCGATGCTGCTGGGTTGGCTGGTGATCGGATTGCTCACCCCCGGCGGGCTCGCGGCAATCGATCACCGTATTCTGGCCCTGCTCCACAATGTCTACGACCCCAATGATCCGATCGGCCCCGACTGGCTCGAAAGCGCAATGCGCGATCTGACCTCATTGGGCAGCAACATTGTCGTCATCGTGATTACAGCGGCTGCAGCAGCTGTCTTGGCAATGATGCACCGAAAGGGCCCAGCCATTCTGCTCACCACGTCGATGATCGCGACATTCCTTCTCAACGCAGTTCTGAAATTGCTGTTCGAGCGCGCCCGCCCCGATTTCATCGCGCCGTCCATCGATGTCGAGACATCGAGCTTCCCAAGCAGCCACGCCATGCTGTCGGCAACCCTCTATCTGCTGCTGGCAGGAATTGCAGCCCGTGAGATTGCCAACCGTCGCCTGGCTACGGCGCTGATCTTTGCCGCCGCACTGCTGGCGTTCGCCATAGGTGCAACGCGCGTTTATCTGGGTGCGCACTGGCCCAGCGATGTTCTGGCGGGCTGGCTGCTGGGATCGGCCACCGCACTGGCCGCCTGGCAGCTGGCGCGCAGTCCAAGACCCCCCGAGCCCGAGCGGCAAGCTGCCGCCCACAAAGAGGACGATCTGCCGGCCTGACAATAATCAAACCTTGTCCTGTGATAGTCCTTAATGTCCCCGCAGGGCATGCCGATCGGTTATGGACGCCAGCCAGGACAAAGACCAAGCAGAACCACGATGTCGCGTCATTGTTCCCAGCAGAACGCCTGCCCCGGAAAGCTCCACGCAGCAGGCCATAACGGAGACATTCATGAGCATGCAACCACAAAGCTCCTCAGATGATCTTCTAGGACACAACGCGCGCGGCGCGGTGCTCAAGATCGAAGCACGCTTCTTCAACAGCCTGGCCAAGTACAGTGGTGTCGATGGGGTGTCGCGCAAACTGGAACTGCCAGCCGGCGTCACCGTAGGTGACATCATCGCCATGTTCGCGCTACCTGTGGCCGACATCTACCTGGTGTTGCGCAATGGCCGCGACATCACCCCGGGCCTCTACCAGGGCGGTGTCGTCAATCAGGACGTCGTGCTCGACGATGGCGACGTCATCGCATTCTCCGGACCGGTTCCCTACAGCTATGGCTACGGCGCACCGGTTGTCTGAAATACAGAGAAATCTCCAACGGCGTAGACACCGGTTCGTTGCGCAAATTACGACAAACAAAAAATCTGCAACAAGTTGAGCTGAAATGCGCAACGCCAAAGGCGTGCACAACACGCTACACTCGGCAAGAAACGAGAATGCCGATGCCTATTCATGAAATCGCAAAGCACCCAAGATAAAACATTCGCAATCGTGAATGCGCACACCACGGTCTGAACCTGCCAGTGGCATCACGCCGCATCATCGCAGCCCGACCAATTGTTGACGTTTGTTTGGCGGTGAAATTTGCTGTGTGTCATACTTCACCAACACCCGTGATACCGAATTGCAAAGCCCGTAACTGTTTGCCTTCATCAAGGCGCAGACCAGGAGGCGAACCATGTCGAGACCGATGGTGAACCACGTCGTACAGCGCGAGCAGCGTCTTGAGGAGATGCTGAGGCAGCTCGGCGTCGACACCAGTCGGTTCCGGCGTGAGGCTCATGGTGCAACCTTCGAAAAGGCAAGTTGGAACTGTGTGCGCTGCACGCATCCCAAGGCCTGTCAGGAGTGGCTGGAAACGCTTGGACCAGACCCGATGATCCCGCCCCGCTTCTGCCCCAACTGCGATCTGTTGCACTCCTACATTCCATCTATCACCCGCAAATGCGCATGACCTGAGCGGCGCACTGGCGCCCCCCTGCAATGATTGCGCGGCACGGCACGAGGAAGATCACGTGCCGCAAAACGTCTCGGACACGACCTCATCAGGTTCGGCAGGCATGGCATAGCGCTGACGGCCAGGCTGTTCATCAAACGGTCGCGCCAGAACTTCAAGCAGCACATCCAAGGGGGCAAAATTGCCGCTCTCCACGCCAGCCCTTATCGCCTCTTCGACGAGGTGATTGCGAGGAATGTAGACAGGATTGACCTGGCACATCCGCACGCGCGTTTCGTCTCGCTCAGACCCTTCTCGCGCCAGCCGCACCTGCCAGGCTGCAAGCCACGACTGAAAGGCATCGACATCTTTGAACATCTCGCGCAGATCGCCAGCGGCATTTTTTTCGTCCGACAATGTTTCGGCAAGCAGCCGAAACGTTCGCGTAAAGTCGGCATTGGCGGCGCGCATCAGCCCCAACAGCTGTGTGATCAGCGCGCCATCGCCCTCCTCCATCGTACGCAACCCGATCTTGGCACGCATTCCGACCAGGTATTGCCCGGTGAACATTTCCGCGAAACGATCGAGAACCTGAGTCGCCGCAGCGATCGCCGTCTCCTCATTGGCATCAATCAGCGCCAGCAGGGTCTCGGCAAACCGCGCCAGGTTCCACTGCGCAATCGCGGGCTGGTTGCCAAACGCATACCGCCCCATCTGATCAATCGAGCTGAAGACCGTGTTGGGATCGAATGAATCCATAAAGGCACACGGACCGTAGTCGATCGTCTCGCCGGCAATGGACATATTGTCGGTGTTCATAACGCCATGAATGAACCCGATCGCCAGCCAGGATGCGATAAGCGCCGCCTGCCGCTCCATCACAGCGTTGAGCAAAGCCAGATAACGGTGCTCAACGTCAGCCAGATCAGGATAAAGCCGGTCGATCACGTGGTCTGCCAACAACCGCAATCCCTCGACGTCATTACGTGCGGCGAAGAACTGGAACGTGCCGACCCGGACATGGCTGCGCGCAACCCTTGTCAGCACAGCACCGGGAAGCGGCGTTTCGCGCAACACAAATTCGCCGCTTGATACGGCAGCCAGCGCACGGGTGGTCGCAATGCCCAGCGCATGCATGGCTTCGCTAACGATATATTCGCGCAGCACTGGACCAAGCGCGGCACGACCATCGCCGCGCCGCGAGAAAGGAGTCGGCCCTGCCCCCTTCAATTGGATATCGCGCCGCACGCCATCGCGTCCGACAACCTCGCCCAGCAAAATTGCGCGCCCATCGCCGAGCTGCGGGACAAAGCCGCCGAACTGGTGTCCCGCATAGGCCATTGCAATCGGCTCGGCCCCCGCCGGCACGCGATTGCCAGCCAGCATTGCAATGCCCTCGGGCGAAACAAGCGCCGCCGCGTCAAGCCCCAGCAACTGCGCCAGCCCTTCGTTGAGCTTAATCAGACGGGGCGCGGAAACGGGTGTCGGATCAAGCCGCGCATAAAACCGGTTCGGCAAGCGTTGGTAGCTGTTGTCGAAGGCAAAGATCGGATCTGAATTGACGGCGCTCATTCCACCTCCAGGCATCCCCATGGCACTCAACGAAGTGCTACCACTGAATAAATGATACTTCGAATCTCTGACACAATTGCGCGGACTTGACACCACGGCCCCGATTGCTGGCACGGCGCACGGCAAATATGTGCAATATGTGCTAGGGTCCGGACGCAATAACAATGGGTCGGACCCTAGGGTCCGGCCTCAATAGCAATGAGTCCGCAAGATCGTCAGACGAGGCGAAAGAGGCAAGTAGACGCAGCGCTGGACATGCAGAGCATATTCAAGCTAAGACCACGCCGCATTTTTCGCCTCGTCTGGCGACCCTTCGGGCAGGCTGGGTTTGCTTGCCTGGTGCGTTGCGCTCACTTGAAAATCAACCAGATTTCCGGCGATCGCGCGCCT
>JAXGRZ010000010.1:0-24831 GCA_040765305.1 Hyphomicrobiaceae bacterium | reverse complement strand
TACATAAAACGAGTTTTGGCATCGGATTCGAACTTCGTTCGTAGTGTCCGCGGGTTAGCGGCTTTGGTCCTTGCAATCAAGGACTTGGAGACCGCTTTGGTACGGGGGCGTCGCGCTTCGCCGGCGAAAGTCTCTAACGGCACTTTGGGTGGTACCGTTGGCGGCGGGCACGGTGGGCTATTTCGCTCGTGTGACGCTGCTGGAATCGGCAAGCCGTTGTCGCAAGTGGCGTCGGATCGAGCTCTTCAGCAGCTTTGGCGCGGTCCATCGAATCCAAGCTCGAGGCGCTGGTCGGACCAGCGCGAACCGAACTGGCCAGCGCGCATGAGCTTGATCGCACTGAACTCAGGCGGCTGGCGCCCCTGGACGATCGCCCTGGTGATGTCCGGCGCAAGGAAGCTCAGCCGGAAGACACGGGTGAAGTAGGAGGGGCTCACCCCCGCCTCGTCGGCGAGATCCCTGATTGACCTGCCGTTGCTGTTCGTCACGAGATCGTGGAAGTGCCGCGCCTGCACGATCAGGCGCAGAAGGCTTCGATCCGACCGTCGCGGCGGCTGCGCTCCGCGTGCACACTGGATCAGTAGTTTCGTTTCGAGGCCGGTCTGCCGTAATCGGGCCGCCACCGACAGAACCTGAGCCGGTCCATCCGGCCTTGCCAGCAGAATGTCTGCGATCTGATGTTAACGTTGCGCAGGTTTGCTGCTTCCGTCCCCGGCTGAGGCGTCAGGTTTTCGGCGCTGCGACAACGCTTTTGGGGATTTTTCTGACATGTCGACGAAGACAGCCGAACCGGCTGGTAGCCCGCGCTCGAGCGATCCGGCTGGCGACAGCCAGCCGCAGCGAACAGCGCCAAAGAACGGCGGGCAAGTAAGAATTCATCCGATCGTCGCCCGCCAGATCGACCCGGAGCTTTTGAAGAAAATGGGCGCTGTGGTGGAGGGGATGTGATGGTGGGGAGTTGCTTCGGGCCAAGGGTGGCGCAGCGCTTCCACGTCATCGCAACGGTAGCGGCGAGCAGCAAAATCGCCGAGGGTCAAGCCCGATGAATTTCACAGGCGGCAAACGTATGAAGGCAAGAGCATGTGCGGGAAAGCCAGAACATCGCTGCTGTGGTGGGGCAGGGTTCCGCTCGTCCTCATTTCGATGCTCGCGCTTGTGCAGGCGTGCGCGAACAACGAGAAGACCTTCCGCTATCGCTTGAGCTTTGCAGTCGAGGTTGATGGCGTTGTCAAATCGGCGTCCAGCATCATCCAGGCCTGGTATCTGAAATTGGGATCGCCAAATGCTGCCGGCGCCACCGGCACGGCCTGGTATCGCGGCGTCGCGCCGGTGATCGATCTCGGCCCCGATGGGTATTTGATCGCGTCGATGGACCCGGATTGCATTTATCCAAATAGGGAAAGTGGATACGGCAAGGTCTGCAAGCGGGCGGTCTCGGCTACGGAGTTGCCGAAGGCGTTCGGGCTTGGCTACGGGAACAAGCTCCAACAGTTGCGTGAGGGCAAGCGGGTACTCGCCGATGACAACTACCCCGCCTTCATCTGGATCGCCAAGGGCGCTTCGTGGCGCCATACCAAGCGGATTTGCCCGGAGGAATTTTCGAGCGTCATCGGCGCCGATGTGAGGCTCGTCTCGGCGACAATTGAGGCCGCCCCGGATGCGCCGCTGATCCACAAGCTCGAACTCCAGGCCCCCTGGATCGATGAAATGCGCGCTATGACAAGTTATTTGATGGTGAGCTTGTGAAGCTGTTCAGGAGTTTCGGCCTGGAACGCCATGCGTGCCTGTTGGCGGGAAATCGCTTTGAATACGATCGGCTGCGCAAGGCGAGTCGGACGTATGTTTTTGATCGTACGGATGTCGAGCATGGGACTGCCAAGCTAACCGACATGTACGAAGCGGGGGCCAGGAAGTGCGCGAAGGTGAAGGCATTTCTTGCTGCCTGCGTAAGGCTCGGCCCGGCCTGTGAGAGCCTGATTTTGCTGAAGTGCATCCGTGAACCGGCGGAGCTTGCGGCGGCACAGGAAAGGATTCCGAAGTCAAAGGGGCTTCACAAAGGTGGTCCATCCTTTTGGAATCCTGGACAGCTCGTCGAAGTGGCCAAGGTAGCTGGGTAGGTGGGGAATCTGGAAGCGGCCAATGTCGTCGTCCAGATTGTGAACCTGATTGGTCACGTGCAGGACCTGAGAAACCTTGTGCATGCGGGCCACCACGCTGCGGATATGCCCCACGTCTCGATCGGCAAGGAGCAATACGAGGACGCCGGGTCGGCTTGCCTCGCTCTGAATCGCTTTTGAGAAGAATCCGATCGCCGCGTAATCCTTGCGAAGAGGCTGGCCAAGGCGAAGCACATGCCCAGGCGATCATCTTGATGGGGAGTGTCGTGTCGAGAACAAGTCCTGCATCTGCCCCGCCAGCTCGTACGCCAGAAGACCGAGTGCGACGCTCAACAGACCCGTTCCGACCAGAGCGATCACTTGGGCGGAGAAGAGATGGAGATATGTTTGGTTCTTGATTAGCGCGAGCATGGGCATTGCCTGTCTCGGCTACGGCATCGTGCCTGAATGGCCGTGTCGCTTGATCATGGCTTCACCGCTACCCCGCATCGAAAACGACGACCAGGGATCGGACCAACCCCGCCGCGTCTTATCGCGTGGGCTGCAACGATGCGAGCCGCGAGGTGGCATCCTTTTCCAAGAATTTGCGATCGATCTTTCCGACGTTATTGGTCGGCAGCTTGTCGAGTACGAAGATGTCGCGCAACCGGTGAGCCGGGCTCAGCCGGTCGGCAATTGCGCCATTCAAGGCCGCAAGATCAGGTGATTGCGCGCCGCGCACTTCGACGAAGGCCACGGGAACCTCGCCTAGGTCCGTGTCAGGGGCTCCGCACACACAAGCAGCGCAAATGCCGTCCTGCATCAGCAGCACATTCTCGATCTGGACCGGGGAGAGGTTTTCGCCACCGCGTATAATGATCTCCTTCAAGCGGCCCGTAAGGAAGAGGTAGCCGTCGTTGTCGAAGTGACCACTATCGCCGGTGCGCAGCCATGAATTGGAATTGAATGTTTCGGCACCGACGTAGCCCAGGGCAATATTGGCGCCGCGGATAGCCACTTCGCCTGTCTGGCCTTGAGAAAGGATGCGATCACTGTCCAAGGCCAGAATGGCAACCTCCTGTCCGGGCAGTGCGCGACCGACAGATCCGATGCGCCGTGCACCGGGCAGGTTGGACGTGCTTGTGCACGTCGTTTCGGTTTGTCCGTAAGAGACGATCACCTCGACGCCGAGGTGCATCTCGATGGCCTTTTGGGTTTCAGCAGCCAGCGGCGCGGAACCACACCGCGCCATGCGCAGCCGTTCAGTTGCGCGTGCTGGAATCTCAAGAGGCAAAAGGCGCTGGTAGATGGTTGGAACGCCGGTGATGATCGTCGGGCGCAGGTCAACCATCTGGCTGATGAAGTCCTGCGCTTCAAAGCGCGCAAGCAAGGTGACGCGGGCGCCTTGCGACAACGGTGCGATCAGCTGATTGAGGATGCCGTTGGTGTGGCTGAGCGGCATGATGTGCAACAGGTGGTCATTGATGCCGAGCGGCGTCATTGCGCAAAGGCCGGCGGTATTGGAGGCGATGTTGCCGTGTCCGATGCGAACGGCTTTCGGCGTGCCGCTTGATCCGGATGTAAAGATGATGATCGCTTCATCATCTGCGGTGATCTGCGGCAGTTCGATATCTTTGTCGGCGCTTGCCGTTATGTCGTCGCGTGTCAGCAACCGCAGCGACGCTGCTTGGGCCATGCGCGTGCCTTGTTCGCGGTGATTGTTGCTGACAACGAGGGCGCTAAAGCCGAACCTGCGCAGCTTTTCGACAATTTCCGATTCGGCTTCGCGCCGGCTCAGCACGGTGAAGGAAATGCCCGAGATCAGCGCGCCGAGCATGCTGACGACGAGTTGAGGGGTGCGATCGAACAAAAACGCGATCCGCGAACCCTTGCCGATGCCGCATGCGCAATACTGCATGGCGCGCTGATCGACGGCGTGCATCAAGTCCCGATAGGTCAGGCTCTCGCCCCCCGCTGCGATTGCAATGCGGGAGCCAAGTTCGGGGTGAGACGCGCGTGCGCGAAGGAGTTCGGGAAACAATGCCGGCGTTGTCATGCAGCAAACTCCGGCAGCTGGATGTTGGCATCTGCCGCAAAGCGCCCGTCCGGGTCCAGGCTGCGCAATGCGGCAATTTCGGCCTCCGTTGGCGCGGGCGTGGGTTTGGCTGTGGCCGCGTCGAGCGTGAAACCGGTGACGGAGCGGATCTGGTCCACTGTCACATCAGGGTTGTAGCTTTCGACGACGAGACGACCATCGCGCTTGTCGAACACGCACAATGGCGTGACGACGGTCTGGAGATTTCCTTTCGCGGTCTGGAAGAACAGCTTGTCGACGAGCGTGCGCGCCGAATGCTCGGTGCGCCATGTCGCCGCCCGCCGCAACGTCGGCATCATGACCGCAGAGCCGCCACCGCCGGGCAGGCGGACCTTGGGCGAATGCCAATCGCCGATGACAGAGTTGTTGGTGGCTCCGGTTACATCGATTTGCGAAGCCCCCAGGAAGCACAGATCCATGCCGCCTCTGGTGCACAGATCATAGAACTCCTCGTTGGGAAACACGGCTGCGCTGCCATGCATGAGAGCAGGATCACCACTGGAAAGCGGCACGGGCCCGTCAAGCTCGGCATCGACACCGCCGGCAACGTTCAACCATGTGAAGTCGAAGTCGTAGGCGCGCTTGGCCAGCAGACACGCCAACATCGGCAACGTTGAATTCACGCCTGAGAAGGTGACTTCGTCGGGCCGGATCACGCGCGCCAGGTTGATGACGACGTAAGAAAACGGTGTGAAGCGCTCAGCCATGATTGGATCCCTTCAACTTGAGTTCAGGCGCGCGTGACATGTGCGGCTCGATGGTTCGTTCGGCATCATCGACGTAGGCCTGCACTTCGTCGTAGGTGACGGAATAGTCCGGTGCGAGCGAACCAGGCCAGGCGCCGTTCGGGATAACGCAGCAACCAGAGACCATGAAGCCTGGTACGAGTGTCAGCTCGGGCCGTTCGCGGAACCGCTCGGTTTCGACGAGCTTTTCGGCAGTCACGAACAAGGTCCGGGCAGCGCGCGACATGGCGCGGTCCCAATGGGGTGAGCCAAATACGCGCGCATTGCCAGTAGCGTCGATTTCGTTGGCATGGATCACCACGAAGTCGGGTCGGATTGCCGGGATGAGATAGGTTTCCTGATTGGTGCCGTAAGGATCGGCGATCTTCTTCCAGCCGTTGACTTCGGCGATCTGGCTGCCGTGGACACCACCGACCGGCTGGAAGGGTACGCCTGCACCTGCCGCGCGCAGACCCGCAACGAGGGTCATGCATGCATGTTCTTCCAGATCGACCTTGCCGCTTTCGACCGCCTTGCGGTAGCCGCCGGCGAGACCGAAATTTCCTTCAAGTGCAACAATTCCCGCACGCACACGACGCACGGCTCCGGCCCGGCAGAGTATGTCGAGGTCATAGCCTGGCGAGGCTTTTATGATTTCAAGGTCCTTCTTGCCCTGCCGGATCAATTCGCGGCAGAACGCAAATGGTCCGCGGTGCAGAAAACTTCCGCCCAGGCCGATCGAGGATCCGTCAGGAATCCTTTCCACGAGAGCTTCAAGGCTCGTGTGCTTCGATTTTCGTGACATGGCGTTCTCCTCAACGTCCCGGTCAAAAGGCGAATCCGTTTGTGTCCATCTTGGCGCGGGATGCGCCCGCAGTTGTTCAAGTTTCGTGCTTCAACGTCACGCCATGGCAGTACGTGCCTCGGCCTTGATCACGGTGCCACCAAAGGTTTTTGCCGCCTCTTGTGCTGCGGCAACGACCATCGGTCCAAGCATCTGGATGCGTTCAGGCGTCAGCCGGTCGCTTGGCCCGGCGACGCCGATCGCCAGACGGACGCGACCACCCCATCCAACGATGGGGGCTGCGACGCCCCATACGGCGCCCCGCCATTCGCCGCGATTGATCGACCATCCCCGTTGTCTGGTTTCCTGCATCTCGGCAACAAAAGCATCCGGATCGACGATCGTCGTATCACTGTAGGCTTCCATTGCAATCGATCGCCAGAACGCCTCGCCGCGCGGATCGAATGCGATGAGCGCCTTTCCCGTGGCGACGCAATAGCCGGGCGCCGTGGCTCCAACGCGCGTGAAAGACCGGACAGCTTCGAGGCTGTCGATCTTGTGCAGATAAACGACGTCCCGGCTCTCGAGCATGGCGAGGTTTATCGTTTCGCGTGTCTCCTGGCTAAGCCGCTCCATTGCCGCCATGCACGGCCTGACAAGATCGAGGCGCTCGTAGTGTTGGGTGCCCACTTCCCACAGCTTCAGCGTTGCATCGTACTGGCTGGTTGCGGGGTCTTGGCCGACATAACCCTCCTCGATGAGCGTCTGCAGAAGCTGGTGGGTGTTGGCTTTGGTCAAACCGGTCTGCGTGGCTATTTCTCGAAGATTCAATGCCCCCTTCGATGTCAGCAGCTCAAGGATGTGAAGTCCCTTGCGAAGCGTCTTGTCACGCTGCGGGCGCGGCGGGGGCGATTGAGACTTGGAGGATTTCTCCGGCATGAGATGTGGTTCCGGCTGATGTTTGCTTAGGGGTGCTGTGGCGAACGGTGTCGTGAGCACCATCGATCGGGCACGTGATTGCCTTTCATGCGGTCGCATCCTTCACTCCGGCCACCCGGGAGGTGGCGTATGTTGTGGCCACGACGATTGCAGCACCAGCGATATCGATCAAAATGCTGCCTGACCAATAGGATGCAATGGCACCGACAGTAAACGCGGGATAGGCCCACCAACGCAAAGGCCCCTCGGCAAACCTTAAGATGAGCGCATTGGTTGCGTACAATCCGAAGAGCGCGAAAAAGGCAGCCTGGAGTGCCTCCAGCTGGCTTCCCGTTATGAGTGGTGTGTAGGCGAACAGCAGCGGCACAATGTAGAGGCCTTTTGACAGCTTCCATGATGCGACACCGGTCTGGAAGGGGGGCGAACCGGCAATGCCGGATGCGGTAAATGCCGCAAGACAAACCGGCGGTGTCACATTGCTGTCCTGGCTCAACCAGAAGATGATGAGATGGGCAACGAGCAGGGCCATGGTCATCGTTGCAGGCTCGACCAGAACCGACCGCAGCGTCGTTGCAACTTCGAATGGCAGACCGTGCACAAACGCGGTTGCGGCATCAAGAGGTATTCCGGTCGCGAGGTTTGGCGCAAGTGTCGGATCGGTGAGAGCGACAATGCCAACAACGGCTGGATCGGATACACCCTTGGTCAGTGCATCGATGACGTGATTGTCGGCGAGCAGGCCGCCGAGTGCCGGTGCGAGGAGAATGGCCAGGATGATATAGGCTGCGGTGACGGGCAGGCCCATGCCAAGCACCAGCGATGCCAGGCCGATGAGCACGATCGTGAGCAGCAGGGAGCCTTGCGACCACTGGATGATCATCAACGAGAACGCGCCGCCGATGCCCGAAGTGGTGATGGCGTTGTTGACGAGACCGATGGTGGTGAGCAGGATCGCCGTCATGACGCTTGTGCGTATGCCAAACATCGTCGCTTGTGTGATGCGCGTGAAGTTCATTTTGATTGGTGTCATCCAGCTGACGACAATCAATACGGCGATCGAGGCGCAGGCCGCGTAGCTTGGCGTCCATCCCATGACGAGCATGGAAATCATGACGGCAAGGGGCACCAGGAAGTTTATGGCGCCGCCGCGCAGGCGTTCGCGGTCGATCTCATCGACGGCGGGAAGCTCCAGATTTGTGCGGATGGCTTCAATCCGCACAGCAAATGCGATCGACACGAAATAGAGGATCGCAGGGAGAATGGAGACCGCTACGATGGTGCCATAGGGGATGCCGGTGTAGCTCGCCATGACGAAGGCGCCAGCGCCCATGATCGGGGGAACAAGCTGTCCGCCGGTTGAGGCGGCAGCTTCGACACCGGCGGCAAAAGTTGGTCGAAAGCCATTCCGTTTCATCAGTGGAATGGTGATGATGCCTGTTGAGGCAGTGTTGGCAACCGCCGAGCCGCTGATTGTTCCGGTCAAAGCTGAGGCGATGACGGCGACATAGGCAGCTCCGCCCCGATAGCGCGATGCGATGATCTTCGACAGTTCGATGACGAAATCGGATGCGCCGCCATAGACCAGGAAGCCGCCAAACAGCATGAAGAGGGTAATGTTCGACGACGAAATCGTGGTGATTGTGCCGAACATGCCCTCGTCATTGTAGATCGAGCGAAACATCACGTCAGCAACCGGCAGGCTGGCGGAGCGGAATACCCCGGGCAGCCATTCACCCAGGAACAGGATATAGGCGACTGACAGGATCACCAGCACCGGAATGATCCAACCGGTGAGGCGGCGGGTGAGATCGATGGCTCCGAAGATGACGATGAAGCCGGCGATCCAATCGAGTGGCAAGAGGCTCCAGCCGCTACCGATTTGCGCCATCGTGCGTGCATAGATACCGTCTTGGGCCCAGGCGAGCCACATCGTTGCCGCCAGCACAACCAGCCCATAGGCAACGTCGATGTAGAACATCGTGCGGCTGTCGCGGTAGCGCTTTAGCGCCGGTTCCATGATTGCCGCGAGAAATGCGAAGCCGCCGAAATGGATGGCGTTCTGCCAGATGCCCGGCTCAAGTAGATAAAGGTTCGTGGCGATGTGCCAGACGCCGAACGCGATGATGAGCGCGATGAAGAACATCTGCGGCACGGTGCGATCGGTCGCGTCGGTATCGAACAGGCGCTCACGAATATCATCGTGACGTGTTCTCTCATCAGCGTCGGCAGTGGTGGGCTCTGGGTGCGGTAACGTCACGTTACGCTCCTTCACGTTTCCTGGGCAGGAAGAGCCGGATCGCCGGAGCATTTTCCAATCCGATTAAATCGGATAGGCGCTCTAGCTTTTTGTTTGGTCGCATTTTCTTCGACGAACCGGTGTCCACTTCGTCGAAAAGTGCATTAGGCGATCCGGCTCGGCACGATCACTTGTCGTTTTTCGCGATCAGGCGATCGGGGATCTTGAGGCCCTGCTCACGGAAGTAGCGCAGTGCGCCCGGGTGCAACGGGAGCGGAAGGCCCTTGATCGCCTTCTCCAATGCCATGTCCTTGGTTGCCGGATGGATGGCATTGAGGAATGGCAGGTTGTCGTAGATGGCCTTCGTCAGCTTGTAGACGTGCTCATCCGAAACGCTCGCATTGACCGCCAGAATATTGGGCTGGGCGATGGTCTGGTAGTCCTTGTCCTGGTTGGGATAGGTGCCCGCGGCAATGACATAACGGGTCCACAACTCGCGTCCGCCATCCATCTTCTTTAGCTCATCATCGGTGACGGACAGAAGGGTGACGTCCTTGCCATTTGTTGCGAGCAGCTTTGTTACCGCGCCAGCAGGTGGGCCGGAGGGAATGGAGGCAACCGCGATCTGACCATTGGCGAGTGCGTCCGCCGTCGGCCCGTAACCGGCGTAGACCAGGTTGAAGTCCTTCTCCAGGTTGAGACCGAGTTTGGTGAGCAGTTCCGTGTTGGAGCCAAGCGTTCCGGAGTTCTTCGCGCCAAAGCCTGCTGCCTGACCCTTGGCATTGAGGATGTCGATCACCGTGCCGGATTTCACGTACTTGTTCGCAATCAGGAAGTGCTCGACGTTTTCCCAGAGCATCGTGATCGAACGAACGTTCTTGAGCGGCTCCTTGAATGGTCCCGAACCCTCGGCCGCGTAAGCACCAAACAGACCCTGAAGAATTGAGAACTCAGCGTTGCCTGAGGCCATCGCCTGCAAGTTTGCGCCGGAACCGGCCGAGTTGACGGCAGTCAGCGAGAAGCCTTCGGTGGGTTGCAGCTTGACCTTCGTCATCGTGGCGATGGCAACGCCGACGGGGTGAAACGTTCCACCTGTCGAGGCTGTCATCAAAACGTAGTCCTTCGCCGCAGCCGGGACACTCCCTGCCAGAACGGCTGCTGCGAGCAGCGTCGATTTCAGTGTTAGGTTCACCAGTTCCTCCATCGTTTGTTATTTGTGAATAGCATTCATATTATAACGATCGAGGTGAAATGTAAACCCGTGGCATACCAGGATCACAAAGTTTGACGGAGCTCATGAAAGGTGTTTTTGAGCGGACAGGTGGGCGGATAAGGGGGCGTGTCGATGCTCTGATGCCGTCGCATGAGGGGAAGATGCTCAATCATGGCCAGAGCTAACCTATTGAAGAGGCAGATATAATTTTTTGGAGCAGTGCATTTTCTGCGAACCAAGCGGCGGCCACCTGGTCGGAATGTGCATGGTCGCGAGACTGGGATCGCCGGGCTGGCTGCCATTTCCCAGACGCGGGCTGTCGGTGCAAACGGTGAGGTGTTGTTGGCATTGGTACCCGCTTTGGTATCGGCACCCACACCGGGCAACGGAGTCGGCAATGAAGCGCGTCAACTCAACACACCCAAGGCAACTCTCACGTCAACTCTGGAAGGCTCAATGAACACTCCGCAGCAGCTTCCCTCGCATGGTTCTGCGCCGATTGGAAACGATTCTCCTTGGGCGCCTTTGCGACAGCAGACGTTTGCCGTCCTGTGGTGGGCGACGGTGTTGTCCAACATGGGGACGTGGATGCATGACGTTGGTGCTGGATGGCTGATGACGACGCTGGATCCAACGCCCAACATCGTTGCGGCCGTGCAGGCGGCGACGACGCTGCCTGTTGTGTTGTTTGCTCTTCCGGCCGGAGCGCTTGCCGATATCGTCGATCGTCGTCGTATGTTACTTGCGGTGAACCTCTTCATGGCCGTGACGGCTGCTCTCCTGGCGTTCCTTTTGGCATTAGGAGCGGTCACGCCATCGATACTGCTCGTCTTGACCTTCCTGCTCGGCACCGGCGCTGCGTTCGTGGCGCCGACCTGGCAGGCGATCATTCCCTCTCTTGTGCCGCGCCAACAATTGCCCGCCGCAATCGCGCTCAATTCGGTTGGCATCAATGTCAGCCGCGCCACGGGGCCTGCAATCGCTGGCTTCCTGATCGTGTCAATCGGCATGGCTGCGCCGTTTGCATTGAACGCATTGAGCTTTGCCGGGATCATCGCCGCTCTGGTCTGGTGGAAACCAGCTCCTGCTGCTCCCAGTCATTTGCCGCACGAGCAGATCACATCGGCAATAACTGTCGGTTTGCGCTACGGGTTGAATAGTGAGCCGCTGAAGGCGACGCTCAAGCGTGCAGCGGCGTTCTTCATGTTTGCGAGCGCGTTGTGGGCGTTGCTGCCGCTCATTGCACGCGAACTGCTCAACGGTGATGCGCGCCTTTACGGGATATTGCTGGCTTCGATCGGTGTTGGAGCCGTGCTTGCGGCCTTCGTTCTTCCGGCCATAAAGGCGCGATTGGGCCCCAACGGTTCGGTTGCGGCAGGGTGTGCGGGCATGGCCGTTTCACTCGCCATCCTGTCGCACACACATACGCAACTTGTTGCGATTGGAGCGGCTGGCCTGGCCGGTGTGTGCTGGACAGGCGTGTTATCGAGTCTTTACGTCTCGGCTCACGTCTCATTGCCCGAATGGGTTCGCGCGCGCGGACTTTCCATCTACCTGATGGTGTTCTTCGGCTCCATGTCACTGGGCAGTGTGATCTGGGGGCAGATGGCGACGATGACGAGCATCGAGACCAGTCTTCTCATTGCGGCCCTGGGGCTGGTGGCGTTCATTCCCTTGACCTGGCATGCAAAGCTCAATCAGGGCGACGCTTTGGATCTCACAGCGTCAATGCATTGGCCAGCTTCGGGCGCTTTCGACGATGGTGATCATGGCGGCGGTCCCGTGATGCTTCAGATCACCTATCGGATTGCCGAGGCGGATAAACGGCAATTTCTTATGCTGATGGGAAAGCTCGCTGCCTCGCGCCGACGGCACAGTGGCTATGACTGGACGCTCATGGAGAGCGTGGAGGCGCCGGGGACATTTGTGGAAACGTGGTTTGAAGCCTCGTGGGTCCAGCATATGCGCCATCATGAGCGGATCGCCGTTGCTGACAAAGTCATTCAGGATCAAATCCGTTCATTGCATCTGCTCGATGCCGCCCCCCTCGTGCGACACTTCTTGTCGCCCCATGACAGCAAGCCCGGCACATCGTAGTGGCGCTATCGGGGCGGTCTGGATGGCGCTCAGAAAAGACAGGCGCGATGGGGTTGGGTGGTCGGGTCTTTCGGAGTGGACGGTGCGAGCGCAGTGGACCGTGCGAAAGGCACGCTCCACTCCAAAAGTCCTGATTGGCGTTATGCCGGCTTCAGTGCTGCACGTATTTCCGCGCCATGTTCGTCAAGAGCGGGCGGGCGGCCGATCGCCAGTTTGGTTCGGCCGGCAATGCCGATCGGTGAACCGAATGTGCGGGTGAGACCACCACCGGGCAACTCGAGCGGCTGGACCCAGCCTGAATGGGCCACCTGGTCGTCGGCCAAGGCCTCAGAGATCGTGTTGATCGGTCCGCTGGGTACGCCTGCCTCGGCGAGTTTGCCGAGCCAGTACGCGACGCCGTGGCGTGCGAACTCGGTTTCGAGCAGATCCTTGAGCTCAACCTGGTGCGCGGCGCGGTCGATCTGGCGCGTGAACCTTGCATCATCGAGAAGCTGTTGGCGCCCGACGATGTCGCACACGCTGGCCCACAGCTTGTCGTTGCCCGCCGCCATGACGAAATAGCCATCCTTGGCGGCAAACGCCTGATAGGGAGCATTGCGCGGATGAGCTGAACCCAGTGGTTCAGGATCGGCATTGGTGCCGAAGTATTGGCTGGTCTGCAGAGCGCTGACGCCAAGCGTGGCACCCAGCATCGAGGTGTCGATATGGGTGCCGTGGCCGGTACGCCTTGCTTCGGTGACCATCGCCAATGCCGTGAAGGCCGCATAAAGACCTGCGGTGAAATCCGAGATCGGCACGCCGCACTTGATCGGCGGGCGACCCTTCTCACCGGTGACGGACATCACGCCGGCGACACCCTGGATCGTCAAGTCGAAGCCGCCCTCGTTGGCGCGCGGGCCACTCTGACCGTAGGCTGAAATCGAGCACAGCACCAATGCGGGGTTGGCCGCGCTCAGCGTCTCGTAGCTGAGGCCCAGCCGATCCATCACGCCGGGGCGGTTGTTCTCCAACAGGATATCGCAGTCGCGCACCAGCGAGAGGAGCACGTCGCGATCTTCCGGGGCCTTGAGGTTCAGCGCGATGGAGCGTTTCGAGCGATTCAGCGAGGCGAAGTTCTCGCTGTACCCCTTATTGAAGGGGGGCCACTCGCGCATGCTATCGCCAGCTGGCGTTTCGACCTTGATGACGTCGGCGCCCATATCGGCAAACAGCATCCCGCAGAACGGTCCGGCTGCAACCTGGCAAAGCTCCAGAACCTTGAGGCTGGCCAGCGGGCCGCCATAACCATTCTTTTGATTGTTGAGCGTATGCGCACTGACCGGCCACGCCATCTGCCATGCCTCCTAGAAGTTTTGTATTGCAGAACTTGTTTCTATGATATAGAACATGAAGTCAGAGTCAAGCTGAGGAGGTCGCCATGATGGAAACTGTTTCGCAAAGGGTTCGCGGGCGCGTGGTGGAATTGACGCTGGCGCGGCCTCAGGCTGGCAATGCATTCGATGCCCAGATCGTTGAAGACCTGCTGGGCGCTCTCGATCGCATCGATGCCAATCAATGCGACACCATTGTCTTTCGTGGCGAAGGCAAGGGTTTTTGCGGTGGGCTCGATCTGTCCGAGCTTGAAACGGAAACCGACGCCAGCTTTCTGATGCGCCTCGTTCGCATCGAACTGCTTCTTCAAAAGGTTGCGTCACTGCCGCAGGAGACCGTTGCGCTTGCTCACCGGTTTGCGTTTGGCGCGGGAGCCGATCTGTTCGCCGCCTGCCGTCGTCGCATAGCGGCGCCGGGAACGCGCTTTTCATTTCCCGGGGTGCGGTTTGGCATTGCCTTGGGCACCGGTCGCCTGGCCCGCAGTGTGGGGCCGGACGCGGCGCGGCGTCTGCTGGCGGCAACGGCTCCGATACCGCTTGAAACGGCACTGGCCGTGGGCCTTGTGCAGGAGAGCGCCGAGCTTGAAAGCTTCGATTCCATGATCGAAGACTTGGCAACGGCCAAGACCTCGCTCGACCCGCGCATGGCCAGGATCGTTGCCGAACGCCTGGACCCCGGCTTTCATGATGCTGATCTGGCGGCTCTCGTCAGAAGTGCCGCCGAGCCAGGGCTGCGCCAGCGTATTGCAGATTATGCGCGTTCGGTTGCCCAGGCGCGTCGCCGTTGATTAAAGTGCGCCCGGTGAATACACGTGCCGATCGGCCTTGCAATCAAAGGCAGCGAATCTCGTATGGCAGATAAGGCTTTCATCAAGGGCATCAATCTTCTGACGGCTTTGGCGCAAAGTCCCGAGCCGCGCGCGCTGACGGGGCTTGCCACACAGCTCGGGATGACGAAGAGCAATACCCACCGCCTGCTCAGCACGCTGGTCGAGCTGGGCTTTGTGATCCAGGATGGCAGCATGGGTTTGTACCGGCCGACGCTGCGCCTTTGGGAGCTTGGCGCGCAGATCATCGGCCGGCTCGATTTCGTCGCCATCGCGCGCGAATACATGCCCAAGCTCGCCGCGACGACCGGTGAGACGGTGCATCTGTCGGTGCTGCAAGGCGCCGAGGTTGTCTATCTCGACAAGACCGAGGGAACACAGGTTGTGCGTTCCTACACGCAGATCGGTGAACGCGCGCCCGCCTGGTGTGTGGCGACCGGCAAGATCCTGATCGCTCAACTGGACCCTGACGTGCTGCGATCACAAATCCCCAAGCTGCAGGGCTACACGCCGCGCACGCTGACGGACTTTGCCAAGCTGGATAAGGAACTGAAGGCCGCGCGCGCGCGAGGGATTGCCTACAACAAAGGCGAGTGGCGTGACGACGTGATGGGGGCGGCGACGGTGATCTTTGACGCCAGCGGCAGCCCGATCGCGGCGATTGGCATTTCAGGGCCAAGCCTCAGATTGCGGAATGGCATTTTGGAAAAGCACGCCAGCGCCGTCATTGAAGCCGGGCGCAGCATCTCTCGCGCCTTGGGATATGGCGTGAGCTCGTGAGGTGAGCGGGGCTGGACGAACCGAAAGATTGCAATCCGCCCGACCACCGTAAATCAACTGGCTCGCCGAATCGTGGCGGCTGGCCTTTCAATATCCCCGACGAGATGACGGCGGCGGTGCGTCATCGCCAGCCGTCAACATGCTACCCGTCATTGCCGCCCGTCATCGCCGCCCGTCATCGCCCATGCATGAGGCGCCCACTCGTTGGCATCGTGCTTTCATCGATGTGCTTGGTGATGTGGGCCAGCGCCTCCTCCACCTGATCGACGAGAATGAGACACAGATCGCCTGGAGAAAGGCGAGCCAGTGCGTGGTCTATTGCGGTGAACTCACCTTGGATTTCATCGATCCGGACGGTGCGTCGCGCCTTGGCCAGGCCATCGCGGAGCAATGCCGTGACCTCACCGTCACTACGCCCGCGCTGGCACTGGTCCTGGTAGAGAATGATGTCGTCAAACGCATCGCCAAGAATTTCCGTCTGTCCGCGAATGTCCTCGTCACGCCGGTCGCCGGCTCCACTGATGACCACCGAGCGCCGACGTGCGGGCATGGCATCGACGGCGCGCACCAGTGCCAGCATGGCATCGGGGTTGTGGCCATAGTCGGCGATCAGCGTCGCGCCGTGGTAGTCAAATACGTTGACGCGACCGGGTGCGCGTTCTGCATCATTGACGAAACTCGCCAGGCTGGCGCGGATGATGTTCCAATCCACCTCAAGCGCCCAAGCGGCGGCAATTGCTGCCATCGCATTTTCGACCTGAAAGCTGATGGTTCCGTCGCGCGTGATTGGCACCTCGGTAAGCGGTATGCGGTGGCGCACGCCGCCGTCGACGCAGACGATTGACTTGGCTTCCACGTAGACCACGCGCTTCCCCAGGGCGCGATGGGTGGCCATGACGGGATGGTGGCGGTCCCTGGCAAAGAAGGTTACCGATCCCGGACAATCCTGCGCCATTCTGGCGACGATGGGATCGGCAGCATTCAACACCGCCATGCCGCTGTCCGAAACACTCTGGACGATGACACGCTTCAAGACGGCAAGGTCTTCCAAGGTGGTGATGAAGTTCAGGCCGAGGTGATCACCGGTACCGATGTTGGTCACCACCGCGACGTCACATCGATCGAAGGCCAGCCCTTCGCGCAGCAGTCCGCCGCGTGCAGTTTCAAAAACTGCGGCATCGACGTCAGGATGCATGAGGACGTTGCGTGCACTGCGCGGCCCGCTGCAATCGCCGGTGTCGATGCGCCGCCCCTGAATGTAAACGCCATCCGTACTGGTCATGCCGACGCGCAAGCCCTCGGCGGCCAGGATATGCGCAATGAGGCGGACGGCTGTTGTCTTGCCATTGGTGCCGGTTACCGCAACCACCGGAATACGTCCGTCTTCTTCTTCGGCGAACATGTTGGCAATGACCGCCTCGCCGACCGCGCGCGCCTTGCCGTAGGAGGGAGCCAGATGCATGCGCAGACCCGGTGCGGCGTTGACCTCGACAATGCCACCGCCCTGTTCTTCCAGCGGCTTGATCACATTGTCGCAAACGACGTCGACGCCGGCGATGTCCACGCCAATCATTTGTGCCGCGGCCACGGCCCGGGCAGCAAAGTCGGGATGGACGTCGTCGGTCACGTCGGTTGCTGTGCCGCCGGCGCTCAAGTTGGCATTGCTGCGCATGACGACCCGTCGGCCCTTCTCGGGAACGCAATCGGGTGTCAGATCCTGCGCGGCCAACCGGGCGAGGGCGATATTATCCAGACGGATCCGCGTCAGCGATGTGGCATGACCCGAACTGCGCCGCGGATCGGAATTGACAACGTCCAAGAGCTGGCGAACGGTATGCACGCCATCGCCGATCACGTGAGGCGGCTCACGACGCGCGGCTGCGACGACCTTGTCGCCGACCACCAAAATGCGGAAGTCCTGGCCGGGCATATAACGCTCGATCAGAAGTTCGTTGCTGTATTCGGAGGCGGCGGCGTAGGCCGCCAGAAGTTGTTCGCGGGTTTCGACGTTGACGATGACGCCTTTCCCCTGGTTGCCGTCCCTGGGTTTTACGACCACCGGTAATCCAATCTCGCAGGCGGCGGCCCAGGCATCCTGGGCGCTCGATACAGGGCGCCCCTTGGGGACGGGAACGCCAGCGGCTTCGAGCAGCTGCTTGGTCAGCTCCTTGTCCTGGGCTATCGATTCAGCGATGGCGCTGGTTGTATCGATCTCTGCCGCCTGGATGCGGCGCTGGCGGCTGCCCCAACCGAACTGCACCAGGCTGCCAGAGGTAAGCCGGCGGTAGGGAATGCCTCGTGTCACTGCGGCGCGCACCATAGAGACAGTGCTTGGCCCCAGGCGCACCTCCTCATCGAGTTCGCGCAATCGGGTAAGCGCGCCGGTCAGATCGAAGGGCTTATCCTCCATCGATGCACGGCACAGCTCTTGTGCAAGTTCGAACGCCAGCCGGCCAACCGCTTCTTCGGTGTATTCGACGGCAACCTGGTATTTGCCACGTTCGACCGTCGGGGTGGTGCGGCAGAAGGTAACCGGGCAGCCGGCCTGTGCCTGCAACCCGAGGGCGGCAAAGGCGAGAACGTGCGCCATCGTGACCGCTTCCAGGTGACTCAGGGTGTCGAATACCCCGATCTGAGGGAACCGTTGACGGGCGCGCGTTTCAAAGCCGGGCAGGTTCGAAATCGCGCATTCGGCATCGCTGCACGAGACGATCGCCTCGATTGCAGTCTGCCGGCTCCAAAGGTTGGGGCCACGAAGGGCCCGTACACGTGAGACGTCCATCAACTGGTCTTCCTTAGGTTGATGCCGCGATTGAACGATATCCGATGTAAACAGCGGTCAGGCGCGCACGTGCTGGCCGGAAGCTGGCAGCGGATCATGAGCAAGTGACTGGGCAGGACACAACGTATGGGATGCGCCCTCGGGCGAGAACGTGATGATGCCGGCGACGAGGAGATCGTTCGATAGTCCGAGGGCCCAGGCCGCACCGACACCGGCCAGTAGCGATTCGAGCGAAAGCGCATGGGTGGGATGGGTGAGGCATGGGAAGGCAGATAGCCTTGCCAGGACGATTTCGTTGCGACCGGAGGCAATGACCAGTTGCCCATTGCGCGCCAGCACCGCGCGGCCGCCTTCGGCAACATGTGTAAGGATGTCGGGTAATGTGGGATCGGCGGCGTAGAGCATGACTTCGCCATCACACAGTTCCTTCATCGGCATGAGCCGGGGGTCGCCGGCATTGAGGACCGCGGCACCGTCGGGAAGAACGACATCCACCTGTGTACGCAAGACGTTGTAGAGCTGGGTATCGTTCTCGACATAAAATTCACCGAGCCTATCGGCGCCATCGGCGTCGGTGACCACGCCGACCTGGCAGCGATCGTAGGCCAATCCATCGCGCAGAATCATTTCGGCGCCAGTTTCGAATACGGCAGCTTCCACCGAGCGGTTGATCAAGAGACGCTGGCCTGCGTCCCATCGCGCACAGTTGCTTTGGTCCACACGCCGCCCGTCAATGAACAAGCCTTCCGAACATGCGAGGCCGGCGCTCTTTCCGGCCAAATGCAGCAGCCAGTGGATGAGCCGTGCAACCGCAGTCGTGTCCCGGCTTCCGGTCACGCCAATCAGCGGAATGCGGCCGGCGTCGGCCGATGAAGCTGCCGGAAACAGGTGTTCTGCAATCGCCGCGCCGACGGCGCGCGGTGTGCCGATGGCAGGCTTGAGGTGCATGAGCAGGCTGGGGCCGGCATTGACCTCGACAATACCGCCGCCCTGCTCCGGCAATGGTCGAGCGATGTCCTGCGCGACCAGATCGACGCCGGCAATGTCCAGACCAACGATCCGCGCGGCAAGAGTTGCGGCGGAGGCGACGTCCGGATGGACCTCGTCTGTGCAATCGATGCACACGTTGCCACTTTGCTCCACCAGAACGCGCTGACCGGCATCGGGGACCGAATCGCCATCCAGCCCCTGGCGCGCCAACGTCAGGCGAATGACGCCATCGTTGTCGAGCACGATTAATTCGAGAGGGAATTCCTCTGCTTCACCGCGACGCGGGTCGCTGTTCAATTGGCTGTCGATCAATTGGCGAACGCTCGATGTTCCATCCCCCACGATCCATAGTTGCTGGCCGCGGGCGGCAGCAACCATGCGCCCGCCGACCACAAGCAGGCGGTGTTCGGTCCCCGGTATGAAGCGTTCCACGATGACACCGCTGCCCTCGGCGTCAGCCACATGAAACGCCGCCTCGATGTCCTCGCGTTGGGTAAGGTCAACGCAAACGCCGCGCGCATGGTTGGCGTCGGACGGCTTGATGACCACCGGCAAGCCGATGTCCTGGGCGACGACCCAGGCTTCTTCGGCGTTCTCCACAACGCGCCCTTCTGGCACAGGTACGCCGCACGATGACAGCAGCGACTTGGTGAGTTCCTTGTCGCGGGCAATACTCTCGGCGATGGCGCTGGTCTTGTCACTCTCCGCAGTCCAGATGCGGCGCTGGCGGATGCCGTAGCCCAGCTGCACCAAATTGGCGTCATTAAGACGGATCCAGGGTATCCGGCGCTCACCGGCAGCGGCGACGATGGCGGCCGTGCTCGGGCCCAAATGGTGGCGATCGACCATGTCGCGCAGCAAGGCGACGGTGCCATCCACGTCATAGGGTTGGTTCTCGATTGCAGCCACCACGAGGTCGCGTGCAGCTGTAACGGCGGCGCGACCGACCCACTCATTGTGTGCCCGCACCGCGACTTTGTAGATGGAGCGGTGAGATGTCTGGCGTGCCTTGCCGAAACCCACTTCAACACCGGCGAGGTTCTGCAGCTCTATGGCGACATGTTCCATGATGTGGGCCGGCCAGGTGCCCTCCGTCAGTCGCATCAGGAAGCCTCCCGGCACGCCGATACCACACCTGTGATCGGCAAGGCCTGGCAGCCATGCAGCCAGCCGCTCGGGAAAGCCCGGTATCTTGTTCGATGGGAAGTCCTCAAGATCACCGATGTCAACCCAGGCCTCGATGACCGGGCGATAGGTCCAGATGTTGGGCCCGCGTAGATGGTTGACACGGAGCAGTTCAATAGCGTTGCGCTTCATAGTGTGCCGGTTTGCCGTGGGCGCCCCAATTGCGGGCTCAATTCTAGTTTATTTGCGGCGGTATACTCTGCCACTTGCGTCTTGCACCAGAGGTTCTAGTAATCCGTGCCCTTTCCCCTACGGCACCAATCGAGCCGTGGTCCGTTCTGGGCAGCCGGCCACGACCTTGCGCTACTACCGTGGCCGGGGTTTGGCCAGCGATCAAGCAATCTGAACTAACGCGGTTACGCAAAATCGACATGACATCCACGACACCAACACCTGCTTCCACTTTGCTACCCGTGCCGCCTTTGTGGTTGGCGGAGGTTAAATCCGTTTTGGAAAAGCACGAGGAGGTCGAATCCTGCCTGGAGCTGGATCTAGACGCTCATTTGCGCTTTAAAAATGGCCTAGTCGTGGTGACCAATCGGCGATTGTTGGCCCGGGCAGCGGGCCAGGTAGATTGGCGCGCCTGGGACTACCGGCCAGGGCTTGCACTCAGGCATTACGACCATGCCGGGGTTGGAACTCTGGAACTTGTGGATACGACCGGCCTACTGGCCAGTTGGCGCTACACGTTGGGGAACAACACGGCGGCCTTGCGTCTATCCGACCGGTTCGAGCGAAAGCTTGCCAGCCACCTGAGTGGGCGTCCGGTGGAGCCTACTTTGGAAAACCTGTGCCCCTTGTGTAGGGCGCCGCTGGAGCCGAACCAGGAAGAGTGCGCGGTGTGTGCCCGGGCGATCCACTCGCCGCCATCCACCTGGACGCTTTTCCGCCTTTGGCGCTTTGCTCGCCCCTACCGGGGCCGGTTGTTTGTCGGCCTGATTTTGGCATTGGCGTCGACTGCCGCGACGCTGGTGCCGCCCTACATGACCATGCCGCTGATGGATAACGTGTTAATTCCGTTCCAAAACGGCGTTCCAATCGACGTTGGTTTGGTCGGCTTTTACCTGGGCGGACTGCTTGCCGCCGCTGTCTTGGCCTGGGCGCTGAGCTGGGCGCGGACCTACATCCTATCGGTAGTGTCCGAACGCATGGGCGCGGACCTGAGAACGGTCACATTCGAACATCTGGTGCAGTTGTCGTTGGAGTACTTCGGGGGCAAGCGGACCGGTGATTTGATGGCGCGCATCGGCTCGGAGACAGATCGCCTCAACATTTTTCTTTCGTTGCATCTTCTGGATTTCGTCACCGACGTGCTGATGATTGCGATGACGGCGGTAATCCTGTTCTCGATCAACCCCTGGCTGGCGCTGGTTACGCTGGCGCCGCTGCCGTTGATTGCTTGGCTCATTCACATTGTGCGCGAGAAGTTGCGCACGGGATTTGAAAAGATCGATCGTGTCTGGGCGGAGGTCACCAACGTCCTGGCGGACACCATTCCGGGCATTCGTGTGGTGAAGGCATTTGCTCAGGAAAAGCACGAGGTGCAGCGCTTCCGCACCGCCAATCGCCACAATTTCGAGGTTAACGATCGCCTCAACCGAACCTGGTCACTGTTCTCTCCGACCGTCGGTCTGCTGACCGAGATTGGTTTGCTCGTAGTATGGGCGTTCGGCATTTGGCTGGTGGCGGACAATCAGATCACAGTCGGGGTGCTGACGGCCTTTCTGGCCTATATCGGCCGGTTTTATACGCGGCTCGATTCCATGAGCCGCATCGTTTCGGTGACGCAGAAGGCGGCGGCTGGAGCAAAGCGCATTTTCGACATCCTCGATCACGTCTCGAGTGTGCCTGAGCCGGTCAATCCGGTGCATCTGCCGCACGTCAAAGGGACGATTTCCCTGCATGACGTCGGGTTTCGATACGGCAGCCGCTCGATTATCCGCAACCTCAATTTGACGATCGAACCGGGCGAAATGATCGGTCTGGTGGGTCATTCGGGGTCGGGCAAAAGTACGCTGGTGAACCTCGTCTGCCGCTTTTATGACGTGAGCGAAGGCTCGGTGCGGCTCGACGGTGTCGATATTCGTTCGCTGCCGGTCGCAGAGTTCCGGCGCAACATCGGTCTCGTTTTGCAAGAACCGTTCTTGTTCTTTGGAACAGTGGCGGAAAACATCGCCTACGGACGGCCGGATGCGACGCGGGAAGAGGTCATCGCGGCGGCGCGTGCAGCTCATGCGCACGAGTTCATTTTGCGATTGCCGCAAGGTTATGATTCGCTGGTGGGTGAGCGCGGTCAGGGTCTGTCGGGAGGCGAGCGCCAGCGCATCTCCATTGCTCGGGCGTTGTTGATCGATCCGCGTATTCTCATTCTGGACGAGGCGACTTCGTCGGTCGACACCGAAACGGAGAAGGAAATTCAAAAAGCGCTTGATAATCTGGTGAAGGGGCGCACAACGATTGCCATCGCGCACAGACTTTCCACGCTGCGCCGTGCCAATCGACTGGTCGTCATGGACCGCGGCAATATCGTCGAAGTGGGGAGCCACGCGGAGTTGATGGCTCGGGAGGGTGCCTATTACCGCCTCTATCAGGCTCAGCTGCGCAATGTCGATGTCGAAGAGCTGGGTGGGACGAACCCATGGCCGACATCCGGTGCCAACCATTCTGGCGCTCAACATCCACAAAAAGCCGAGGGTGCGCATTGATGACGGCGATGGATTTGCAGATTAGTCGAAATGCGTTCGGTCGCCTGGAGCTGACGGTGCCGGGTGGAGTAACCTCTCACGAAGTGACGCCGATCCGTGCCTCACCCATCGCCGCTCCCGAGCGGGGTATATCGCTGATGGGGTCTGACGGCCACGAGCTGCTTTGGATCGAACGGCTGGCTGACATGCCGGAACAAGCCCGCACACTGATTGAGGAAGAACTGGCCAGCCGCGAGTTCGTGCCCGAGATCAAATCGTTGCGCTCCGTGACGAGCTTTGCCACGCCGAGCACCTGGCAGGTCGAGACCGACCGGGGTGACACCAGCTTCGTGCTCAAGGGAGAGGAAGATATCCGCCGCCTGGGTGGCTCGACCCTGCTGATTGCCGACAGCCATGGTGTTCAGTTCCTGATCCGTGACCTTGCCAAGCTGGACAAGCACAGCCGCCGGCTGCTGGACCGCTTCCTTTAGAGCGTCGTGCGTTATATCGGAACAAATTTCTGTTTCTCAAGCGGCGCGCCGATCCAGCCGGAACTACTTTGGATACTTTTGCAGGAACTTATCCTCGCGTTGCCAGGCGCCGCGAGAATGGCAGGCATTCGTGCAGGAGTATCATCGTGGACACGACGCCAAATCTCGCATTGCCATATATTGCCGCCGCCCAAGCTCAAAAGCACGTGACGCATAACGAGGCGATCCGGGCGCTGGACGCTCTGGTCCAACTCAGCGTTATCGATCGCGATCTGACAGTGCCGCCGTCAGTGCCGGTAAATGGAGAGCGCTATATCATCCCCGCAGCGGCCAGCGGCGCATGGGCAGGCCATACTGGAAAAATTGCTGCCTATCAGGATGGCGCATGGGCCATCTACCCGATGGCAGAGGGTTGGGTTGCGTGGGTTGCCGATGAAGACATACTCGTTGTCTGGAACGGCTCGGATTGGTCCCCACTTAGCGGTGGCGGTGGTGTTGTTACTGTCAATCCAGCGCCACTGGTCGGCGTTAATGTAACCGCGGATGCAACCAATAAGCTGGCAGTCAAATCCGACGCTGTTTTGCTCTCGCACGATGACGTGACGCCAGGCTCAGGCGATATGCGCCAGGTACTCAACAAAGCAGCGATCGGCAATACCGTTTCACAGCTCTACCAATCGAACTGGTCCGGGCGCGCTGAAACAGGGCTTACTGGAAATGACGACTTTCATGTCAAGGTGTCGTCGGATGGAACGAGTTGGAAGGAGGCAATCGTCGTTGACCGCGCCAGCGGTAACGTGACGTTTCCCAACACCCCCGGGCTGTCGGGTTCTGGCGAGGCCAATACGAGTTCCAATGTTGGTTCGGGCGCCGGCCTCGCTAAGGCTAAAACAGGTATAGACCTGCCGTTCAAGTCACTGGTGGCAGGCGCCAATGTCACCATCACGCCAGGGGCGAACGAGATTACCATCGCAGCCTCTGGAGGCGGCAGCGGCGAAAGCAATACCGCATCGAACGTCAACACGGGAGGTGTTGGTGTCTTCAAACAGAAGATGGGTACCAACCTGGAGTTTCGCGGTGTCAATGCCGGTTCGTCCAAGGTAACAGTGGTGCTCGACGGCGCCAACAACGAGATCGACATCGACGTTGCAGAAGCCAACCTGACGCTTTCCAATCTCGGAGGTGCGATCGACCTTGGTGGTGCGAAGGTGTCTGGCACGCTGGCGGCGGCGCGGTTCAACGACACCGCGCATGGCGACCGCAGCGGCGGCGCGCTGCACACGGTGGCGACGACATCGGTCAACGGCTTCATGTCGGCGGCCGACAAGTCGAAGCTTGATGGCGTGGCGTCCGGCGCCAACTCTTACGCGCATCCTAACCATTCTGGAGACGTCACCAGTGTTGGAGACGCGGCGACAACGATCACCAACAACGCTGTCACGAATGCCAAGCTTGCCGACATGGCGGCGCAGACCTTCAAGGGACGCACCGCAGCCGGGGCCGGAGATCCCGAAGACTTGACGGTGGCGCAAGCTAC
>JAXGRZ010000001.1:0-36033 GCA_040765305.1 Hyphomicrobiaceae bacterium | reverse complement strand
CCACGATGTAGTCGGGGTGGGCCATCTGCAGGTTGTCGCCGTATCGCTCAAGCCGACCTGAAACATAGCGTTCCTCGCCGAGTGGCAGTTGCCGCTCGATGAACTTGCGTTCGGCATGGAAGAACACGAGGTCGAGTTTTCCCGTGTCATCCTCGACCGCGACTTTGTAAGGCGCCTTGGCATTGCCGCGTGGCGGCGCCTTGTGCTTCAGCACACGCACCTTCAGCGTCACGATGGTGCCGGCCGTGGCGTCCGCCACCGCCGGTTCGGCGCGCCGGTCGATGAGGCCCGTCGGCAGATGCCAGAGCACGTCAACGACGCGTGGCTCAGCGACGCCTGGCGGTAGCCGCAGCGCTTTTTTCATCAGAATTGCCAGCCGTGGCCCGATCCCCGTCAGCGACTGGGCGGAGGCGAACAGTGGTGTGAGTTCGGCCGGACGCATGGCGTTTTGATGGTCTTTTGCTCTGGTGGCTGTGAACGGCGCGATTTTGGGCCAGTGCTGGCTTTGCGGGTGTCCTGGTTTGGCGGTGTCTCGGCTTGCGGTGTCCCGGCTTTGCGCTATCCCGGCTTTGCGGATCGGGCCTGGGGCGCTATATGAGCCGCTGAACCGGCAAGGAGCAAACCTGCTCCCAGCCTCAGCGTCAAGCGTCGCCCACGGGTTATCCCGAATGCTGGGCGCGTTTGCTGTTTGGCAAAGATGGCGTCTGGCGGCGCCAATGGATGCGAGTGGACAGGGCAAACGAAGTGACAGAGGACGTCGACAACGCGAAGGGCCGGGATATCGGCACACGCCGCCGCCGGGCGGCCTATCGCGCCCACCATCGCGGCACCAAGGAAATGGACTGGCTGCTGGGGCGTTTTGCCGACGTCTACCTGGAAAGCCTTACCGATCCGGCATTGGGCGCGTTCGAGCGGTTTATGGAATTGCCCGACCCTCAGCTGCACAAATGGATCATTGAACCGGCACAGGGCGCGGGAGCCGGCTTTGATGAGCTTATCGCGCGCATCCGTGCGTTCCACGGCCTGACGGGGTCTGCTCAAGAACAAGCGGAGTGACGCTGGAGCTTGTTGTCGGACGACCAAACCCAATCTGATCTTGGACCCATTGTTTTTGGGTCGGGACCCTAAGGAGCAACGCCTGACCGTGTCGAAACCGATGGGCACACCCAAGGCCCGAGACATACTCCTTTCGAGCGTGCCCGAAGGGCTGGATGCGCTGGCGCTTGCCGAACTCGTCTCCTCCGCCATCGCGGCGGATGGGGCCCGCATGCTGGTGCACGTCGCGCGTGATGATCGGCGCATCGAGGCGTTGAGCCAACAGCTTTCGTTCTTTGCTCCCGGGGTGCGTATCATCACCTTTCCCGCATGGGACAGCGTGCCCTATGATCGCATCGGCCCCAACGCCGACATCGTTGCTGATCGTATGGCGGCACTTGCCAAGCTCACGGTAGCGGCCGGCAAGCAGCCGACCATCGTGCTGACCACCGTCAATGCCATCCTGCAACGGCTGCCGCCACGCGCCTTCATCCGCAAGTCCCTGCGCCAGATGGCGCCCGCTCAGCGCATCGATCTGAAGCGATTGACCGAGCGGCTCCAGCTGTTCGGCTATCAGCGCACCGGTACGGTGATGGAGCCGGGCGAATACGCGGTGCGCGGCGGCATCCTCGACATGTTCCCGCCAGCGCGTGCCAATCCGGTCCGGCTCGATTTCTTCGGCGACACGCTGGAAACGATCAAGACGTTTGACGCCGAAACGCAACGCACGCTCAAGCCGTTGCAGAAGCTGGTGTTGATGCCGATGTCGGAAGTGGCGTTCGGTGAAGAGGCTGTGGCCCTCTTCAGGCGCCGCTACGTCGAGCTGTTTGGCGGCAATACCGGCGAAGATCCGCTTTACAAGGCGATCAGTGCCGGCCAGCGCTATCCGGGTCAGGAGCATTGGCTGCCACTGTTCCACGAGACGCTTGAAACGCTGCTCGATTACCTGCCGGGTGTGACGGTGAGTTTCGATCATCTGGCTGAGGACGCCATCCGCCAGCGCTTCGACCTGATCAACGAACATTATGAGGCGCGTGTAGAGGCCCGCGAGACCGAGACGTTCGGGGCTGCACCCTATAAGCCGGTTCCCCCTGAGCGCATGTATCTTGATGGAGCGGCCTGGAAGGCGGCGCTCGCCCCGCATGCGATCTTCCGCCTGACGCCCTTCGATGAACCGGAGGCCGATAACGTGCGCTCATGGGCTGGGCGTGCGGGGCGCTCCTTCGCGCCTGAGCGCCAGTCGGGCGACGTCAATGTCTTCGATGCCGTCGTTGCGCATATCTTGAAGCAGCACGTGGCCAAGCGCCGGGTCGTCGTTGCCGCCTGGACACCGGGGGCGCGTGAGCGCTTGATGACGCTGCTCGGCGATCACGGCTTGAAGGAGATGCGCAAGGTCGAGCACTTCGATGAGGTGAAGGCGCTGCCGCAAGATGTCACCGCGCTTGCCGTCGTCGGGGTGGAGCAGGGCTTTGAGACGCCGGAAGTTGCGGTGGTTGGCGAGCAGGACATCCTGGGCGATCGCCTCGTGCGTCCGCGCCGCAAGATGAAGCGTGCTGCCGACGTGCTGACCGAGGCAATGAGCCTTTCTGTTGGCGATCTGGTCGTCCACGCCGACCACGGCATCGGCCGCTTCGCCGGCCTCAAGACCATTACGGCACTGGGCGCGCCGCACGACTGCCTTGAACTGACCTACCACGGTGGTGACAAGCTGTTCCTGCCGGTGGAGAACATCGAACTGCTGTCGCGCTACGGCTCCGACGACGGCAACGCGCAGCTTGACAAACTGGGTGGTGTCGCCTGGCAATCGCGCAAGGCGCGCATGAAGAAGCGGCTGCGTGAGATCGCCGCCGAACTGATCAAGATCGCCGCCATGCGCCAGTTGCGTGAAGCCCCGGCGATTGCCCCACCGACCGGCGCTTATGACGAGTTCGTGACGAGGTTTGCCTATGATGAGACCGAGGATCAGGCGGCCAGCATCGACGCCGTTCTCGATGACCTCAATCTCGGCCGCCCGATGGATCGCCTGGTTTGCGGCGACGTCGGCTTCGGCAAGACCGAGGTTGCCTTGCGCGCCGCCTTTGTTGCCGCCATGAACGGCCTGCAGGTGGCGGTCGTCGTGCCGACCACGCTGCTCGCGCGCCAGCACTTCAAGACGTTCTCGGAGCGCTTCCATGGCCTTCCGGTCAACATTGCCCAGGCCTCCCGGCTCGTCGGCACCAAGGAGTTGTCCGATGTGAAGGAGGGGGTGAAGAGCGGTGCCATCGACATCGTCGTCGGCACGCATGCGCTGCTCGGCAAGCAGATCCAGTTTGCACGGCTGGGCCTGATCATCATCGACGAGGAGCAGCACTTCGGCGTCGTTCACAAGGAGCGCTTGAAGAAATTACGCGAGGATGTGCACGTGCTGACGCTGTCGGCAACGCCCATCCCGCGGACGTTGCAACTGGCGCTGACCGGTGTGCGCGAACTCTCGCTGATCACCACGCCACCGGTCGACCGCCTGGCTGTGCGCACCTACATCTCGCCGTTTGATCCAGTGATCATCCGCGAGGCGCTGCGACGTGAGCGTTTCCGCGGCGGCCAATCGTTCTATGTCGTCCCACGCATTGCCGATCTCGACGACGTTGCCGAATTCCTCGCCGAAGCGGTGCCCGAGTTGAAAGTTGCGCGCGCCCACGGCCAGCTCACGCCGACCGAGCTGGAGGACATCATGACGGGCTTCTACGAGGGCAAGTTCGACGTGCTGTTGTCGACCGCGATCGTCGAATCGGGTCTCGATGTGCCCAATGCCAACACGCTCATTGTGCATCGCGCCGATATGTTCGGTCTGGCCCAGCTCTATCAGTTGCGCGGCCGCGTTGGCCGCTCCAAGACGCGCGCCTACGCCTATTTCACGACGCCGGCCAACCAGGTGCTGACCGAGGGTGCCGAAAAGCGTCTCAAGGTGCTGCACTCGCTCGATGCGCTGGGGGCCGGGTTCTCTTTGGCAAGTCACGATCTCGACATCCGCGGCGCCGGCAATCTGCTCGGTCAGGAGCAGTCGGGGCACATCCGCGAAGTTGGTTTCGAACTCTACCAGTCGATGCTCGAGGAGGCGGTCGCTGCCATGAAGGGGGGCGACATGGGCGAGGGCGCCGAGCAATGGACGCCCGAGATCTCGCTGGGCACCTCGATCCTGATCCCTGAGGCCTACGTCAGTGACCTGCAATTGCGCTTGGGGCTTTATCGCCGCCTGTCCGGCCTGGAAGGGCGCGAGGACATCGATGCCTTTGCCGCCGAACTTGTCGATCGCTTCGGCGAGATGCCCGAGGAGGTCAAACATCTGCTCGATGTCATGGAGATCAAGGGGCTATGCCGGGTGGCGGGCGTCGCCAAGGTCGATGCAGGTCCCAAAGGCGCCCTCGTTGCCTTCCGCAGGAACACGTTCGCCAATCCCGAGGGCCTCGTGCAGCTGATGCAAGGTTCGCGCGCAATGGTGAAGCTGCAACCTGACCATCGCCTTGTCTTCAAGGCCGACTGGGATCTGCCAGAAAAGCGCTTGAAAGGCGTGCGTGCCTTCATTGCCGAACTGGCCGATATTGCCGGAAAGGCGCGAAAAGCGGCCTGAAATACAGTTGTATTCTATGCATCTTCGTGCATTCCGGCCTCGCGATTGGGTGGCAATTGTACTCAATTTGACACCACGGACAGCCTGTTGGCGCGTGAAAAATCCCCATTATTCCAAGAGATTCGTTGCGGCCTCGGTCCAATCGAGAACACGAATCAGTCATCTTGTGGTGTGCAGTGGAAACTGCACGCATGACGTAACACGGGTGAAGAATGGGATTGAGCCAACGCGCAGCTCTGGTAACGGTCGCACTGGTCGGTGCGGCCACGACGGCTGCTGCCATGCTGGCGATTGATCAGATCTCAGATGAGCCGCAGGTCTCGATGCCCGATAGGCCCACGGTGTCTGGCGCATTGGAGACCGGTTCGTTGCCGCGCGAGTCTTTGTATCCCGAACCGAACGTTGCAGAGCTCGAATTCACCGACCTTGCCGAACCAGAAGTCTCGCGCTTCGAATTTGCTCCCCCCGATGCATTTGACCCATCCGCTGAACAATGGCCGCCAGTTGTGCGTCTGGATAGCGAGGATGAAAGTACCTGGTCGACACAGACACACACCGCGCGCACGCAGGGCACGCCCCGCGCCGTAGCCCCGGCCACATCACCGACGCTGCGGAACCGCGCGCCATCGCCGCGTCGCTATGGATCGCTGGGGCAACGGCTTGCCGAGATCGGGCCCGCCGCGACGAAGCGTATCGTTGCAAGGTTCGAAGCGGCAAAGGTCGCCTGGCCGCCTGCCGAGATCGCACTTGTCGCCATCAAGGATAAGAAGCATCTGGAGCTTCATGCGCGCTCGCAAGGCGGCGCTTGGATGTTCGTGCATTCCTACCCTGTTCTTGCCGCAAGCGGGCGCACCGGGCCTAAGCTCACGCGCGGTGACAAGCAGGTTCCTGAGGGGATCTACCGCATCTCGTTCCTTAATCCCAACAGCCGCTATCACGTCTCGATGCGCGTCAATTATCCCAATGCATTCGATCGCAAGATGGCCCGTAAGGATGGCCGCCGCGATCTGGGTGGCGACATCATGATCCACGGCAAGAGGTCTTCGGCCGGTTGTCTTGCGATGGGCGATGAGGCGGCGGAGGAATTGTTCGTCCTGGCCGCCGAGATCGGTGTGAGCCACATCAACGTGGTGATCGCTCCGACCGACCTCCGCCACAACGCTATCCCCGCCATTCGCGCGGACCAGCCGCGTTGGTTGGCGGGTCTTTATGCGGAAGTTGCCAGCGAGATGTCGAAATTCAAGTCGCCGCCGCCGACAGCGGGTGGCAATCTGTTGTCGCTCCTGGGATTGTGAGACGCTGCGCGCGCCGCAGTAGCTCCGGCGCGCTTAGATCGTGTTCATGTTTCATGGAAACACAAACACGATCTAGTTCTTTGACCTGAGCATGTCCATCGATGTGGACACTGGTTTGTCGCGACAAGTTGCAGCAAAGAGCAAGATACGAGTGTTCTGATCCAATTTGGTCAGATCGCAAGGCATGCGGTGTGCCGCTTTCGGTCAGTCTTCAGAACCCATTCTTTGCCGTGAGATCGAATGGCCGCATGACGCGGAAGCCGATTTGAGGCGAGCGCGAAGCCGCCTCGAAGGGCCGACGCACGGCAGGATTTTGCAAGTCCTGGCTTTCCGCATCTGCGCCGTCCTTCACAACGCGGTACGGGCAATGTGATGCCATGGTTTTGATCCGCTTTGCAGTCGCGTCACCTGACCAGCAGTCCGCCACCATTTCAGCCAGACCGCCACCCATGTGCCGGGCGCTCGCGTCATCGTCCATGCTGGCGCGCGCGGCAAATTCCCATTCCGCAGCACTGAGCAGACGGTAACGGCGTCCTGTGTTCTGATTGAGCCAGCCGATATAGGACTGCATCTCGTGGGCCGTAACACATGCTGCCGGCGCACTGTGGTCGATCTTTGCGGTTGCTTTGCACGTGTCACCGCCACGCGGCGTGATCCCAGCCGCCCGCAGCTGGGCTGCCGTTATTTCGTCTCGTGCAACAGCATAACCCGGCCAAACACGCATTTTCTGCTGAGGCATGAGCCCTAAAGCGGGTGCGCCTTCGCTTTTGGGATCGCCAATCAAACGCACACCAGCTCGAATGCGCACCATTTCTGGACATGCCTGGCAGTCCTTGAAGTCGCGGACGTGCACTAAGGACGGAGTGCTCGCGGGTTTCCCGCCAAGCCACGTCTTTAGCCAATGACTAAGGGAACGGCTCGTGCCTTCGAATGCGGTACGCATATCTGTGCCACCGGCCGCTTCCATTGGCTCGGTGGCTTCATTGGAAGCACTATCACGATCCTCTGACTCGGTATCCATTTGTGAGGCATGGGCTTGCCCGGCATTGCGGCCTGATCTTTTCTGTTGGCGCTTGGGTGTGGTGGGTTCACTGACGTCGAAGCCATTTCCGAAAGGCGTTGATGTGACAAAGAAGTAGTCTGCCCCGGCGATTGTCAAAAGCGCCAGCATTGCTGCAATTCGCGAACTATTGAGGCGCCGGTTGAAGTCGGCGAAAAGAAGCAAGCCAATGGTTGCTAGCACAAGCGTGATGCACAAAATTTCAGCGTACGACATGATCACGTCCACAAATATTTGAAATGGTGTCAAATGTTGTGCACGTCCAATGCCAGAACGACGTGTACTTCCTAAAAGGACACGCCAATTGCAGCGCTAACTGTTTGTTAGGATTAACGGTGGCCGCTGTTGCCAAGGACCGGTCGCCGATTTTGTGGATTTGACGGCTCAGTCCGTGGCGTGGCTGCCAAACGTCAGCCGATCTGGAATACCAGGGGGCAGAAACTGGGGGCCGGTCATCGTGCTTTCGACGTTTTATTCGCCGTATAGCTGGCGCGTGCCGAGGTTGCGGAACAGCTGCTTTAAGATGCCATCATCCTTGCCGCCGGGGGCCGCTGTGGTGCGTGAGATGTAATCGAACACCTTGCCGTCCTTCATGCCGTAGTGGGCGATGTGATCGACAGAGCCCATCGGATTGAAATAGACGGCCAGCACCTTGCGATCGATTTCCTTTTCCTTGAGGAAGGCTGCCTGGCTCATGGTCGAGGCAATGTAGTAGTAGGCCTGCCCATTATTGATCGTGGTTGTCGTGGCGGGCGTGCCAAGTTGCAGTTTGACCTGTTCCTGCGACATGCCAGGCTGGATCTGCTGGATATCGGTCTCTCGGAATTGATGGCCGTGCTTGATGATCTGTGGACTGCAGCCGGCGAGGGCGGGAAGCAGTGTGATGGCGCACGTCACCGCCAGCAGCGAAGAGCCCGCGGTGGCGCGTAGCCGCCCAGCGTGCCGCATGACGCCATTGGTGCATCCTGCCTTCATTGCTTGGCTCCTCCCCCTGAGTGCAATAACCAGCCATATCCTGTCTGTCCCGATATGGAATATGCACACCCCGATATGAGTACGCTGTCAGCGCGGGAATCACCGCCATCGTCCCCTCTTGCGCCGATTAGCCCGAGACAGAGGCTTATGCAACGCGCTAGACCACTTCTTCCCCGCCATTTGCAGCGGCTTACAGTGGCGGCACAACGATTAGCGAGAAGCAACGAGGACGGATGGTTGATGTTGAAATGGTTTGCAGCCCGCGCCAGCAACACGCGTAAAGCTAAGCAGCTTTATGGCGCAGTCGTGGCCGCTGCACGGCAGAGCGAATTCTACCGCGACTATGGCGTGCCCGATACGCTGAACGGCCGTTACGAAATGATCGTTTTGACGCTTTTCCAGGTCCTGGAACGGCTGCGCGCAGAGGGCGAGCTTGCCAAGGAGACGAGCCGCCTGACGCTGGAAGCGTTCTTCACCGATATGGATGATTGCATGCGCGAGATCGGTGTTGGCGATCTTTCGGTGCCCAAGAAGGTGAAAAAGGCGGCTGCCGGGTTTTACGAGCGGACAAAAGCCTACCGCGCGGCACTCGATGCCGATGACCGTGAGGCGATGGCTGCGGCGCTGGACCTGTTCATTGCCGGGGAAGGTGTGATCGGGGCGCAAGACGTGGCGGGCGATAGACAGGGCACCAGTGATTCGCGTCCGCCTCAATCCAAGCCGGACGCGCCGACCCACGTGCGGATCAAGTCCGCACTGCTGGCAGCACATGCCTTCCGCCAGCGTGAGGCGCTTTGTGCTGCGGACGGCGAAGCGGTCATTGCCGGCTTGGCATTCACCACACCGCTTCCCGCTTGATGCAATGGCACAGATGATGATGCGACGATAAAGGGCGTGGCCATGCCGACAACAACACCCACAACGACGATGAGCAGCAATCCACCAGAGCCGCTTGCGCACTGGTCCCACCGGATTGCCGATATCCCCGAACGTGGTCTTGATGTGGAACGCGAGGCAACACCACTGGAGCTTGTAGCACTTGCCGCGACACTCGAGCTTCCCGCGTTTTTGCTGCTGAAAGTGTCCTATCGCGTTGGCCCCATCGGTGCGGGGCGATACAGAGTGAAGGGCGAGCTGTCGGCGGCCGCTACGCAGGCATGTATCATCACTCTGGAGCCGGTGCACACTGACATCAACGAGTCGTTCGAGGAAGAGTACTGGCCCGAGGAGCTGCTGACCAAGTCCCGTCGATGCGAAGAAACTGAGGAACGCGAGGCGCTCGCCGTATCTGCTCCAGAAGCTATTCGACAGGGTGTGATTGAGGTGGGGCGGTTGATCTATGAGCAGTTGTCCACTGCGATCGAGCCATATCCGCGCGCGCCTGGCGCTACCTTCGCGTGGTGTGAGAGCGGCGGCGAAGCGGGCAAAGACAAAAGCAATAATCCGTTCGCTTTCCTAGCAGTCTTGAAGGATAAAACTTGAGACGATCCCGCAGAGGTGTGCGCTCTCCGGTATTGCTGTTACGGCTCGACCGCGCGGGCAGAGCCGACGACGTTGAAGAAAGCTGTTGTTCGACATCTGCAAAAAGCTGTTGTGTGGCATCCGCAAAAGGTTATCTTCCGGGCCGTTTGTCGGGGGACGAGGGGGGCTCCCCTACAAAATGTCACGACCAGTTGCCAGGAGCGAAATAACGCTCTGAGAATTCTCGAGCATTTTCCGACGCCGTGGACGCCGGTTCGTCGAGGAAAATGCGAAAAATCATGGAGTGAGAGTGCCGTTCCGATCCCATCGGGGCGTAAGACTCTCTGGGGCATGTTGAGTTGAAGTGTACAGCGGTTTGACAAAAAACATGCTTAAAACAAGGGTCTGGGTCGTATTCATGTTTCCATTGGGCATGAACATGAGCTAGTCGTCGCGATCTGATGCAGCACTTCAAGACCATAGCGCTTGATGGCATGGGCGGAGACCACGGTCCTTCGGTGGTCGTCGGTGGGGCAACCATATCCATCGAGCGCCATCCAAGCCTCAAATTCCTGATCGCCGGTCGGGCCGAGGAGCTCGAGGCCGAACTTGAAAAGTATCCGCGCCTCAAACAGAGTTGCCGCGTTTTGCCTACCGACATTGTCGTCGCCATGAATGACAAACCCAGTCAAGCCTTGCGTCGGGGCAAGGGATCGAGCATGTGGCTGGCGCTCGAGGCGGTCAAGAAAGGTGAGGCCCATGTTGCCGTCTCGGCTGGCAATACGGGCGCGCTGATGGCCATGGCCAAACTTATCTTGCGCCCCATGCCAGGCATCGAACGACCCGCAATAGCGGCGCTTTGGCCTACGATCAATGCTGAATGTATCGTCCTCGACGTCGGTGCCAACATTGGCGCGACGGCCCGCCAATTGGGCGATTTTGCCATGATGGGTGCGGCGATGGCGCGCGCGCTATTCCACATCGAGAGCCCCACGGTCGGGCTGCTCAATGTCGGTGTGGAGGAGATTAAGGGAGCCGATGAGGTCAAGCAGGCCCATGGATGGCTGAAGGACGCTAAGCTGCCGCTCATCTATAAGGGCTTCGTTGAAGGCGATCAGATTGGCAAAGGCGATGTTGACGTCATCGTTGTTGAGGGCTTTACCGGCAATATTGCGTTGAAGACCGCCGAGGGCACTGCGCGCCAGGTCGGCCAGTACCTGAAAGACGCGATGGGACGCTCACTGTTTTCCAAGCTTGGTGCCATGCTTGCGAGCGGCGGTTTCAAGGTGTTGAAGCACAAGATGGATCCGCGGCGCGTCAACGGGGGCACGTTCCTCGGCCTCAATGGCATTGCCATCAAGAGCCATGGTGGTACCGATGCTTTCGGTTTCGCCAGCGCCGTTGATCTAGGCTTTGAGATGGCGGAAGCCGAACTTGTCGGACGCCTTGCCGCAGATCTCGACACATTCCACGAGGCGCTGGAAGCCGAGATTAACGGGAAGAGCTGAACAGTGGTGGTGAAAGTCCACACAATTCGGCTTTGCCCTGCTGAAACCGACGAATGGAGAAATGGGTCTTGCCAGCGTGTCCGGATTACTTTGCCGGTAGAGCTGGCCTGACCGGAAAGCGAGACGAGAGTGGTAGTAGTCAATCGATCGGTGATCCGCGGTGTTGGCGCCTGCCTACCAAGGCGCGTCATGACGAATGCGGACATGGCCAAAGTGGTCGACACCTCGGACGATTGGATTGTTGAGCGATCAGGCATTCATTCCCGATACATTGCGTCTGACGATGAGCTGACGTCGGATCTTGGGATTGCCGCCTGCCGGCAGGCGCTGGTCCGCTCGGGCATCGATCCGCTCGACATCGATCTGGTGATTTGTGCCACGGCGACCCCGGACAGAACCTTCCCGGCAACCGCTGTGCGCATCCAGTCGGGACTTGGCATCACGCGTGGTGCTGCGTTTGATGTCCAGGCGGTATGTTCCGGCTTCGTTTATGCACTCACGATTGCCGATAGCCTCCTGCGGACCGGACAATTCCGCCGGGCCCTGGTTGTTGGCGCCGAGACGTTTTCGCGGATTATCGACTGGAGTGATCGCAGTACGTGCGTGCTCTTCGGCGATGGTGCCGGTGCGGTCGTGCTGGAGGCGCAGCCGACGCATGGCGCACGCGAGGACCGCGGCATCTTGTTCTCGCGGATCCGATCGGATGGGCGCCATGAGGACCTTCTTTACGTCGACGGTGGGCCCGGTTCGACCAAGACCACCGGTTACCTGCGAATGAATGGACGTGAGGTTTTCCGACACGCGGTGCAAAAGATTTCCGGCGTGATCGAGGAAACCCTGGTGGCGACCGGATACGCCGCCGACGACATCGATTTGTTTGTGCCTCATCAGGCCAACAAGCGCATCCTCGATGGCATTGCCAGGAAGCTCAATGTCAGCCCAGACAAGATCATCGTTACGCTTGATAAGCATGGAAATACGTCCGCGGCGTCCATCCCGCTGGCCCTCAACCACGCGTTTGAAAATCACCTCCTGAAGGAAGGTAGCCTCGTGCTCATGGAGGCGATGGGGGGTGGGTTTACCTGGGGCGCGGTGCTGGCGCGCTGGTAGTTTTCAGCCTCTCATGGCGTGCCAAAAGCACCGAGAGGCTCCATTCCTAAAGATTATGCTTTGAGTTTCAGTCGGTTGACCGTTTCCGTGATTGACCGCCGCCGCCGCCACCGGTAGCATGGCCAAAAAGCACGGCGAAAATGATTTCGGGAGCGAGTGGACGAGGATGAGTGGCAAGACGTTGACGCGTGCCGATCTGGCTGAGGCCTTGGTACGTAAGGTGGGGCTGCCCCGCAACGAATCCCAGGAACTGGTCGAACTTGTGTTGAGCGAGATTTCCAGCACGCTGGCGCAGGGCGAGCACGTCAAGCTGTCGTCATTTGGGTCGTTTGGCATCCGCGAGAAGGGTGAGCGCGTCGGCCGCAATCCGAAGACCGGGCAGGAAGTACCGATCACGCCACGCCGGGTGCTGGTGTTCCGCGCTTCGAACATCATGAAGGACAAGATTAACGAGGGCCTTTCCAAGCGCTCATCTGCGGTCAACGGAACGGGCTAGAGCATTTTCCGACGAAGTGGACACCGGTTCGTCGAAGAAAATGCGACCAAACAAGAAGCTAGAGCGCCGGTTCCGTTCCATCGGATTGAAAAGCGCTCTAGCTGCATCCCCATTCCAAGGGGAGCAAGAGGGGGAGGGGGAGCGTCAATTCGCACAAGGCAGATGTTGTGGGCTGCGGTTGCGATGCCTGGCACCTGGTCGGTTGTGTCTGGGTGAAGGGTGTTTTGGTGATTTGAGTGATTGTTTGCGTTCAACCATTTGTATTTGGACGCGCGTGCGGTTCGTCACAGTGAGCGGGTTTGATGCTGTGATGGTCGCGAATAGGCGGTGAGACTGTGGCGGGGGAACCGTCTTGATCATCGTTGTAAGGTCCCCCGCGATGAATCGGGGTTTGAATTGAGAGGTCAAGCAGCAGCGACGTAGCGAAAAGTCAGAGCGCAAGAGGGCGGCAATGGCGAAAGCGGCAGAAGCATTCCGGACCATTTCCGAGGTGGCCGAGGAATTGAACTTGCACAAGCACGTGCTCAGGTTCTGGGAGGTCAAATTCCCGCAAATCAAACCAATGAAACGTGGTGGCGGGCGACGTTATTACCGTCCGGCGGATATGGAGTTGCTGCGTGGCATACGCCACCTGCTGCACGCTGAGGGGTATACGATAAAGGGTGTGCAGAAGATTCTGCGCGAGCGGGGTGTCGATGCGGTCAAGCGTGTTGGCTCGGCGATGGTTTCGGGGGGGCCTGCCATGGGTACTTCCCCGCCACTCTCCTCGCTGCCTGACAGTGCGGAAAGCGTAGCTGCTCTCACACCTGTGGAGCGGGCTACGGCAAAGTCGAATAGCACTGGCAGTGCACCCAGGGCCGCATCCAAAATGGAAGCGGGTTCATCACCACGCAGTCCAGAACGCGACTCGGCAGAAACAGACCGTGTTGGCAATATTGCCAAGGCAATTGCTGAATTGCAGGAATGTCGTGCGATCTTGACGGATACACCCGCTGCCAAGCCAGACAACACCGCGGCAGTTAAATCGAAACGGGTGGTCCGCGCGGCTGGATGAGCAACATTGCAGTCCGGCCCGTGGGCTCTCTCGCAAGGGAGCGTGTGTGGTGTTGGAAGTCTGGCTGGTTGAACTGGAACAGATCGCAGCAGCCCTTGAGGGCGAAGAACGGCAGCGGCCGCGTCTTGATGAGGACGACCTGAGGCATATTGGCGATGTCAATCACGCGCAGCTGCGGCGCCAGAGGCGGCTGGCGACGATTGCATTGCGCGTGGCAATTGGTGCATTCACTGGAAATGACAGTTTGGCGCGCGCGCCCATCGTGCGCCTGCCTGGCGGCAAGCCGGTGTTGCCCGGTTTGCCCGTTTCGTTCAGCATCTCGCATGCGGCGGGGCGCGCGCTCATTGCCCTCACATCGGGGGTGCCTGTCGGTGTCGATATCGAGCCCCAGCGCAGCCTTCGCATGTCGCCAGCACGGCAGGCCGCGTTGATCGAGGCGGCGCGCGTTCTGCCGCTCGTCCCTCGTGCTTCAACCTTGCAGACATTACCGTCCGATCACGAGGCTCCTGTCCAAAGCGATCCGGTTCTGAGCGCCTGGGTGCGGCTTGAAGCGCTGGCAAAGCTGGATGGGATGGGCATGGCGCGGCTTTTGACGCATGCGGGTGTGCTGGGGCGGCGCAATCAGTCCGGGGGACAAAGCGCCGAGACGGTGGCCGGGGCGGCAACGCCAGACTGGCCAGGGTCGTTTGTCGAAACGGGCACTGCGATTGTGGATCTTGCGGTGCCCCCCGATCCCTCTTGCGACGCGTGGTATGCGGCCCTGGCCGTGCCCGCAGCGCTGTTGCGCGTGCAAAGCGTTAAGGTGCGTACACTCTCGCTGTAGCTCTTTGGTTTGTCGCATTTTCTGTGACGAACCGGTCACCACTTCGTCGGAAAATGCTCTGGCGTTGATGATCGGCAAAGCCGGCACCAGCGTTGAGCCCACAGTTTGCGTCAAAGCAGCAAAGCCGTCGGACAATGCTTTCGCCTGTCACACGCCGGCTGAATGCTGCGCGCTTCCCTTGCCCAGATAGGTATCGAACTTGGCGCAGATCGTGCGCACGAAGATGCGACCCTTGTCGGTGACCTCAAAGCCGGCTCCCGCGCCGCGCGGGGCGATCATCTCGTCGCTCTCGGCTGCGCAAAGGGCATCGGCTTCGGCAATGATCGGTTCGGCGATCTCACCGAAGCGGGCCCGCAGTTCCTCGGCCGGGAACGTGAAATCGCACATCAGCCGCTCGATCACCAGCCCGCGCGCGGCATCCTCCGCGCTCATCTCGTGGCCACGAACGGTGGCAAGCGCGTCATCGAGCACGCGCCGCTCATATTCGCCGATCGCCGGCGTGTTCTGCACGTAGCCCTGCGGCAGACGCCCGATTGAGGAGGCGCCAAGTCCGATCAGCGCGGCGGCCGTATCTGTCGTATACCCTTGGAAATTGCGGCGCACGGTGCCACCCGCAAGCGGATCGTGCGGCAGGGCGTAGTGATCGAGCCCGACGGTCACGAAACCGCCCTGCGTCAGACGCTCGGCCGCGCGTGTTGCCAGCGCCAGGCGGGCCTCCGTCCCGGGCAGTGAATTATCCGGGATCAATCGTTGGTGCTTGATCCGCCCGGGCAAGTGCGCGTAGCCGAACAGTGCGATCCGGTCGGGTCGCATCGCCAGGACGTGGTCCATCGTCGTGTCCAGCGTCTCGAGCGTCTGATAGGGCAGCCCATAGACGAGATCGACGTTGATCGCGGCAATGCCATGGGCGCGGAACGTGTTGACCACCCACGCGGTCTGTTCCACCGATTGCAGCCGGTTGATGGCCTTTTGCACGGCCATGTCGAAATCTTGAACACCGATGCTGACGCGATTGACGCCGGCCTCGGCAAACGCGGCGACACGTGCCTCGTCAAGGCCACGCGGATCAATCTCGACGGCAAACTCGGCATCTTCGGCAAACGCGAAGCGCTCCTTGAGCTGGCCTGCCAGGGCGCGGATCTGGTCGGGTGAAAGAATGCTTGGGCTGCCGCCACCCCAATGGATGTGCGACACGCGATGGCGTGTCTTGATCCGCCCGGCGACGGCATCGATTTCGCGCGAAAGCGATTCCAGATAGCGCGCGATCGGCGCTTTTTGCTGTGTGATCTTGGTTGTGCAACCGCAGTACCAGCACAGCTCGTTGCAAAACGGGATGTGGACGTAGAGCGAAAGAGGCGTGTCGTCCTCCAGCGCCGCGAGCCAGGCGCCGTAGCGTGAGGGGTCAACCGCACTGGTAAAGTGTGGCGCCGTTGGATAGCTCGTATAGCGTGGCACGGGAGCGGCATAGCGCCGGAGAAGTTCGGGTCGCATCGCCTCTCCTTTTGAACAGGACCGTGCTTTTTAAAATAGGAACGGGCTCGGGAGGAAACGGGTTGCCGCGCCGACGCCACGATGGGGCCCTGCGCCATGTGGTGCTGTGGCCGAAGCCCATGGGCCGGACACATTACCGTAGCACCGAGCGCGGCCCGATCAATCTAGGTGGAGCCGAGGACAAGCATATTGACTTTGGTCAACGCTTGCCAAGAGGCAAATTGTCGTTGCCGCTGTTGGCAGGTTGCAAACGCCAATTGTCCGCCAGACCCGATTTGCACCGGGCCGCGCGAGGCATTCGGCCGCAGGATGCATATCTTGCGGCTGCAACGGCCGGGTGGGCGAGGCTTGGCGGGGCACGTGTTGTGATGGCGATGATGCTCGCTATGTCAGGGCGGGCTGGGTCAGGTTGGCTGAGTATCTACTGTGGACGGCTGGCGGGATTGAGCGCTCATCAAGCCCCACACCAGCGCCATCAGCAGGTAGACGTGGCGCCAGTGATCGATATCGATGATGAAACCCTCCAGGACGTTGGCGAAGAACGCCGCATAGGCGATGAGGAACATGGGCTGCGTGAGCTGTGCCGCTGGTGATCTGTTGAGCGCATGGCGGAACCCGAGCACGATTGTCAACATGATGGTGAGCAAGAAGAGTGCGCCGCCGAGCCAGCCGGCATTGAGCATCATCGACAGATAGACGTTGTGAACCTCTTCGTGGTGGTAGACGCTGGTAAATATGGTGGCACCGATGCCCATGGGATTTTCGAGGATCAGGCCGACAGCTTTCTGCTGACCGCCGAAGCGTCCCTCGGGGCCGACGTCATAGCTCTGGGTGAGGCTGGCGCGCTGTTCAAGGAGATCGTCGATGCGCTCGCTCTGGAGTGCGCCCAAAACGACGACACCAACCAGCACGACACCCATGGCAATCAGATGCACGATGCGCATGCGCCGGGCATCGGACGTCGTGGTGACGTAGGAGAGCCAGCCATAGATGGCCAGCGCAAGCGCAAGGATGAACCACGCTCCGCGCGAGAAGCTGAGAAATACGCCGAGGGCCAGAAAGCCGGCCAGACCAAGCGGAAGCACGATGCGATGCCATGGCCGCTCGATTGCCGTGTTCAGCGCATAAAGGAAGGGTGCAACGAGGAAGGGGCCGAATACGTTGGGGTCCTTGAACGTTCCCGATGCGCGCCCGTACAGCGTGAAGGTGTCATAGGCGCCAGGGAATAAGTTGAAGTAGCCGATTACTCCGGTAGCGGTGGCGCAGAAGGCGGCAAGGCACCAAGCGTTGAAAATGAGTTTTGTATGGGCAGTTGCATTTCGCGCGACGAATGCGGCGACCACGAAGCTTGAAACATAGAGGTAAAGTGACACCGTCGTGAACTTGGCGGAGTCGACGATGTAGGGTGACATCGTTGTGGCGAGGAAGCCGGCGGCCGCTGTCACCAGCCAGAGTGAAAGATAGCCCGTCAGCATGGGGGAAATGGCAACCAGCCCAACAACCGGCAGCAGGACAATAAGGCCGATGGAAATCGCATCAGTCGGTGCCGGCTCGGTGAAAACAATGCCTGATGTTGCGATCGCAACCCAGACCAGAGCCAGGCTGGCGACATGCACGAAACTGCGTCCACCACCCCATACGGTCTGCGTGGCAGGATAGGGCGTCGCGGCAGACGTAATCGTCAGTGCTGGGTAGGGTGTTGTGACCGTAAATGCGCTGCCAAAGCCCACCGCGTGTTGCGGGCGGGCGATGCGGCCATGCCGCCTGGCTGTCACACTTTGATGCGTCATCGTTACCCTCGCGTGGACGTGCCGATCATCTAGCAAGGGACGTGCCGCCGGCCGCAAATCCACACCGAGGTGTCATACATGGCAAAACGCCACCAGGCCGGTGGCGTTTTGTAGGTATCAGTGCAGATGGTAAACGTGTCCAGCCGCTTCAATATGCGTTTTCGGACTTGAGCAGAGCGAATGGCGTCTTCAGCAGGATATAAAGATCGAAGAAGACCGACCAGTTCTCGATATAATAAAGGTCACACTCCACACGCTTCTGGATTTTCTCGTGCGTGTCCGTTTCGCCGCGCCAGCCGTTGATCTGCGCCCAGCCGGTGATGCCGGGCTTGACCTTGTGGCGGGCGAAGTAGCCTTCGACGGCCTCGTCGTAGAGCTGGTTGGCGGCCTTTGCGTGCAGCGCATGGGGGCGCGGCCCGACAAGCGAGAGATTTCCCTTGAGCACGTTGATGAGCTGGGGCAACTCGTCGAGGCTCGTCTTGCGGATGAAGCGTCCGACTTTGGTGACGCGCGGATCGTCCTTGGTGACGAGCTTGGATGCGGTGGCATCGCAGCCCTCAACATACATTGAGCGGAATTTATAGACCTCGATCAGCTCATTGTTGAACCCGTAGCGCTTCTGGCGAAAGAACACCGGGCCGCGGCTGTCGAGCTTAATGGCCACGGCCACCATTGCCATGACGGGGGCCAGCAGAACCAGCGCCAGACCGCCGGTGACCTTGTCGAACATCCATTTCGAGACACGGCCCCAATCAGTAATCGGCGTGTCGTGAAGATCGATCATCGCGACCTCGCCGATGCGCGAGTAGGTGCGTGGGCTGAAGCGCAACGAGGTTGCCGCGGCAGGCAGTTTGATGTCCACCGGCAGAACCGAGATTTGCTTCATCAGCTGGGCCAGGCGGCTTTCCGCGGTGATCGGCAAGGCGACGATCGCCAGATCGATGCGGGTTTTGCGGCAGTAGTCGACAAGCTGGGTGAGTCCACCAAGGCGTGGATAGCCCGAGATCATGGCGGCGCACCGCTCGTCGTCGCGCTCGTCGAAGACACCTGAGATGCGGATTTCACCGGCGGCCTTGGCTTCGAGTTCGTTGATCAACTGTTCGGCCGCTGCTCCGCTCCCGTAGATGACGGCACGCCGATAGAGGCGGCCCTCTTTCGCCCAGCGGCGGATGAGACGTGAAAGAACGAGGCGCGAGGCGAGCAGAGCCATGCCGCCCGAGACGAACCAGACCGCAAGCCAGCCGCGTGAGAAATCTTGGCCGAGCTTCATGAAGAAAATGGCGACGAGAAGTGCCGCAAAGGCTGCCGTCCAGCCCATTGCCACCCGCGGCATCTGGCGCATGATCGAGGAGAGTGCGGATGTGGTGTAAAGGCCCAGAAGCTCAAATGTGATGAGCGTTGTGATGCTCAACGAAACGATCACGGCGGGATAAGCGGTTCTCGTCAACAAGGCCGGCTCATCGACATAGATGAGGGCAATGGCAAATCCGATGATCGCGGTAAGCAGGAATTCGAAGCCGCGCGTGGCTGCCGCCAGAACCGCCGGCGATATGAGGCTGGCGCGGTTGCCCAGCTGGAAGTCGGCCAGGGGCGGCATCCTTTCCGTCAGGAAAACACGAGAAAAGTTGCCACTTTCATCTTCGGTGCCGGTTCTTGCGGCTATTTGTTTGTTCGACATGCTCTTTGTTCACGCTCCACTTTCTCGTGAAGCGATTTGCAAGCATTGAACATGCCATAAGCATAAGGGCGGTTGATCACGACCGGGGGGACTTGTCGTTAACCTAAAGCAGCGGTTAACGGCATCGAAGGTCGTCGTAGAACGAGAGCACATCTGCGCTCATTTTTGCCGTTGTAAACCGGTCCATGATGACGCTCTGTAGGCTGCGGGCCTGCGCCATCACGCCTGCACGATCGACAAGATGGCGGCGCATGGCAGCAGCAAGCGCAGTCGCGTTCTCGGGTGGAACAAGCGGCATGGTGCTGGTGTGTGCGATTTCGGGAATCCCGCCCACTGATGTTGCGATCATTGGCAGGCAAGCCGCGCCCGCCTCCAGAACGATGTAGGGGAAACTCTCTGCACGCGAGGGCATGACCAGCGAGCGCCCTAAGGTAAACGCCTGCGCAGCGGGCATGGCTCCGGGGAATTGGACGCGTCCCATGAGCCCGAGCGTTTGTGCTTGCGCCTTGAAGGATGCTGCGTCGGGCCCCTCGCCGACGATCACTGCGGTTGGCGGTTTGGGCTCGTCAATGGCGGCCAGCGCTTCGAGCAGCAGATCGACACCTTTGAGGCGGCGCAGTTCGCCGACGAAGACGAAGTCGGCGGCATTTTCAGCGCTTGCCACGGCGACAAACTCTTCCGGGCCGACTCCGTTGGGAATGATCCGTGTCGCGATATTACGGGCTGGGGCGACGTTTTGGGCATAGATCCGTGATGAATAGGCGCTTTCGAAAACGATACCATCAGTGTTGTGTGCAAGGTGGCGTTCGAGCGCCATGAACACGCGTCCCTTGAGGGAACTGGGAGCGTAGTGGAGTGAGCCGCCGTGCGGGGTATAGACAGAGATCACGCGGGTGCCGTTGCGCTTTAATCGAGCCGCCGCCAGCCGCGCATAGGCGCCGCCCTTGGCGCCGTGCCCATGCAACACATCCACGCCGAGCTTGCGGGCATGCAGGTGGGTTGCACGCGTTGCCGTAAAGTCCCTGGGATCGATGTCACGTGCCATGGGAACGCGTAACAGACCCAGTTCGAGGTCGCCCTGGAGTGCTGCCAGTCGGCTTTCGGTTAGTCCGTCACCGGCTTGGGCGCAGCAGATCACCCCGACTCGATGGCCTGATGCACCTTGTGCACGCGCCAGATCGGCAACGTGGCGGAATAGTCCGCCGACGGGCGCTCGCAGGACATGGAGAATGTTGAGAGAAGTGGTCATCGTCGTTCAAATCGCCAACGCTGCGGGCAGCTGCGAGGTTTTGTGAACCACAGTGGACTCACAAGAACCGTTCGTAGACGAAAATAGTATCGCCCGGCTTAACGACGTAGTCTGATGGTGCCTCAATCTGCTCGACGTATCCATTGATCCGCCGTGTGATGCGGAAGGTGCGCTCGCTGGCGCGCTCAGTATATCCCCCAGCAATCGCAATCGCCGTTTGAACCGTCATGCCCGAAACGTACGGGTACTGACCGGAGTTGCGCACCTCGCCAAGGATGAAGAACGGGCGGTTTTGCTGCATGTCGACGGTGACTTGCGGATTGCGCACGTACTCCGAACCGAGGCGTCGGCGAATGACCCCCTCAAGATCGAATGTGGTAAGGCCCCGCGCCTTGACCGCGCCAATCAGGGGTACGGTGATCATGCCAGCGTGATCGACGGTATAGATTCGCGAAAGATTAGGCTGGCCGTAGACGAAGATACGCAGCTTGTCGCCCGAGTCGAGCAGGTAGGGACCATCGCTTTCAGCAACGGCCTGGGGACCAGGCGGCAGCATCGGCGGATTGGCCGGTTCGCCGCTTGAAGAATGCTCAGCAACCGTGATCACAGGCGGCGGGTGCGGCCTTGGATAAGCATCTTCAGCGGCGCCTGTGCGTTGAGCAATCTGCGAGCTGGAGGTAGCGAAAATGGCGCCGTCGGCGTCGAAAAACCCCTCGTTGCGTGCGCAACCAGATGCAAACAGCGCAGCAAGTACGGGAATCGCAACGCAACGGACAAACATAGCGCGCCCCTTTGTTGATGGGTTGGACGTATTTCGTCCATCTAACGGCGGCAAGGTTAAGAATTACTGAGTGCGGGTATATTTCTGGGACAGGCGCGCTGGTTAAGTAATTGCTTACCTGCAATCGCTCTAATCTGGGACATGGCTTAGTAGTTCTTGCGAGCGGACAATGCGCGGCACGACCAAGGCGTCTCCCGACGATATCGACATCACGAGCATCTGGGGCTCGCTGCGCCGCAGCGGCAGATGGCTTGTCTTGGCGGCCATGGTGAGCGGTGGCCTTACATATGCTGTTCTGTCGATGATGGCGCCGCAATACATGTCCGAGGCGCAGCTGACGGTCGCGGTCAAGAACGCCTCTAATCCATTTACCGATTCAACAGATGGATCGCGCAGTTCCGAAAGCGTTAATGTGCTTGTCGATCCGGCCGCCGTTAACACGCACGTTCGTGCCTTGAAGTCGCCGGAACTCGCCCAACGTGTCGCCGACGAGTTGAAACTTGCGACATTGCCCGAGTTCAACAGTTCTCTTGGCAGCACGGACCGCTTAGGCTCTTTGTTACGCGCTATCGGTCTGTCGGGCCCGCGACCTGGCGAGAGTGAGCACGATCGCGTGCTGAATTACTTTAACAAGCGCCTGGAAGTTTATGCCGCCAAGGAAAGTCGTTTTATTGGCGTGCGTTTTACCTCCTCTGATAGTGATCTGGCCGCCGAGATCGCCAACCACCTTGCCAGCGCTTATCGCGCCTCACTGGCTGAGAAGACCGTTGATGAGATCGGTCAGGTGCAGGAGGTGATGGAGGAGAAGATCAAGCGGCTCGGCAAGGACGTATCTGAAGCCCAATTTGCCGTTGAGCAGTTCAAGAGCGAGAACGATCTGTTCAAAGGGGGGCAATCCAAGGTCGGTCTGCCCGAGCAGCAGCTGGGCGAATTGACGGCTGAGCTGACCAAGGCTAAGGCGGCCCGTAGCGAGATCGAGGCTCGCGCGCGATCAGCGCGCGAATTGATGAACGCGGGCACTGCCGATGCCTTGCCCGATGCGCAAAAATCTCCTCTCATCCAGGCTCTCGTTCAGCAGCGCGTCACGCTTGAACGCCAGATCTCCGAGCTTTCCGCCACGCTTCTTCCACGGCACCCGCGCATGCGCCAGCTGAGTGCTGATCTCGATGGGCTGAAAAAGCAGTTGCGGGGCGAGATTTCCAAGCTTGTCGAAAGCCTTGAAAAAGAGGCCAAGGTTGCGGCCCTGCGCGAAGCATCGATTTCCAAGAGCCTTGCCGAGATCAAGGCGGAGGAAACCAATCGCTCAAGTGGCAGGGTCGAGCTGCGTCGGTTGGAGGAGGTTGCGACGTCCAAGCAGAACGAACTGGCTCGGGCGCTGAAGGATCTCGAACAGGCCAAGCTGAAAACGCGCACGCGTGTTGTTCCCGTCGAGGTCAAGATCCTGTCCAAGGCCATGCCATCGAGCGTGCCCGTGTTTCCAAAGAAGATTCCAGTGACGGCGCTTGTCGCCTTCGCAACCCTCCTGTTCGGTACGGCATGGGTGGTCACACGCGCTTTGCTTTCTGCGGCCCGCGCTCATGGCGGCGGACTCCAGCCGATGCGCCTGGGTTCCGAGCGGGGTTCGGAGCATGAACTTGTGGCCAGACCGCCGACGAGTGGCGTTGCCATTGATAGATTGTCGGCCAACGCTGGTGGAGTTCACGTGCCTCCACCCCTGCCTGCGTCCTTGAACCGGGATGTCGAAAGCAATGGTTGGCGCGCCCCGAATGATCGCACGGGGATTATAGAGATTGCTTCCGTTCAAAGGCTTGCACGTCATATCCGCGCACATGCACCTCACGCTGGTGGTGTGCGCTCGCTCATTACCAGTACGGCCAACACAATAGATCCGAGTCTGGAAGGCTTGAACCTTGCTGAAGAGTTAGCCCGTGAAGGCCAGCAGACTGTTGTCATCGACTGGAGCATGGATGGAACGGGTTTTTGTCGCCGCATCGGTCTTAACGCCGTGCCCGGTTTCAACGATCTGGCGCGGGGCACTGCGAGTTTTGAGAACGTGATCGGCAATCTTCCGGGCAGCCAGGTTCATGTCGTCCCTTGCGGTGGCGCTCTGGGCTCAGACACGCTCCAACAGGTGCTTGATCCAGAAAAGCTCAATTTGCTGCTCGATGCTCTCGATGAAGCCTACGAACAGATCATCGTTGTTGCGAAACCAGGCGCTGCGCGCGCCCTCTTTGAGGCGATACAGGGCCGCTTTGATGCCGGTGTTACCGTAGCGGCCGGGTCAGGCAGCATGGTGCCACCCTCTGATGCGCCCGGCACATTCCTCGGTTTCGAGGTTGCGGACATCACGCTGGTGCGGTTCAACCGGACCAGCGACAATCCTGCAGGGGCGCATCGCTACGTGCGTCGAGGCCTTGCTGCGGGAGCTGGAGCCAGGATCTGAGGCACCACAATCGCGCAGCGAGCGAGACTGTTGTGCCTCTTCAGTAGCCAATGTGTTAACGCTTCCTTAACCATATGGCTCATCGAAGCGCCATGGAGGCAGCAGAACGCATGGTCATTGCATATGATCGTGCCAAATTGGTTTCATACGCGCGAAGCGGTGGTATTGACGTTGTTAAAGACACGCTTTTCAGCCCAGATCCTGAAAGCAACCTTGTCCACTCTTTATTATTCAGGGGTGTACGAGATTGCTGCACCGTTCACGCGCGGTGAGGGAGTGATTTTCATGCTGCATCGGGTAACGCCCGAGCCGGTGCAGCCCTTCGAGCCCAACCGCATCCTCAAGGTGACGCCCGAATTCCTCGACAAAGTCATCCGCTTGGTCGTCGAGGCTGGTTTTGATCTGCTGTCGATCGACGAGGTGCCTGAGCGTCTTGCGCGTGGTGGGGGTGAACGTCCGTTTGCAGTATTTACGCTGGACGATGGTTACCGCGATAATCTCCACTATGCGCTGCCGGTATTCAGGCGCTACAGTGCACCGTTCACCGTCTATTTGCCGACCGATTACATGGATGGCAAGGGTGATCTGTGGTGGTTAATGTTGGAACGGGTGATCGCAAATTCTGAACGCGTGAGCGTGCGCAAGGATGGTTGCGAACACCATTACGATACCGCCACCATCGCCAGCAAGAAGACGGCCCATTCGCAGATCTACTGGTGGTTGCGCAGCCTTCCGGAGAAAGAGGCACGCAAGGTGGTTGGCGAATTGGCAGCCGCGCGAGGCTACGACAGCGATGCGCTGTGCCGCGAATTGATCATGAACTGGGATGAAGTGCGCACACTGGCCGCCGATCCCCTGGTGACGATCGGTGCGCATACCCTTGGCCACTATGCTGTGGCCAAGCTCGACCGGGCCAGCGCGCACCACGAGATGAAGGCCTCCATCGCCCGCATCGAACAAGAGCTCAATCGTCCTTGCCAGCACTTCAGCTACCCTTACGGATGCGCCAACAGTGCCGGTGAGCGGGACTTCGAACTGGCGCGAGAACTGGGATTGAAGACGGCCGTTACCACGCGAAAAGGCCAGATCGACGCAGGACACAGGGAAAGTCTCACGCAGCTACCCCGCTTCTCGCTGAACGGCGACTATCAGGACCTGCGCCATATCAAGGTCCTGCTTTCGGGATTGCCATTTCGTCTCTGGAACAAACTGAGCCGTAGCCGTGTACCTGAAGCAGATGCAACGATCTGAGGCGGTGTGCAACAACAACCTTATTTTTGTTGAGGCCGGGGCGGGCCGCCGCGCGACATCCAGCTGATGACGGCTCCGGCGGGCAGCACCCATAACAGGCCGGCGACCACATAATAGGCGAGTTCGATGAGCTTTGACGCCTGATGGACCTGCAGGACGATCGCTACGGCAAGTGCCAGCAGGGCATAGACGACGATAACCAGCAGCAATACAATTGTGCCGACGAATTTGCGGGTGCGGATCGTCATAAGTCCTCCGGTATATTGTCCTTGGTGCGGCGATCCGGCTGGAAATCTGCCGGTAGGCTAAGGTTTGTCTGGTTGCCCATTGATTGGCGCGCTGACGCCCGTTAATCAGACAACCCAGATAAACGCAAGGATATGGGAGCCATGACAACATATTCGACCGCGCGGTCCGCCGCAGTAGGTATCGGCACGGACCAGCACGGTTCGCCCGGAGCTGTACGTCTGTGGCTTTACGCCGTAGCCGCGTTGGTTGTTGCCATGATTGTCGTCGGTGGTGCCACCCGTCTGACTGATTCAGGTCTTTCGATTACCGAGTGGCAGCCAATCATCGGTGCCATACCGCCGCTCAGCGAGTCAAATTGGCTCGAAGCCTTCGAGAAGTACAAGCAGATCCCTGAGTACCACGAGATCAACAAGGGCATGTCGCTCGAGGCGTTCAAGACTATCTATTGGTGGGAATGGTCGCATCGCTTTCTGGGTCGCTTCATTGGTTTGGCCTTTGCGCTCCCATTGCTCATGTTCTGGGTGCTTGGCAAGATTCCGCGCGGGATGAACCTGAAGTTGCTCGGCGTGCTTGCACTGGGTGGTCTGCAGGGCGTGATCGGCTGGTACATGGTCAAGTCTGGTCTCGTCGATCGCGTTGACGTCAGCCATTACCGCCTCGCCTTGCACCTGGGCACCGCGTTCCTCATTCTCGGTCTGCTCGTCTGGCTGGCCGAGGAGACCCGGCCACGGGATATGACAATTCACCTGGAGACCGTAGCACCAGGCCAGGTAGGTCTGGCGCGTGTCCTGGTGGCGGTACTCTTTCTGCAGGTGTTGTTGGGTGCGTTGGTGGCGGGCCTCAAGGCAGGCCTCACTTATAATACTTGGCCACTGATGGATGGGCGCATCATTCCCAACGGACTGCTCACCTTGAGCCCTTGGTACGAGAACGTTTTCGAGAATGTGACGACGGTTCAGTTTGACCATCGTATGTTGGCCTATCTGGTCGGCCTGCTGGCGCTATGGCACGTCTTCCAGTTGCGTGGCGGTGATGATGGGCGCGTCATCGGCTCAGCCGCGGTGCTGGTGACAGCCATCGTTTTACAGATGGGCATTGGCATTTTGACGCTGGTATCGGCGCAGGGCGCGATTCCGATTGGCCTTGGCCTGTTGCATCAAGGCGGCGCGGCGGTCGTCTTCGTCATCGCGGTCTGGCACCTTCACCGTATCAGTTGTTCGCCAGCGCGGCGCTGAGCTGGGCAATCGGCATGGGCCCGCGGTGTGGGGGGCGTGGGGCGCTTTTGCGCCTCACGCGCCAAGGCCCAGCATCAGGCGGATGTTCTGCACCGCGGCGCCCGAGGCGCCTTTGCCCAGGTTGTCGAGCCGTGCGACGAGCACTGCCTGACGGTGTCCGGGATGGCCGAATACGGCAAGCTGCATCGTGTCGGTGCTGTTGAGATCCTCGGCGCTGATGCGTCCCTTGAGGCTTGTTGATGCGTCGCGCACGACGCTGACCAGCTGTGAGCGGGCATAGTGCCTGGCAAGCGTCTCCTCGATGTCCGTCAGGCTCGGGCTTGTCGGCAGCGTGTCGAGGTGCAAGGGCACCGAGACGAGCATGCCCTGCCTGAAATTACCAACGGAGGGCACGAAGATCGGTCGCTGTGTCAGCCGCGCGTACTTTTGCAACTCGGGCACGTGCTTGTGCTCGAGCCCAAGGCCGTACAATTCGAATGATGGCGCGGTCTTCTTCACCTCGTAGGCTTCGATCATCGACTTGCCGCCGCCCGAATAGCCCGAGACGGCGTTGACCGTGATAGGGTAGTCGGCGGGCAGCATGCCGGCATCGATGAGCGGGCGAATGAGTGCGATGGCGCCGGTCGGGTAGCATCCGGGGTTGGCAACGCGATGAGCCTTGGCAATCGCTTGCGCTTGGTTTGCTTCGAGTTCGGCAAAGCCGTAAGTCCAGCCCGGTGCAACGCGATGGGCGGTGGATGCATCGATGATCTTGGGCGCTTGACTGCCGAGCTGATCGGCCAACGCAACGGCTTCTTTTGCTGCATCATCAGGCAGGCACAGCACGACCAGATCGACCTCGCGCATCAAGTGCGCGCGCGCGGCGGCGTCCTTTCGCTTTTCCGGATCGATCGAGCGCACTGATATGTCGCGAGCGTCGGCCAACCGCTCACGAATCTCCAGGCCCGTCGTTCCCGCCTCGCCATCGATGAAGACGGTTTTCGTCTCAGTTGTCTTGGTCGTCATCACGTCAAGCGTCCTAACCCGCACCTGGCCCGAGTCCGAGCCGGTGCATAATGCCATCGAAAAGGGTTTCTGAGCAGCCGACCCCCCAGGCGGAGCAGGCGATGTGGTGACTGTCGCGGTAGATCATGTCGAGCGCGACGAACAAAATGATAAGCAGGCCAATCCACGCGATCCAGGGATAGCGCGCCAGCAGCTTGGCAATATAGGTCGATGCGACCGCCATCAGGATGATCGCAATGGCAAGACCGATCACCAGCACCAGGGTCGACTCGCCTGCCGCTCCGGCGACCGCGAGGACGTTGTCGAGTGACATCGACAGATCGGCCAGGATGATGGTCCACAGCGCTCCCCAGAAGCTGACCTGATTGCCTGAAACGCTGCCCGAGGCCAGGTTGGCCTCGACGGTGTCGATCGAATGGGCATCGCCATCGATGATCTGCCGGTACATTTTCCAGCAGACGAACAACAACAAAAGGCCACCGGCAAGTGTCAGGCCGATGATCTGCAGCATCTGCTGTGCAATGCCCGAAAAGAAGATGCGCAGCACCACGGCGCCGGCTATACCCCAGAAGATGACCTTGGTGCGCATGTCGGGGCTGACCCGGGACGCTGCCATGCCGACGACGATGGCATTGTCGCCCGCCAGCGTCAGGTCGATCATCAAGATGTTGAACAGCGCCACCCAGTTCATCTGCCACCAGGTCGGCGAGAAAACATGCCCGATCTCCTCGGCGAGTGCCGTCAGCGTGCCTGCTGCACTTAAGGCCAAGCTTTCCATCCAACTCCCCCTTGTGAGCGGTTTAGCGCTGCTTCCGAGCGTCCATAATGCGGTGCCAGCGTAGCTGTCCCATCCGCTGCGCGCAGCGGATTGCGGAACGACATGTGGCATTCTGCCGCCCGCGTTACAAGCCAGCTGAGCGACAAAACAGAACAGCCCGCCGAAGCGGCGGGCTGTTTGCAATAGAACCTTGCAGACGCCTTAACGCTTCGAGAACTGGAAGCTGCGGCGGGCCTTGGCGCGGCCGTATTTCTTGCGTTCCACCGTGCGGCTGTCGCGAGTGAGGAAACCGCCACGCTTGAGAACTGGGCGAAGCTCGGGCTCATAGTAGGTCAGCGCCTTGGAGATTCCGTGGCGTACCGCACCGGCCTGGCCGGAAAGTCCTCCGCCGGCGACCGTGACGCTGATATCGTACTGGTCGGCGCGGTTGGCGGCCTTGATTGGCTGCATCAGAAGCATCTGCAGGACCGGACGGCCGAAATAGACCGTGAAGTCCTTGTCATTGACGGTGATTTTGCCGCGTCCCGGCTTCAGCCAGACGCGTGCGACGGCGTCCTTGCGCTTGCCGGTAGCATAGGCACGCCCATGCGCGTCGAGCTTTTGAACATGGACCGGGGCAGCCTGGGTGACATCCTTCAGCTCGCCGAGATCCTCAAGTGTCTTGGTCTCGTTCGACATGATCCTCAGGCCCTTGTATTCTTGCTGTTCATTTTTGCGACGTCGAGCTTGGTTGGGTTCTGCGCACCGTGCGGATGCTCAGACCCTTTGTAGACCTTGAGGTTGCGCATCAGCTTGCGCTGCAGCGGACCGCGCTTCAACATGCGCTCAACGGCCTTCTCGATGATGCGTTCGGGGAATTTTCCCTCGATGATCTGGCGAGGCGTGCGGGTTTTGATGCCGCCGGGATAGCCGGTGTGCCAGTGATAGGTCTTATCTTCGTACTTGTTGCCGGTGAAGACGACCTTTTCGGCGTTGACGACGATAATGTTGTCACCACAGTCGACGTGCGGTGTGTAAATGGCGCGGTGCTTGCCCTTGAGGCGGGTGGCGATGAGGGCTGCGAGCCGTCCGACGACAAGGCCGTCGGCGTCGATTACGACCCATTTCTTCTCCACCTCGCCGGGCTTGGCGACGAAGGTTTTCATGTCTCAATGCTCCTGGCGAAGGATGAGCGCCGTGTGGCTGCCCTTGTCGGTGAGCCATGGCCGCGCCTTCGGTCTGTCGGGATAAACTTTGCGTGCCGGAACCTTGAACTCGGCACCGGTGTGTGCCGGTGAGTAGGCGCAGCCCTGACGGCTGTCAATATCATTTTTTGATGCCTCATGATTTAGATTAAAGAATCAGTGAGTTATCTTATGTGGTAAAATAATACCGCGACATTGGGGTTAGCCATTATTGCGATCAGGTAGCGCATAGGTCGCCGTCGTATGGGCAAGCAGGGTCTGGCTGGCGGCGTCGGCAATGGCCACTTCCCCGACCACCAGGCGACGGCCGACCTTGAGCAGCTTTGCATCGGCGATCAGTTCCCCGGGGGCTGGGCGCCGCAGGAAATTGATGTTGAGTGATGTGGTAACGGCCTGTAGTGCCGCCTCACCCAGTGTTGCGAGGATTGCGACATAGACCGCAACGTCAGCCAGCATCACCATCGCCGGACCTGAAACGGTGCCGCCTGGCCTTAGGTGCTCAACGCTTTCAGGGAGCCTTAGGCGGGCCTCCCGGTCGTCCACGCTATCGATCAAGATCAGCTTGCCGTTGTCGCCAACTTGGGGAAAATGCTGCTTCATGAGCGCGCTGACTTCCTCTAGCGTGAGGCGTGGCTCAGTAGCTGTACGATCTGCCATCTTATTACCGTCTCACTTGTTCTGTTTGGTCCCATGGAATTGGGATTTTAACGGCCAGCAACACAAACAGAAAGGAACGCGCGCCATGCGTTTGATCGCTCGCTTCATCACTCGACTCGCTTTGGCGCTGACATTGGCGGTTGGCGTCGCCGCCGCGCCGACCTGGGCACAGGATGCAGGCACGGAAAGCAAGCAGATCAAGCTGAGTGAGGCTCAAGTCAAGAGCTTCATCTCCGCACAGAAGGATCTGACGGACATTTCCGCCAAAATGGAGAAGGCAGGCGACAAGCCTGACGAGGAGCTGCAGAAGGAACTCGAAGTGGTGGCCAAGAAGCATGGCTTTGCCAGTTCCGAGGAACTCGATGATGTCTCTGCGTCGGTGTCGATGGTCATGGCCGGGCTGGATCCGGAGAGCGGTGAATTTACCGATCCCAAGGACTCCATGAAGAAAGAGCTTGCGGACATTGAAGCCGACGGCGCCATTCCCGCAGCCGAGAAGAAACTGCTCGTGGAGGAGTTGAACGAGGCGATCAAGTCGATGCCGCCGATCATTCACCCGGAAAATATCGAACTAGTCAAGAAATACCGCGCTGAGATCGAAGCCGCGATGCAGTAGAGCGATGTCAGAAGAGCCGCCGGGTTGAACATCACCCGGAGCTTGATGCGGGGAATCGCAATTCCATCGAGCGGCGGTGGCGGCTAAGGCGGCCGCCGTTCGCGCTTCATCTGCCGATAGACTTAAAGAGCGGCATGGCCGCAAGGAGATCCGTATGCACGATACGGCAAACGCTGAGCTGGCCAGTGCTCCGGCAGTGATTACCCGGCCTGAGCCGGGCATCGCCGTCGTTACGCTCAATCGACCCAGGAACCGTAACGCGCTGTCACTGGGCATGATGGCGGCGCTGCAGGTGGCGTTCGAAATGCTGGGCGATGATCCCGAGATCGCGGCCATCATCCTGGCCGCCAATGGTCCTGCGTTTTCCGCGGGCCATGATCTCAAGGAGATGACGGCCCATCGCGCCGATGCCGATAAAGGTCGCGCCTTCTTCAGTGAAACCATGGACCGGTGTGCCGGGCTGATGCAGACGATCATCAAGTGTCCCAAGCCTGTTGTTGCTGCTGTTGAGGCGACGGCGACGGCGGCGGGCTGCCAGTTGGTTGCCTCATGCGATCTGGCGGTCGCCGCCGATACCGCCAAGTTCTGTACGCCGGGCGTCAATATCGGTCTGTTCTGTTCGACGCCCATGGTTGCCCTGTCGCGCAACGTGCCGCGCAAGCGGGCGATGGAAATGCTGCTGCTGGGTGAGTTGATCAGCGCCGAGGAGGCCGCCCAGTATGGCCTCGTCAACAAGGCTGTCGCCAAAGACAGCGTGATGGAAGAAGCATTGACCTATGGGCGCCGCATCGTTGCCAAATCACCAGCGACCGTCGCCATCGGTAAGGAGGCGTTCTACAACCAGATCGAGCAGCCGCTTGGTGAGGCCTATGACTACGCAGTCGGCGTCATGGTCAAAAACATGCTCTATCGCGACGCTGAGGAGGGCATTGGCGCATTCCTCGATAAACGCAAGCCCGAGTGGAAGGGGTATTGAGCGAACTCGAGCGTTTAACCCGATCTATTCACCAAAAGCGCGAACGGCACGCCGGCGAAATTGCCACCACCCAAACTGACGGCTTGATACATGAATCACGACACCTACGACGACGCCTATATCTCCGCCATCCTCGATGAGGTGCATTCGTTTGCGATCGTCGGTGCCAGCGCCAATCCGGAGCGCCCGAGCTTCGGCGTTGCCCGCTATCTGATTTCGAAGGGCTATCGGGTTGATCCCGTCAACCCGGGTCACGCCAATGGCAAGATACTTGATCGCACCGTCTATGCAGCGCTGGGCGATGTGCCCGCCCCCGTCGATGTGGTCGACGTCTTTCGCAATTCCGATGCGGCGCTGGACGTCACGCGCGCGGCCATTGATCTCAAGGACAAACTGCAGATCAAGGTTATCTGGATGCAGTTGGGCGTGCGCAATGACGAAGCCGCGGCCGCGGCGGAAGCGGCAGGTCTCAAGGTGGTCATGGACCGCTGCCCCAAGATCGAATACGACCGCTTGAGGGATTGAAGGCCTGAGCGCGCCGCGGTCCTTCGCCGGTGTTTTCGGGCTTGGAAGTTGCGTGGAGAGGCTCGGGGCATTGCCGATCAACCCTTGAAATGTCCCATTGATAGGCCCAATTCAGATACCGTTGGCCATTGAGGTTTGAAATTCGAGCGATCAGGCAGGACACTCACATCACGCAGTAACCCTCAAAATGGGTCAGGTTTCATGGTCGGTACTGTCTTGGTATCGTGGTGTTCAGCGCGCTGCAACGAACTGGGCCCTTTACGTCAAGGCACGAATGCGAGCATAAATCGGCCAATCGACTTTCCCGGAACCCTTAATGAAGCCGAAAGTGGTCACATCTGTTGAATTGAAAATCGACTGGTCAGCGCAAACCATTCTTCCAATCGAGTTGCGTGGGCGGGAGGTCATGCTTGATGCGCGCGCCTACCAGGGCGTCGAAGAGCACGTGCAGGCGCTGGCTCTCATTCATCGCTCGAAGGATGCCGCCAATGACGAACTGCCGCTCGCGCGTGTTCATTCAGGCTGTGTGACGGGTGACATTTTTCATTCGCTGAGGTGCGATTGCTATGCGCAGCTGCAGGCGGCGCTCGATCGCATTACGTCGAGCCCCGTCGGGGTGCTCATCTACCTGCCCTATCATGAGGGTCGCGGCATTGGCTTGGTCAACAAGATCCGAGCCTATGCGCTGCAGGATCAAGGGCTCGATACGGTCGATGCCAACATCGAGATCGGCGCGCCGATTGATGCGCGCGAATATGATCTAGCAGCTCACGTGCTGCTCGACCTGGGCATGCCCGAGGTCAGGCTGCTCTCCAACAACCCGGCCAAGGTCGAGGCGTTGCGCGCTGAGGGCATCAAGGTGAGCGAGCAGGTGCCGCTCCACACCGAACCGTCGATCTACAACAAGCGCTATCTGGAAACCAAGCGCGTGCGCATGGCGCACAAGCTGTAGCCCGCCTTTCTCACGGGGGCATGGCCGTCATCGCACTGGCGCGATATCGCCCCCCAGGGCGGGAGGCTAGGACTGGCCAGGTTTCAGCGAAACTCCATTCGGTAGCTACATCCTCTGCGATCGAGCCTGAACACCCTGTTGGAGCGCGCGGTGCATCGGGCTGGTGCATGTATCATCAGGACGTGGGATTGAGTGGGCGGACCGTTCGCGGTTTCAGGGCGGAGCCTTCGATTTTGACTGAGTGCACGTGAGTTTTGATCCGGTGCGGTGATCGTAGTGCGGCCTCTCCCTCTCCCCGTAAGGACGGGGAGAGGGAATTGAGCGGGTCGCCGCCGCGCAAACTTCGGCACATGGCCCATCGAGTTGGCTTGTTGACGCTGGCTTCCTGGCGGAAGTGGTCGCAGCAGCAGGGTTGGAAAGCACGGCGTATGAGCCTGGTCTCAAAGACCTTGAAGACAAGCTTCAAGAACCGTTGAGGTATGGGTGCTCTGGTCAGCCGCGCGGGCCATCCTTGCTCAAGGTAGCCGATAAGATGCTTTTCAAAATTGGTCGTTGTGGATGATCAGTACCGCTCACCACGTCCCGTCGTGTTGCCGGTGTGGTGGAAGCAATTGTTTTGTCTTCTCGTAATCCATGTTGAGCAGTGGTCTGCTTCATATCCGAACGGAATTGGGAATCTGTTGTCGTCGGGCAAAACGCTTGATTGGCGCAGTTGGCAGATATTCATTGCGCAAACAGTTCGTTAGCGAGTCTGTTTGTATTTATTTCGGTGTCTTTTTTTAAAACTCAACGTTTCATCGCGAAACGCAATCCTGTTTTCCGCCCACGTTTCAATAAGCCGTTTTGGCCCATTTTTCGGGCGGCAGTGGCACTGGTACGGAATCTGCGATTGCTGGGCGCCAAGCCAGACGAGTTGTTCGACTGGATTTGCAAAGTTCACCCGCGATCGGAATGGATCGCCTGCAAGCGCCTGACAGGAGTCGATAATGAGCGCACACACGATCAATGGTTGTTCTTCCGATTATGGCTGGGGTCTTACGGAAGATGGTCAGGGCATTGTTGTCTGGAATGGTGATTGGTTTGAAATCCTCGACAAGGGCACTGACCTTTGCTTCACCGATAAGACCGTCGCGACAGACTCTCTTTTCAATGGTGACAACGGTGGCGGTGACAACGGTGGCGCCGGCGGTACGGATGCCGGCGCTGGATCGTCGACGTCGGGTACGTTCGCCATCAATGGCAACTCGGCGGACTACGGCTGGGGCCTGACCGAGGACGGGCAGGGCATTGTGGTGTGGAAGGGAGACTGGTTCGAGGTTCTTTCCAAGGGCACCGATCTTTGCTTCACCGATCAGACCGTCGAAACGGATGACCTTTTCACCACTTCCCCCCCGCCCGCGCCGCAGCCGGAGCCAGAACCGGAGCCGGAGCATATGAATGTCGTTGCGAAGGTCACATCCGCGGACTACACGATAACGGAAGGCGAGACTCAGGCTTTCTCTGTCACGCTCGACAAGCCGGCGGCTGCTGATACGACCCTCACGGTTCGTGTCGGTGAGCAGACCGCGTTCCTGGCGGACTACGGCATCAAACTGTTCTCCGGCTATATTCTCGGTGATAAGCAAGCGACCTTCTATTTCGGTTCACAAGCCGACAAGGATGATGCGCTGTCTCGGGGCCCCGAAATCGATAAACTTATGTTTGATCGGTATGGCATGACGCGCGAGGACCTGCAGAAGTTCCCGGTTGGTATTGAAAATGCTGTCCAGGATTTCCGGATCCTTGATGCCAGCGGCAAGGAAATCCAGATCGGCAGCGACGGGACATTCACCGTCGATGTCAAGGCCGGTGCGACGACGAGCGAGGCATTCAGTGTCCAGGCGCTCTACGACATGCAAATGACCTATTCGCATAGCGCACCCGATGCACAGGAAGGGGCGGAGACCTTTACCTTCACCGTTGCAGGTTCGAACGACACGCAGTGCATTGAAAGCCCAAGCACGCAGGTGACGATCGAGAACTTTGCTCTGCGCCACACCCCGGTTGCTCTCGACCTCAATGGCGATGGCCAGATCAATGTCACCGGTGCCTCGACGTCATATGAGTATGCCGGTGAGATCGGCAAAACCGTCCAGTTCGACATCAATGGGGATGGTAAGGCTGACAGCATTGAATGGCTGGATGGCAGTGGCGACGGCCTACTGGTTGACAATCGCGATGGCAACGCCGCCGGCGACATGAACGGAGGTCGTCTGTTTGGTGATCAGGGTGGTGCGTTCGCTAATGGCTACGAGAAGCTGGCATCGCTCGATACCAACGGTGACCATCAGCTCACCGGAGCGGAGCTGGACGGACTTAGCGTCTGGATTGATAACGGTGATGCGCTGGTTCAGGATGGCGAGCTGCGTTCGGTTCAGGATCTGGGGATCAAGTCGATCGCGACCAATTTCGATATGGTTGCTGACGGGGCTGGTGATCGCCTGATGCAGTCGGTTGCTACAACGGCCGATGGCCAGACAATCCTGACTGAGGATGTGTGGTTCGGTTCTGCCGATGGCGCAGCGCTTGGCGATGTCTACACGCTCGACACATCGGTTGTCGCCGATGCAAGTCATCACGCTGCAGACGACCCGCAGCTCCAGCACGTCGCCTGATATTGGCATAAAAGCAACTGCAATTCGGGCTCATCGCATCCAGCGGTGGGCCCGAATTGCGTTGGGCTTGCAATGATCGCCAAGGTTGAACTGTT